>CAYWTP010000311.1:0-4353 GCA_964461215.1 uncultured Ectothiorhodospiraceae bacterium | reverse complement strand
TACCTCTTCCTCGGCGACCGTATCTTGCATCCCCTCTGGACTTAGGGGATCTTAGGCGATAGCGCTATGGCTTTGCTCGGCCGGCTCATGCCCTTGACAGATCCCTACCCGGGCATATACTTCCTCATCGAGTTCACTGCCTATCGGCTTTGAACCTATCGAGGTTTCGGCCGCTGAACCCGCGTAGCGAATCAGCGGCCTTTGTGTTTCTGGGCGCCCGCTCATGGGGTGCCTCCCAAGAGGCGCAGGCAGGCTTCCCTGGACCAGGCGGGCGCGCCCTTGATCTTGCCGATGCTGTTGTCGGCCTGGTAGCAGGTCACGAAATTCGCTTTCAGCGCGCCGTGCGCCGTTAGCCCCATCGCTACCACGACCACGAAGTCCTCGTACACCACGGCTACGCGGCGTGTCGCATCGTATCGTATCGGCGCGCACGCTTGTCCCAGCCCGCGAACAATGCGGCCTGGGGATGTTCCAACGTCGCCTTGATCCAGTCGATGCGCTGCGCGCGCACCGGTGAAAAGACGTCCTTGCGGCCATCACGTGCGGTGCTTTCGTAAAAGACATGGCCGAATTTCCTGGGCGAGAAGTACACCCGGATGCCGTCGAAGGTGTGGATGGTTCCCCGGCAATAGACGCGTTCGTAATGAGTGCGGTACTCGGCGGCCGTCGCGTAGTGGACGAGGGGCGGCGATGCCGTCACCACCCCCCTTGCAGGCGAATCTTGAAGATGTTGAATTTCTCCTCGCCCTTGTGAGTGGGCGCAAGCTCGCGTCCCAGCGCAGACTTGAGGCGTTGCACCACGGGGCGGCCTTGGCAGTGCCTGGATGTATTCGACGCTCGATGTGAGGTTGGCGCGCGACAGGCACCGGGCCAGCACCGGCAAGCGCTTCGGATCGCGGTTGCTCTTGACGTCGCAGAAGATCCGGTAGATGTTGAAGTCCAGTATCCAGTGATGCAGCAGCTGGTAGTAGAACTTGTAGAAGCCCAGTTCGCCGTCATTGTCGTGAAGCGCAAGATTGAGCTGGGTTCGATCGACGGCAATGCAGCGGAAACGCAAGTTGTCGCCATAGGCGAAGAACAGATCCACCAGTTCCACATAGAAGTCCCGGCGGTTCGGCGACGCCTTGCTCCACTTGATTTCACCCCACGTCTGGTGCCGCTTGCGTAGAGCGGTAACCCGTGCTTTGACCTCGTTGCGCAGGTTCTCAGGTAGCCAGAGGCTGCCGATCATGAGATGTCGCGCACGCGGACTCGCAGATGTCAGCACATCTGGATTGGCTTCGTCGCAGTACACCTCGAATTTCATTGTTCTTCCCTTTGTGGTGGGTCTAGTACCACCAGAAATTGTGTCGCCAGCGCCTCGGGCCGTACGGCGCGAGTGTCGGGGCTGCGGTGCAGCCGGACCAGGCCGTGGCCTTCCAGGGTGCGCAGGGTGCGGGAGAGGTTGCTGGCGGCGCGGCCCGAGAGTTCCGCGAGTTCCATGACGGTGCGCGGTTGCTTCTCCTGTATGAGCTTCAGCAAGGCGCGGTTCTCGTCTGACAGCACGCCGGCCATCTGGCGCCAGCTATCGAACCAGATGGTGGGAGCGGGATCGTTTTCCTGGTTCGCTGTCCGCTCGATCCGCTGGCCGGAGCGGATGCCGACGACCGTTCGCATGAATGCTCTTCCCCTGTGTGCCCGTGATGCTATTACGCGGGCATAGTATCCGTCATGTGAGGAGTGGGTGGTGTTCTAGACGTCGCTAGCGTGTTAAGCCTATACCGCGGCTAGCTGTTGGAAGGCCTGGACCCCGGCCTGGCAGGCCGCCATCCTCGGGCAGTGCTTGGACCGAACGACGTGCAACTCCTCCCGAAGACGAGTGGCCCTCCTGAGGCTGCGGTGCCATGCCAGATTGCTGCCACCGGTTCGTCGCAGGTTCCCGGGGCGTGGCGCGGCCGGCAAGGACATCATAGTATGTAGCCCACCGTGCCGGCCTGAAGAGACGGGAGCACCCAAAGATGCCCAGAAGCATCGACACCGCGATCGAAATCGCCACCGATCCGCAATGGGTGTGGGACATCATCGGTGATTTCGCTCGTTATCCGGAATGGAATCGGTTCCTGCTGCGGGTCGAGGGCAAGCTGGTGGTTGGGGCGAAGATCGCGTTTCGCTTCGAGCTGCCACGCCATTTCCGCATGAATGCGACGGCGACCGTGCTCAAGGTCGAGCCCCGGCGCGAGTTGCGCTGGGCCGGCCAGTTCCTATGGTCTTGGCTGTTTCGTGCCGAGCACTACTTCATCATCGAGCGGAGTGCGACCGAGCGCATCCGCTTCCTTCACGGCGAGATCTTCAGCGGCCTGCTGCTGCCGCTCGCCTGGCTCATTCTGCGCGACCAGGGGCCGCCGGTGTATGAACAGATGAATGCCGACCTGAAACGGCGATGCGAAGAGATGGCGTCGGATGTGGCGGGCAGCGTGCATCGCACCTGACCTTTCCTGGCCGGTTGGCGGCTTGCCAACTGCCCATACACAAGCGAAACTGCCTACCCGCTCGGCACGCCTCGACACCTGAGTCATCGTCGAAGGAGACCCGCATGCCCAGACTCGCCTCCCCGGTCGCGCAGATCAAAGCGCACTATGACGTGCTGGTGATCGGCTCCGGTTACGGTGGCGGCATCGCCGCGTCGCGCCTCGCGCGCGCCGGCAGGCGGGTGTGCGTGATCGAGCGCGGACGCGAGATCCGGCCGGGCGAATACCCGCGTACCGAGACCGAGTTGCTGGGGGAGGTGCAGATGGACGCCCCCATCAAGCACTTCGGCTCCCCCTCCGGCCTGTTCGACATCCGTTTCAACCGGGACATCAACGTCGTTGTCGGCTGCGGCCTGGGCGGCACCTCGCTGATCAACGCGGCTATCGCCCTGCGTCCCGATCCGGGCCTGTTCACCGATCCTTGCTGGCCGGCCGAGATCCGCAATGCGTCCCTCGAACCCTGGTTCGCCCGGGCCGAGGCGATGCTGCGGCCCGCCGTCTATCCCGACACCTATCCCCGCTTGCACAAGCCCGCGGCCTTGGCGCAATCGGCCAGGCACCTCAACGAGCCCTGCGTGCCTGCACCCCTGCTCATCAACTTCGAGGAGTTCGCCGACGGCGTCAATCACGCGGGCGCGGTGCAAGGCCCGTGCGTTGGGTGCGGTGACTGCGTTTCCGGCTGCAATTATGCCGCCAAGAACACCGTGCTCATGAACTACCTGCCGGATGCCGTCAGGCACGGCGCCGAGATCTACACAGGCCTGTCTGCCCGCCGCGTCGAGCGCGACGGCGAACACTGGCAGGTGCACGCGGCGTACACCGACGCGGCGGGCGCCGCGTCGACGCTCCGCCTGCGCGCCGACATCGTTGTCCTCGCCGCCGGCGCCCTTGGAAGCACCGAGATTCTGCTGCGTTCGCGGCAAAGCGGGCTGACGTTCTCCCCCGCCCTGGGCAGCCGCTTTTCCGGGAATGGCGATACCGTCGGCTTCGCCTACAACGCCGATGTCGTCGTCAACGGCATCGGGCTGGGCATGCATCCGACCGGCACCGTCGAGGCGGTCGGCCCCTGCTCGACGGCACTGATCGACGCCCGAGCCGGACGCGATCCGGACCTCGGTGCGGTTATGGAAGACGGCGCGATCCCCGGTGCCATGGCGACGCTCCTGCCCGCGATGCTGGCGGCCGGAGCCAAGCTGACCGGCATCGACACGGATGCCGGCCTGCGCGACCGCATCGAGGAGTTGGCCCGAGTCGTCAAGAGCGAGCTGCTCGGAGCCTATGCCGGCGCGACACGCAACACCCTGTTCCTGCTGGTCGTGGGGCACGATGACGCCTCGGGACGCATCGTCCTGGAGGATGATCGTCCCCGCATCCATTGGCCCGACGTCGGCCGGCAGCCGCATTTCGCGCGCGCCTCGGAAATGATGCGCCGCGCCACCGAAGCGCTCGGCGGCACCTATATACCCAACCCGGTCTGGAACGAGCTTACCGACCACAACCTGGTCACCGGCCACCCGCTGGGAGGTTGTCCCATGGCCGAGAGCGCCGATGGCGGGGTGGTCAATCACCAGGGCGAGGTGTTCCGCGGCGCCGGGGCGGCAGTACATCGGGGCCTCTATGTCATGGACGGCGCCGTGGTCCCGCGTTCGCTCGGCGCCAATCCCCTGCTAACCATCAGTGCCCTCGCCGAACGCTGCTGCGACCTTCTGGCGCGGAACCATGGCTGGACGATCCGGTAGTACCTTACCCCGCATGGCAGTCTTCGCTCATTGGTTAGCTCTTAAAGCCAAATACGCGGTGTCCATGTGAGGTTTGCAGGACCGTGAGCAGCAGGGATGCTGCGACC
>CAYWTP010000310.1:0-4390 GCA_964461215.1 uncultured Ectothiorhodospiraceae bacterium | reverse complement strand
CAATGCCGCCGTGCTGCTCAACAACCAGCTTCAGCCGATCGGCACCCGCATATTCGGGCCGGTAACCCGCGAGCTGCGTGGCGATCGCTTTATGAAGATCATCTCCCTGGCCCCGGAAGTACTCTAAGGCGGAAGAGCAGTCATGAACCGGATCAGACAAGGCGACCAGGTCATCGTCCTCACAGGCAAGGACAAAGGCAAGCGCGGCAACGTGCTGCGGATCCTGAGCGATGATCACGTGTTGGTCGAGAACGTGAATGTCGTCAAGCGGCATACCCGGCCGAACCCCACCCGCGGGACCACCGGCGGGATTGTCGAGAAGGAGATGCCTATTCACGCGTCCAATGTGGCGCTGTTCAATCCTGTGACCAAGAAGGCCGACCGTGTCGGCTTTCGCCGGCTCGAGGGTGGTCGCAAGGTGCGTTACTTCAAGTCGAACAAAGAAGTGGTCGACGCTTAAGGATTCAGGCCGATGGTGAGACTACAGCAATACTACCGGGATACCGTGGCCAAGCAGCTCATGGAGCAGTTTAGCTACGCCAACGTCATGCAGGTCCCTCGGATCACCAAAGTCACCCTGAACATGGGTGTCGGTGAGGCCGTGGGCGACAAGAAAATCATGGAGAACGCCGTGGGTGACATGACGGCGATTGCCGCCCAGAAGCCCGTGGTGACCAAGGCACGGAAGTCGGTGGCCGGATTCAAGATCCGTGAGGACTGGCCCATCGGCTGCAAGGTGACGTTGCGCCGGGAGCGGATGTACGAGTTCCTGGACCGGCTGATCAACGTAGCGATTCCCCGAATTCGGGACTTCCGGGGGTTCTCCGCCAGGGCGTTCGACGGCAGGGGGAACTACAGCCTGGGCGTGCGCGAGCAGATCATCTTTCCAGAGATCGACTTCGACAAAATTGACGCATTGCGCGGACTCGACATCGCCATCACAACCAGCGCGAAGTCCGACGATGAGGCCCGGGCGCTTCTTGCGGCCTTCAATTTCCCTTTCAGGAACTAAGAGACTCTGGTGTAGCCATGGCCAAGACCTCCATGATCAACCGCGACAAGAAGCGGGCCCGGCTGGCGGCGAAGTACGCCACGAAGCGAGCCGATCTCAAGGCAAAGATAGCAGACCCCAAGACTGGCGGTGAGGAACGGTTTGAGGCCCTGCAGGACTTGCAGAAGCTGCCCCGGGACTCCAGCCCGGTGCGTCAGCGAAACCGCTGCCGGCTCACGGGCAGACCCCACGGCTACTACCGCAAATTCGGTCTGGCCCGCAACAAGCTGCGTGAAGCGGCGATGCGCGGCGACATTCCGGGGCTGGTCAAGGCGAGCTGGTAGCGGCACGAATCTCGAATTGCGAATTACGGGTGACCAAAATGAGTATGCAGGACCCCATCTCCGACATGTTGACCCGCCTGCGCAACGGGCAGGGGGCGTCCAAGGTCAAGGTGAGCATGCCGTCTTCCAATCTGAAGACCGCCATCGCCCGCGTGCTCAAGGATGAAGGCTACGTCAACGATTACGCCGTGGATCAGGTGGAGGGCAAGCCCACCTTGACCGTGGTGCTGAAGTATCACGAAGGCCGCCCGGTCATCGATTCGTTGCAGCGCGCCAGCCGGCCGAGCCGGCGCATTTACAAGGGCAAGGACGATCTGCCCAAGGTGCAGGCCGGCCTCGGCGTGGCGATCGTCTCCACCTCCCGCGGGGTGATGACCGACCGCGCGGCCCGGGCCGCCGGCCATGGCGGCGAAGTGCTCTGCTACGTATCCTGATGGGTGAGTGAAATGTCGCGCGTCGCAAAAATGCCGATCGAGCTGCCTTCGGGCGTCGAGATAGAGATTGACGGCCAGGCCCTGACCGTGAAGGGAGGCAAGGGCTCTCTGGAGCATGAGGTTCATCCCGCCGTGGAGCTGGTGCGCGATGGCAACGTGCTGAGCTTCGGCCCACGCGACGGCGCGCAGAACGCCGACGCGCTGGCCGGAACCACGCGGGCACTGGTGGCCAACATGGTTACGGGCGTGAGTCAGGGCTTCGAGAGGAAGCTGACGCTGGTCGGGGTGGGCTACCGTGCTCAGGTCAGCGGGGCAGTGCTGAACTTGACCCTGGGCTACTCCCACCCCATCGAGTTTCCCATTCCGAGCGGAATCAGCATTGAGACGCCCAGCCAGACAGAGGTCGTGGTGCGGGGTGTCGACAAGCAACAGGTCGGTCAGGTGGCGGCCATCATTCGTGGTTTCCGGGGCCCGGAGCCGTATAAGGGTAAGGGCGTACGCTACTCCGACGAAGTGGTGGTCCGTAAGGAAGCCAAGAAGAAGTAAGGGTGAACATCCATGCATGCTAAGAAGATCGCGCGCCTGCGTCGCGCCCGTGGCACCCGGGCGAAGATTCGTGAGCTGGCGGTGTACCGCCTGTGCGTGAACCGCACTCCGCGGCACATCTATGCCCAGCTTATCGCCCCCGACGGCAGCCAGACGCTGGCCAGCGTCTCGACTATGGACGACGCGGTGAAGAAGGAATTTGCCTACGGCGGCAACGTATCCGCGGCGGCCGTGGTCGGCAGGCTCATCGCCGAGCGGGCGAAGGAGAAGGGCGTTAGCAAGGTGGCTTTCGACCGCTCCGGCTTCAAGTATCACGGACGCATCAAGGCCTTGGCCGATGCGGCACGCGAACACGGTCTGGAATTCTAAGGGCGAACACTATGGCGAACTATGATTCCCAATCCGGCGGCGACGACCTGCTTGAGAAGCTGGTGGCCGTCAACCGCGTCGCCAAGGTGGTCAAGGGCGGCCGGCAGTTCGGCTTTACCGCGCTCACCGTGGTCGGCGACGGCAAGGGCCGCGTTGGGCTGGGTCGGGGTAAGGCGAGGGAGGTTCCGGTGGCCATCCAGAAAGCCATGGAGAACGCCCGCAAGAACATGAAGCCCGTTGCGCTCAAGGGCGGTACTTTGCAGTATCCGATCATGTCTAGGCACAGCGCGGCCAAGGTATACATGCAGCCGGCGTCGGAGGGCACGGGCATTATCGCCGGCGGTCCCATGCGGGCGGTGTTCGAGGTGGTCGGCGTGCACGACGTGCTGGCCAAGAGCATGGGCTCTCCCAATCCCATCAACGTCGTCCGGGCCACCGTGAGGGGGTTGATGGAGATGCAGGCGCCTGCGCAAATTGCAGCCAAGCGGGGCAAGACGGTCGAGGAGATTACGGGATAGCGTCATGGCAAATCAGAGTGCAGAGAACCGCAAGCTCGCTCTTACCCTGGTGCGTAGCCTGCACGGACGTCTGGTCAAGCACCGGGCTTGTGTTCGTGGGCTCGGCATCCGGCGTATGCACCAGACGGTGACCGTGGATGACAACCCCTGCGTGCGCGGAATGATCAACAAGGTTTCCTACATGCTCAAGGTCGAGGAGCTGTAACCATGCGACTGAATACGCTTAAGCCGGCGCCGGGCGCCAAGCAGAGCCCTAAGCGGGTTGGTCGAGGGATCGGCTCTGGTCTGGGCAAGACCGGGGGGCGGGGGCACAAGGGACAAGCGGCCCGATCCGGCGGCAACAAGCGAGCGGGCTTCGAAGGCGGTCAGATGCCCTTGCAGCGTCGCCTTCCGAAATCGGGCTTCAGTTCTCTGACCCGTGGGAGCACCGCCGAGGTACGGCTGAGAGAGCTGGGCGCCGTGGACGCAGAGGTCATCGACCTCGCTGTCCTCAAGGCGGCGGGCATCGTCCCGGCCGCTGCGTCCAAGGCCAAGGTGATGCTCTCGGGAGTTCTGGACAAAGCGGTCGTACTGCGGGGCGTTGGTGTGACCAAGGGCGCCCGGGCCGCCATTGAGGCCGCCGGCGGCAGGATCGAGGACTAAGTGAGCAACGGGCGTCAAAAGGCTACCGCCGGGCTGCCCAGCTTCGGTCAGCTTACGGAGCTGAAGCAGCGGCTGCTATTCCTGTTCGGGGCCCTGGTGGTCTACCGCATCGGGACCTTCATCCCGGTGCCGGGCATCGATCCGGCGGCCCTGCAGGCGTTGTTCGACCAGCAGCACGGGACCATCCTGGACATGTTCAACATGTTCTCAGGCGGTGCCCTGCGCCGGTTCTCTATCTTTGCCTTGGGCATCATGCCCTATATTTCCGCCTCCATCATTCTGCAGCTTCTCACCGTGGTGCACCCCAAGCTGGAGCAGCTCAAGAAAGAAGGCGAGGCCGGCCGGCGCAAGATCAATCAATACACCCGGTACGCTACGGTGGGTCTGGCGATGTTCCAGGCCGTGGGCGTGGCCATCGCCCTGGAGTCCCAACGTGCGGGCGGTGGCCAGGTGGTCA
Source organism: uncultured Ectothiorhodospiraceae bacterium (assembly GCA_964461215.1). Classification (GTDB taxonomy): domain Bacteria; phylum Pseudomonadota; class Gammaproteobacteria; order JAABTG01; family JAABTG01; genus CAYWTP01. The sequence continues at coordinate 89 of CAYWTP010000310.1, read as the reverse complement.
TCGATCCCGGTATCGGCTTCCGGATCATCGGCGCCGTCACCCTGGTCACCGGGACCATGTTCCTGATGTGGCTTGGTGAGCAGGTCACC
>CAYWTP010000309.1:2913-4399 GCA_964461215.1 uncultured Ectothiorhodospiraceae bacterium | reverse complement strand
TGGCCGTACCCGATCGGATAGTTTCGCCGCCGCTCCTCGGCGCGATGAAAGTCCATGTAGTCCGATAGGTCGCCGCTGGCATGCAGGGCGCGCAGCTTGAGCACGGCCTCGGCCCCCTCCAAGCTCCACCGGGCACCAGTGATCTCCAGCCGATCCTTGACCAGGTAACGGCATGCGCCCTCAATCACTCCGGTGGCGATGGGCCAGCCGTGCGCCAGGGCCCTGGCATAGTCCAAGCGCAGCTTGTTCTTGAGCAGGTAGCTGGCACAGGTATCGACGGCCTTTCGTTCGTCGTGCGTTAGACCTTGGCGCGTGGCGCTGCGGCGCATGCCGGCGGCTACGCCGCTGGCCTGACTTTGCAGGACCCGCAAGGCGCGCTCCATGACCCACTGCTCGGCCGCCTCGGAGCCTGCGGGATGGAAGCAGTAGGCGGCCTTCCACAGATACTCCAGCACATGGATGAAGTCCTGGATGACCACCACATCGGCTCCGTAACGCGCGATGCACGCGTATACGATCTCGAGCTGGTTCTCGTGCCCGTCCACGAGCACCAGCCAGCGCCGCCGACGCTCTGGATCACGCCGGGCGGCCTCGGCAAACAGCCGCTCGATGACCACCTCCGGGGACTCCTTCAGGCTGGCCCATACGCGTTTGCCGCCAGGCCGGGGGCGGGCTCGCGCCACCGGCTCCTCTACACCCATGTTCTGCTCGGCGCTGCGCCAATGCGGCGCCACGTCGTAGATGGCCGCCACCGTGGCCATGCGCTTGCGGTTGCGCTTCTCGCCCCGGCTCAGGCGGGTCTTGAGCTTGTGAGCGCTGCTCTGGGCCGCCTTGCGTGTGGCGGGCCGCAAGTCCTCGGTGCGCACCACGACGCCCTTACCGTCCGCGCTCATCACCAGCAGGTCGGTGGCTTGCCCACCCGCGCTCGCGCGGCCCTGATAATAGGCATCGAAATCCTCGGCCACGACCGTGGACAGCTGCTCGGCCTGGCGTTTGGGCACATGGCCTCCCGTGTGTTCGCTAACCGTGCTGACCGCCTCGTCGAAGGAGCTGCTCACCACCGCCTTGGCCACGCGCTCGCGCAGCCCGTGAGAGTACTTCTGCCGCGGCAGATTCAGCGACTCATCCAGCGGAAACACGTTGCCCACTCCCCGTGCGCTGTATCCCTTGCGCCGTACCTCGACCGTCCCGAACAGGCTCTCAAGCTGGCGACTGCGCGTGCTGCGGCAATGCCTGCGCTCCTGGCCATCGGCGCCCATGACCCCACTTACACGCTCTTCCTTTTGCGCACGCAGATCCAGGTAGCCTTGCATCAGTCGTCGCAGCACCTCGCGGCCCTCCTGCTCGATGAGCCTTTCCGCCTGTCCGTGCTCCAACGCCTCGTTGTGCGCGCTGCGAAGCTCACCGACCAAGTAATCAAGCTGCTCTTTGGCCGCTGCAAACTCGTCAAGTCCGTGTTGCTTGGTGTACGCTCTCATCGTCGAAA
>CAYWTP010000309.1:0-2903 GCA_964461215.1 uncultured Ectothiorhodospiraceae bacterium | reverse complement strand
AAGGGCCTCCCGGTGGTACATAACGGTTTCGTCGCTTGTTACATACCATTGTGTGGCCCTTTCGGCTACCCCTAATCACGCTATCTTGTTGATTTCTATGCGTCCTGATGGATCTGCACCCTATTGATATTACGCAAGCTCCAGCCGATGGCGACCAGCGCCGTGCCGTTGAATAGCAGGTTGATGCCAACATACAGGCCCACCAGCCACAGCGAGGTGGCCGGCCCGCCGATCAGAAACAGTGCTGCGAGTACAATCGAGATCACACCATTGAAGACCATCCAGCCCCGGCCTTTAGCAGGGTGCACGGCCTGAGCGAGCATAAAGCTGCCAAGCGCATCGAGCAGGAGATACATGGCCAGCAGCAAACCCACCAATTGCACGCCGCCGATGGGATAGAACAGCATCAGACTGCCGGTGATGAGCAACAGGACCGGCTTGAGCCAGTCCATCACGTGCGTTGGGCAGTGTTTATACGTGTGCGCCGCCCACAAGACACCGCCGACCAGCAATAGCCAGCCCACAAAGATCGCAGTGCTAAATGCCATCAGCGCAGGCAGTAACATCCCGACAGCACCGAGTACGATCAGCAGAAACCCGATAAGTAAGAGTATAGGCAGGATAAACACACTTTTCGCCCCGCCATTGATGTAGCCGAGCAAGCAATACCCACCACCTCAGAAGCATCCTCCACCCCGGCATACCGCCGCGAAACCGCGCCAATCAATGGCCTGACAGCCTGGATCGCCCCGCTACCTAGGCACCAGGCAAAACCTTCCCATGCCGCACCACGAGGCGCAGCCTGGCTACCAGTGAATTGATGGTTCAGCCGAACAGGCCGAGTTGCGGCGGACCGCGGCTCGGTGGCAGCCGGGCGGCTTCCGGGCCTGCCGCTTTCCCGGCCAGGTGGACCAGGATCTTCCCGATGACATCCGGGTCCTCTATACACGCTACGATCCGCACCGACCCACCGCAGGCCGGGCAGGTCTCAATGTCGATATTGAAAACGCGCTTCAGGCGCTGCGCCCAGGTCATCGAGGCACGGCGCTCCGCTGCTGTCGGCTCCTCCACCTCCGCTGCCGCGACGGCCTGGCCTCCCTTGCCCCGCCTGGCCGGTGTCACCCGTGCCCGATACTGGCTGTTCGGTGCAAATACTCCGTGAAAACGCGTCAGGTTGACCCGTGGTTTCGGCACCAGCGCCGCCAGTCGGGCGATGAAATCGAGCGGCTCGAAGATGACGTGGGTGGTGCCGTCACGATACGGCGTCTTCAGCTGGTAGCGGACATTCCCGTTCGGTGTCAGCGACAGGCGCATTTCTGACGCCGCCGGCCGGGTAATGTAGCGGCATAACCGTTCCAGCTTCTGGCGTTCATCGGCCCTGGCCGCCACCTCGGCATGTAGTGAAAACCCTGCCCTTTGCCGCCCCTGTCGTCAAACTGCTCCTCACCGGCCGGCAGCGTCTGCAGGGTGAATACCTTGGGCCCCGCTGCGGGCTAATGGCGATGCGGTAGGTGATCGACGAACCCAGCATCTGTTCTATCGCGCCGGCCTCGAACTCGTCGCCAGACAGGTAGCTGTTTTCCGCATCCAGTTCCAGTAGGCCTTGACGTTCCAGGTACCGGCCACTATGCCACGCCAGAGTCTCAGCCAGACTATTGAGCTCGGTGCTGGTCGGTGCCTTGACCGCGCGGAAACGCAGCCTGCCGTCGGGGCGTTCGACATACACCCCGTCGAGAAACAGCATGTGAAAATGAACATTGAGATTCAGCGCACTGCCAAGACGTGGATGAGGGTGACCGCGCCGGTCTGGGCTGTCATTCTGGTAAACCCCGCCTTCTTGACCAGGTGCGTCGCGATACTGCGGTAAACCATGCCGAGCACCCGCCCCATCATCTCGGGGCGGCGCGCTAACAGGAAGCGCAACGGATACGGTACGCTCAATACCCACTGCCGTACCGGCTGTTCGGGGAACACCTCGTCGACCAGGAGCGCGGCGCTCTCCGCCATGCGCCGGGCGCCGGGCGCCGCAGCTGGGACAGAAGCCGCGTTTCTTACAGCTGAACGCGACCAGGTGCTCGGAATGACAACTGTCACAGCGCACCCGCAGGAAACCATGCTCCAGGCGCCCGCACTTCAGGTACGCCGCAAATTCCTATTCGACATATCCGGGTAAGGTCGTACCCTGTGCCGTCAGGTGCGCCTGGAACGACGGATAGTATTCTTCGATAAGTTGATAGAGGAGGGTCCGCTCCGGGCGATGACGCACATACGGCGGTGCGCCGGCGCCCGGACTGGCTTCCCTGCCAGCCGGTAACGGCAACATGATCGCATCCTTGCGAAGTCATCCAGCGGCTCAGATTACCACGATAGTGTCCACCGACGCCGATCAGCTCGATCATACCAGGAGATCATGACCAACCTGGGTCGTCAATTTGGGCGGACGCGCGGGGCGCCGCCTCTGCCTTGCCGAGCAGGCTGCCAGTCCGCTGGTCGGTTTGTGCAAGGCTCGGTGAGCATCACAAGTATTTCTTAAAGGTACTGGCCGTGATCGAGACACTCAGCGCAAACAGTACCGCGAACGGGAGCATGACGAACGTCGGGTGCAGGCTGAACGGCAGGGCGAGGTAGACGACCCAGCAGAGCACCAGCAGCGGCAGGGCCGAACGCTTGGCCCAGTGGTAGACGAATGAACTCTCCCGGCCCCCGCCCCAGCGGCGCAGATCGCGCCTTACGAAACCGTCGACCATGGCGACGAGGCTGAAGAGCGCGAACACCGGCGTGGCGAGCACGAGGATGGCCAGGCGCACCGAGAAGACCTGGGTGATCTGCATCGCCGCGATCACGTACGAGGCAATCGAGCGGTAGCCGGTCTGCAGCCAGGGACGCAGCCCACGCTCACCGGG
>CAYWTP010000308.1:0-4427 GCA_964461215.1 uncultured Ectothiorhodospiraceae bacterium | reverse complement strand
CCTTCATGATCATGGGGGACGTCTGTACCCGGCGCTGCCCGTTCTGCGACGTGGCGCACGGCCGCCCGGGAGCCCTGGACCCGGAGGAGCCCGCCCACCTGGGCGAGACCGTGGCCCTGCTCGGCCTTCGCTACGTGGTCGTGACCTCGGTGGACCGTGACGATCTGCGCGACGGCGGGGCCGAACACTTTGCCCGGTGCGTGGCTGCCATCCGCGGGTGTTCGCCGGCCACCCGCATCGAGATCCTGGTACCGGACTTCAGGGGCCGCATGCAGACGGCGCTTGAGCTGCTGGGACGGGAGGCCCCGGATGTGTTCAACCACAACCTGGAGAGCGTACCCCGCCTGTATCGGGCGGTGCGACCCGGAGCCGACTATGCCTGGTCCCTGGAGCTGCTGCGGCGGTTCAAGGCGGCCCAGCCTCAGGTGCCTACCAAGTCCGGACTAATGCTCGGACTGGGCGAGTCCAGGGCGGAGATCGAGGAGGTCCTGCGCGACCTGCGGGAGCACGGCTGCGACATGCTGACCCTGGGCCAGTACCTGCAGCCCACCCGTCACCATCTGCCGGTGGCGCGCTATGCCTGTCCGGAGGAGTTTGCGGATCTGGCGGCACTGGCCCGTGAGCTGGGATTCCGAAACGTGGCCAGCGGTCCACTGGTGCGCTCCTCGTATCACGCCGACCGTCAGGCCGCCGGCGAGGCGGTGAGCTGAATCACGCGAGGCCGGGCGCGTCGCCGCGATGGAGCTGCTCCTGACCAAGATCCTCACCGCACTGGTGCTGCCGCCGGGGTCGAATCTGCTGCTGTGCGTCCTGGGCCTGCTTCTCATGCTGCGGTGGCGCCGGCTCGGCACGGCCCTGGTGGCGGTGGGGGTCCTGTCACTGGTTGTCCTGTCGCTGCCGGTGGTGGGTGGCGGTCTGCAAAGAGCGCTGCCGGCGTACCCGGCCCTGTCGAGCGCCGATCTCAAGCGCCACGATGTGGGTGCGATCGTCGTGCTGGCCGGCGGTCGCTATGCCAATGCCCCGGAGTACGGGGCCGATACGATCGGCTCCATCTCGCTGGTGAGGGTGCGCTACGCGGCCCGGCTCTATCGGCAGACCGGCTTGCCGGTTCTGGTCTCGGGCGGAACGGTGTTCGGAGGGGGCTCGACGGTGTCCGAAGCCTCTCTGATGAAAGAGGCCCTGGAGGAGGACTTTCACGTACCGGTGACCTGGATCGAGGAACGCAGCCGCAACACCGCAGAGAACGCGGCCTACAGTGCCACCATTCTGCGGGCTGCCGGGGTCCGGACTTTCTTTTTGATCACTGACGCCAACCACATGGTGCGGGCCGTGGAGGCTTTTCGCCGTGACGGGCTTGATCCCGTGCCGGCGCCCACCGAGTTTGTCACCGTCTCGCACAACGCTCCCGCGATCTTCGGCTGGCTGCCTACCGCGGGCGCCCTGGGCGAAACCAGCAGCGCCTTGTACGAGTACTTGGGACTGGCCTGGTACCGCCTGCGCTACTGAGCACGTGCCGGCGACGAGGCCGTTTTCAGGCTCGTGGCGTCGGCGGTGGTCAGGAAAAGGTCCGGATCCACCATGTTGCGGTTCAGGCTGACACTCCAGTGCAGGTGTGGGCCGGTCACCCGTCCCGTCATTCCCACACGGCCGATGGTTTCTCCGGCCCGGAGCCGCTGGCCCGGCTTTACGGCAATGCTGTCCAGATGGCAGTACATGGTGACCAGCCCCTGACCGTGGTCTACCAGGACCGTGTTGCCGTTGAAGAAGTATTTGCCCGTTGCCACCACGCGGCCGGCCTGGGCGCTGGCTACCGGCGTGCCCCTGGCGGCGGCGATGTCCAGTCCGCTGTGGGGCTTGCGGGGCTGGTCGTTGAAGAAGCGGCGCAGGCCGAAAGGACTGGAGAGGCGTCCGTGTACGGGCAGCATCAGCGGTAGCGGCACCGGCTCCACTTCCCGCCAGGAAGCGAGTGCCTGGCGGATCTCGGTCTGCTCGCGCCGGATGCGCTCCAGATCACGCTTGCCGGGATTGACCTTGCGCCGGTCCTTGAGAGTGATGCGCTGGGTCGCATAGGCCTTGCCAGTTACCGTGAACTTACGCACGTAGACGGGCCCCCGGGTGGGCCGGACGCGGACGGAGTCGGTGCCGGCCCTGGCCGACAGCGGCAGCCCCACCACGGCATACCACTGGCGGGCGTGGCTTAGCACCATCACGCGCCGGCCGTCGTATTCGGCCCGGGGCGGTTGGCCCTTCGCCGCGCCCAGGGGGATCACCGCGATGCCCCCCGGCACCGGATCGGCCCGCGGCAGGGTAGCGGCGGCGGCACTCAGGCTCAGGCCCAGCAGCAGGAAAGTGAGCCAGAGCGGATACGCCGGTGTAGGACGGGGGGTGGATGTCGCCATGGATGGTCCTCGGGTGCGGGGCTTCAGAATCGGAGACGGTCCGTGACCGTGCAGCGCAGGACGCCGTCGACCAGGCGGGCGTCCAGCACTTGCCCCGGGCCGGCGTCATCGACCGAGCACACGGGTCGACCGTCCGGGACTGCAGTGACAATGGCGTAACCGCGCTGCACCGTGGCCAGCGGGCTGACGGCGTCCAGCGCCCGTGCCAGGGCGGCGATCCGCGCCCGGCGGGCCGCCAGGTCCCGCTGCCAGGCCGCCCCCAGCCGCGCGCCGAGCAACCGGTTGGTGGCAGTAGCGTCCCGCAGGCGCCCGGCCGGGCTGTGGCGCTGCAGCCGGCCGGCGGCCTCGTGCAGGCGCATCCTGCGTTCACTGTGCAGCCTGTGGTAGGCACCGGCCAGGCGCTGACTCAGCCCGTCCAGGCGCTGGGCAATCTCCAGCAGGTGTCGCCGGGGGTGCCGGAGTCGGCGCGCCAGCCACGTGAGCCGCTCGCGCTCACGCCGCAGCCGGCCGGCCATCAGCGTGTACAAGCGCACGCCGCGGCGGGACAGCCGCCCGCGGATCTCCGCCTGGTCCGGGCTGACGGTCTCGGCGGCGGCCGAAGGTGTGGCTGCGCGCACGTCGGCTACGAAGTCGGCAATCGTGAAGTCCACCTCGTGGCCAATTCCGGTGACCAAGGGGATCGGACAAGTGTGGATAGCCCGTGCCACACTCTCTTCGTTAAACGCTTGCAGATCCTCCAGCGAGCCGCCGCCACGAGCCAGGATCAGCACGTTGCACTCGGCCCGTTCCCCGGCCAGCCTCACGGCCTCGGCGATCGCGCAGGCAGCGGCCGCGCCCTGGACCGGGACCGGATAGATGAGCACCGGGATCGCGGGGAAGCGGCGCCGCAGAACCGTGAGCACGTCGCGTACCGCCGCCCCGCTGGGTGAGGTGATTACTCCGATGCGCCGGGGCGGGGCCGGCAGCGGCTGCTTGTTGGCGGGCTCGAAGAGGCCTTCTGCGGACAGGCGCTGCTTGAGGATCTCGAAGGCCCGGCGCAGCGCGCCCTCGCCGAACTCCTCCAGGTACTCGACGATGAGCTGGAAGTCACCCCGGGGCGAATACAAGCTGACCCTGGCCCGGACCAGGACCTTCTGCCCGTTCCGGGGGACCAGGCCCGGCATCCGGTTCTGCGTGCGGAAACGCGCGCAGCGGACCTGGCTGGAGGCGTCCTTCAGGCTGAAATAGAAGTGTCCGGAGGCCGGGCGCGCGAGGTTGGAGACTTCGCCTTCCACCCACAGCAAGGGAAAGCTCAGCTCCAGCAGCTCGCGCACTTCATTGTTCAGGCGCGAAACGGTATAGATGTCCCGGTACGGAGACTCCGCGGCTTCCTCACCCATCTCATTAGTAATGGGGTCCGGCGTTCTTCTGGTCCAGATACTGCTGATATCCCAGCTCGCCCTGCTTCTCGGCCTCCTTGGCCAGCTTCATCGCCTTGGCCTGGTCGCCCTGAGCGGCCGCCTGCCGCGCCTTCTTGATCATTTCACCCGTGTCCCGCCACTCAGAGCCGACCGCGTCGGCTTTGTGGGCGGCGGCCTGGGCCGCCTCGATGGCCTGCTGTACGTCTGCGTCCGAACGGGCCGCGACGCCGCCGCAGGCGGACAGGCCCAGGAGAGCGATAACGGCGATCATCTGGCGCATGGTTACCTCCAAATTGGTGGGATGCATCACATGGGATCGTGGTATTTCTTGATGAAGCCTTGGGACCGGCTGCGGCTCAAAAGCTACCCCGTTTACCGGCCCAGCGTCAAACCCTATACTTGGACGCTTGAATTCCACCACCCCAACGGGTTCCCCTCGATGCGCATTGTCCAGGAAGCTCTGACCTTCGACGACGTACTGCTCCTTCCGGCGCATTCCACCGTGCTGCCCAAGAACGTGAGCCTGGCCACCCAGCTCACGCGGGGGATCCGGCTCAACATCCCGTTCGTCTCGGCGGCCATGGATACCGTGACCGAGGCGCGTCTGGCCATTGCCCTGGCCCAGGAG
>CAYWTP010000307.1:3221-4433 GCA_964461215.1 uncultured Ectothiorhodospiraceae bacterium | reverse complement strand
CGACATTACCCGGCGCGGCGATGAGAAGAAGCTTTCGGACGCGTTGCACAAGCTGGACGAGGAAGATCCTTGTCTGGTGGTGGAGCAGAATCCTTCGACCAACGAGACGGTCGTACGTGGCTTGGGCGAGCTGCACCTGCGAGTGGTGCTGCAGAAGATGCACGAGATCTATAACCTGGAGCTGGAGACCCGCCCCCCTCGGATCGCCTACCTGGAGACCATCAGCGCGCCCGCCGAAGGCCATCACCGGCACAAGAAACAGACCGGCGGTGCCGGCCAGTTCGGCGAGGTGTTCCTGCGCATCGCCCCCCTGGAGCGCGGCGCCGGCTTCGAGTTCGCGAATAAGGTCGTGGGCGGGGCGATCCCGTCGCAGTTCATTCCGGCGGTGGAGAAGGGTGTGCGCCAGGTGCTGGAGTCCGGCGCCATCGCCGGCTATCCAATGCAGGACGTCCAGGTGACCGTCTATGACGGCAAGTTCCACTCCGTGGATTCCAAGGAAGTGGCTTTCGTGACGGCGGGCAAGAAGGCGTTTCTCGACGCCGTCTCCAAGGCCAGAGCGCTCATTCTGGAGCCCATCGTCAACATCGAGATCAAGACTCCCAGCGCGGCGGTAGGCGACATCACCGGGGACCTCTCGAGCATGCGTGGCAGAATCAACGGTACCGAGGTGCTGTCCGGGGGACGGGTCCTGATCCAGGGGCAGGTCCCGCTGAGCGAGCTGGGCAACTACCAGTCGAAGCTCAAGTCAGTGACCGGCGGCGAGGGGTCCTACACCCTCGAGTTCAGTCACTACGACCCGGTCCCGGCCAAGGTTCAGCAGGATCTCATGGCGGCCTACCGGCCCAGGGAAGAAGAGGACTGAGGACGGTCAGCTCTTTGCTGGGGCGGCCTTGGCTGAATCTCTGGCCGTGGTGCCGGTGGCCTGTTGAAGCCGGGTGCAGATGGTTTGCAGGATCTTTGCCCGGGCGAAACGTTTGTCGTTGCCTTCGACCAGCGTCCAGGGCGCGACGCTGGTGCTGGTCCGTGCGATCATGTCGTTTACGGCCTGCTCGTAGAGGTTCCATTTGTCGCGATTGCGCCAGTCTTCGTCGGTGAGCTTCCACTGCTTCCAAGGCGTTTGCTCGCGAGCCTTGAAGCGCGCGAGCTGCTCGTCCCGGGTGATGTGGATCCAGAACTTGATGATGACGGTGCCAAAATCGTGCAGGTTGCGCT
>CAYWTP010000307.1:0-3211 GCA_964461215.1 uncultured Ectothiorhodospiraceae bacterium | reverse complement strand
TCCAGAACTTGACCAGTACGATGCCGTGTTCGACCAACTGTTCTTCGAAGTGGTTGATCTCGGCGTAGGCGCGCATCCATTCCTTCTCCGTTGCGAAGCCCTCCACCCGTTCCACCAGCACTCGTCCATACCAGCTTCGATCGAAGAAGGTGACACGCCCGGCTCGCCCCAGGTTGCGCCAGAATCGCCACAGGTAATGCTGGGCGCGCTCCTCATCGCTGGGGGCCGCGAATGGGATGACCTCGAAGTGCCGGGCGTCCATGGCCGCCGTGCAGCGACGGATGGCACCTCCCTTGCCGGCGGCATCCCAGCCTTCCAGCACCACCAGGGTCGAGATCTTGCGGCTCATGGCTTCCCGGTAGAGAAGGTTTAGCTGGCGCTGATACCCCTTCATGGCCGTGCCGTAGTCCTTCTTCCCCAGGACCATGGTCGTGTCCAGCGCGGACAGCACCGTGGGCAGAGTACCGGGAGCGAAAATCTGCGCCGGCTCTACAGCGTCGCCTGGTGCTGTGCCCGCTTGCACTGCGTGCAGGTTTGCGGCGACCTGGCGCTGGGCCTCGATGAGCGCCATATGCTTACGGACTGAGTCGCGGATGATCGAGCCCACCGTCAAGCTGCGGTAGCGGGGATCGTAGCCTTCCACGATATGCCATGGGGCCTGGCCGGTGCTGCTGCGCATGATGACGCGCTCAGCCGCGGCGATGAAGCTGTCGTACATGCGCCAGTGCTGCCAGTCACTTTCGGCCACGCGCCAGCTCAGGTAGGGGTCCTTCTCCAGGCTCTTCAGCCGCTTCTTCTGGGCGGCTTTGCCCAGGTGCATCCACAGCTTGATGATCAGGGCTCCGTCGTCGGCCAGTGCCTTCTCGAAGGCAACAATCCGGTCCAGTCGGTCGTCGAACTCCGCCAGGGTGATCTTGGCGTAGACGTGTTCGAGGACCGGCTTGGAATACCAGGAGCTGAGGAAGAAGCCGATCCGGCCCTTGGGCGGCAGATCCCGCCAGTAGCGCCAGTACTCTGGCCGTTCGGCCTCCTCCTGGGAAGGTTCCGTATAAGCGCGGGTAATGAGCCAGCGCGGATCCATCCATTCATTGAGCAGATTTACGGTTTCTCCTTTGCCCGCCCCCTCTACGCCGGCGAAGACGATAATCACCGGAAAGTCCAGGCTGCGCAGCTCCTGCTGGATCTCCAGCAGCTCCTCGCGCAGCTTGGGCACCTGCTCGTGATATTCCTCGCGGGAGATCTCCCGGCCGAGCTCTGCGGTTCTGAACATGGCGTTACCTTTACAAGTCCCGGACCGAGCATCCGCGAGCGGTTGACGGCGGTGGTTCCGGCGGCCCGACAGCGGCGTGCTCCGCTTGACCTCTGCGGCCGACGGTTCCTTCACCTCGCGCCTGCCAGGCCGTATCCGACCACCGTTGGCCAACGGGGCGGCGGAACGCGATTGGAGCGTCGGCATCGCGGTGCCTGTGCCGCTTTGGGGACGGCGTTGGCCAGCAGTCACGGCACAGTATAGTTAAATTCGCCCGCCATCATCGCCATGAGTTCTCCGCTGCTCGGGCCATCGCGGTCCGGCCGGGCCCCGGCTTTGGCCCAGGCCGACGTCGCCGGTGTTGAGATCGGCGGCGCGCAACGGCCTATTTTTCATCTCCTGAATGCGCATCGGTGTCACGTGGCCGTCTGAGCTTGCCGATCAGCGTGGCGGCTCCCAGCGTGAACCCGGTGGCCAGGACAGCCCAAGCCAACGGCCTCGGCCAGGCGGGGTGAGGTGTTACCAGTGCAATGGCGCCGATGACTATCAACCAGAATGAAGCCTTGGCCAGAACGAGGTTTCGCATGGGTGCGGATCTCTGGAATGTGGTGCGGTAACACTTGCCGGGTATACGGTGGACTCCGGCAAGACCAGGCACGCCGCGCATGGCATTGCGCTGCATAAGTTAGCTCACATGAGTGCTGCGGTCACCTGCAGCAAACAATCCCGGAAATCCCTTCCATTGTATAAGAGCATGATCGCTGGTATTTTTATTGTGTACATGACTTGAAATTCCGGCACGAGTCAGAAAGTGCAGTGTATATCATGATGACCGCGTGCCTTTTCCCGGACGTACGAACGAAAACAATCAACAGCTCACAGGAGATTGCAATGCCGCGAGTGTCCAGCACAACCAGTACGAAGAAGGCCGCTGCCAAGAAGAGGACCACTGCCAAGAAGAGCGTAGCCGCCAAGAAGAGCGCAGCGGCGGCTGCCCCGAAGCAGCAGACCACCGCCATCCGCAACCCTTATACCAAGGCCCAGCTACTTACCGCCCTCACCGACAACACGGGTCTGGCCAAGAAGGACGTGGTTACGGTGATGGACGAGCTGGGTAACATCATCGCACGTCACCTGAAGAAGCGCGGGGCCGGGCAGTTCACGCTGCCGGGATTGCTCAAGGTCCGGACCTTGAAGAAGAAGGCCACCAAGGCTCGCAAGGGCCGCAACCCCCGCACCGGCGAGGAGATGATGTTTGCAGCCAAGCCCGCCCGCACCGTGGTTCGGGTGACGGCTCTGAAGAACCTGAAGCTTATGGTGGAATGATCGGCGCCGGGCTGGATGGACCTTGACGTGTCCACGCTACCAAATGCAAGACAGGGCGTGGACCAGGTCCACGCCTTATGAATCCCTTCAAGTGCTTTCGGCCGGGAGCAGTTGCCCGCTGAACAGGGCCGGTATGTCCGAAACGTTGGCTTTTCCCTCGCTCCCGGCCGCGGGCACTACGGCGAAGGACCCTGAGGCTCCGCGGCTCAGATGTTGCGGAGCAGCTCGTTGATCCCGACCTTGCTGCGGGTCTTCTCATCGACCTGCTTGACGATGACCGCGCAGTACAAGCTGTACTTGCCGTCCTGCGAGGGGAGATTGCCGGAAACGACCACCGAGCCGGGAGGAATGCGGCCGTAGGTGATATTCCCGTTTTCCCGGTTGTAGATGCGCGTGCTCTGGCCGATGTAGACACCCATCGAGATCACAGAGCCTTCGCCGACGATGACGCCTTCCACCACCTCGGACCGGGCTCCAATGAAGCAGTTGTCCTCGATGATCGTAGGACTCGCCTGCAGAGGCTCCAGCACGCCGCCGATTCCGACCCCGCCCGACAAGTGCACGTTCTTCCCAATCTGGGCGCAGGAGCCCACGGTCGCCCAGGTGTCGACCATGGTGCCGCTGTCCACGTAGGCG
>CAYWTP010000306.1:0-4455 GCA_964461215.1 uncultured Ectothiorhodospiraceae bacterium | reverse complement strand
GACGTGTGCCGCGAGCTGCGCAGCTTCTCCCAGACGCCCATCATCATGGTTACGGCGCGGGTGGAAGAGTTCGACCGGCTGCTGGGCCTTGAGCTGGGCGCCGACGACTACATCTGCAAGCCTTTCAGCCCCCGCGAGGTGGTAGCCCGGGTGAAGGCGGTGCTGCGCCGCAGCCGTCGCGAGCCGGAGCCTTCGTCCCCCGGTCCGCTGGAGCTCGACGAGTACAGTCACCGCATCCGGGCGGCCGGCGGCACCACGGAGCTCACCACCGTGGAGTTTCGTATTCTGCAGACCCTGGCCGCACACCCGGGGAGGATCTTCTCCCGCTCACAGCTTATGGACCGGATCTACACCGACAACCGAATCGTCTCCGACCGTACCATCGACAGTCACGTCAAGAAGCTGCGCCGCAAGCTGGCCACGGTGCTACCCGATCAGGAGCTGATTCATTCCGTCTACGGTGCCGGCTACCGCTACGAGATCCAGGCTTAGCCCACATGTCTCACCAGCTCGGTGGTGCATGCGGGCCGTTTCACAATCTTTCCGCATTCACTCCCGATTGCTTCCTCGTTCTGAATTTAATCTGACAAGCATGGATGGCAGAGCGCCATTCATCGCGAAACATCCGCTTATTTCATAGACGAGGAAAACACCATGAAGAAGACCCTGGCCATTATCGCCTTATGCACCATCAGCGCCGCCGCTGTGGCGGCCGGCATGAACGCCGACCCAGCGGCGGGTAGCGCGCCGCCAACCGCCCAGGAGAGGGGGCCGCGCGTGGACAGAATGGCCGAGCGCCTGGGGCTGAGCGAGCAACAGACGGCACAGGTGCAAGCCATCTTCGATCAGTTGAAGCAAGAGCGTGAGGCCTTGCGCCAGGAGACCCATGACCGGCTCGCCGGCGTGCTCACGGCCGCCCAGATGGAGAAGCTGGAGCAGCACCGCCACTTCCGCGGCAAGGAACACTGCGAGCGTTCCGAGCATCACCGTCCGCGCTGGTAAAGACCAGCCGCGGCCATGAGCCCGCGCCGCTCCCCGGGTTGGGAAACGCAGGCTGCATGCCCAGTTTTCCGGACCGCTCCCGGTACTGTGCAACGGAGCCATCCCCCCCGGCATCCAGCGTTCGGTGCCCGGGAGCGGAACCGGAATCATGGGCGAGGGTCCATTGGAGGGCTCAGCATGACCGCCGCTGAGCACATGGCTGTTCGGCCAGGCCGTCCGTGCCGAGGCTCTTAACGCACCATGGGTGCCGTCCCCGGCGCTTCGACGGCTCTTTGCGCCCGGGGAGACGGAGCTGCCGGCGCGCCGAGCAAAGCGGCTATGATGTGACATCGTGATGAGACTTCGGCTACTGCATACGCCCGCCCATCGTACCCGCGGCAAGACCCTCATGGCGCTCGCCGCGGGCCTGCTCCTGGCCGGCTGTGCCGCCGTCGGCCCCGAGTACGTGCGGCCGCAGGTGGCACCGCCACTCACCTGGCATGCCGACATGGCGCAGGGCCTCCAGAGCGCGGCCCCCGCGCGCCAGGCACTGGCCGAGTGGTGGAAAGCCCTGCACGATCCGGTGCTGACCAGTCTCGTCCAGCGTGCCGTGGCCGACAATTTCGACCTCAAGCAGGCCCGCGGACGACTGCGCGAGGCGCGGGCGCGGAGGGAGCTGGCCGGCGCGCAGCTCTACCCCACGCTTCAGGGCAGCGGCTCGGCAACCCGCAGCCGGTCCGGCCAGGAGACCGGCAGCGGCACCACGCGTGAGCTTTACTCCGCCGGCTTCGACGCAAGCTGGGAGCCGGACGTGTTCGGCGGCCAGCGCCGCGGGTTGGAGGCAGCCCGGGCCGACCTGCAGGCCAGCGAGGAGGATCTGCGTGACGTCACCGTCAGCCTGCTCGCGGAGGTGGCCCTGAACTACGTGGATCTGCGTTCCTACCAGACCCGTCTCGGCATCGCCCGGGCCAACCTCAAGACCCTGAACGAGACCAATGATCTGGCCCGCTGGCGCGCGCAGGCCGGCCTGACCGGCGAGCTGGACGTAGAGCAGGCCAAGTCCAACCTGGAGCAGACCCGCGCCAATGTTCCGGCCCTGAAGACGGGAATGGAGCAGGCCGCGAACCGGCTCGCCGTGCTGGTGGGACAGCCGCCCGGGACCGTAACGGCCGAGCTGGCGCAGCCCGGGCCCATACCGGTGCCACCGCCGCAGGTGGCCGTGGGGGTGCCGGCCGACACCCTGCGCCAGCGCCCCGACGTACGCCGGGCCGAGCGCAGGCTCGCGGCCCAGACCGCGCGCATCGGCGAGGCCGAGGCCAGCCGCTATCCCAGCCTCTCACTCCTGGGCTCCATCGGCCTGGACGCCCTGTCGCCGGGAAAGCTCCTGGGCATTCAGGCGCTGACCTCGTCCCTGGCCGCCAAGGCGGCCGCAACGCTGTTCGACGCCGGCCGCATCCAGCAGAACATCGCGATACAGACCGCCTTGCAGGCGCAGGCCCTGGGGGCCTATCGGGCGGCGGTGCTGCAGGCGCTGCAGGACGTGGAGGATGCCCTGGTGGCCTACGCCAACACCCAGACTCGGCTGCAATCCCTGCGCAGCGCCGCGGCATCGGCGCAGACGGCCGCCAAGCTGGCTGCCGACCAGTATGCCTCGGGGCTCATCGACTTTCAGACCGTGCTCGACACCCAGCGCACGTCGCTGTCCCTGACCGACCAGGTAGCGGTAGCCAACGGCGACGCCACCGCCAATCTGGTGCGCCTGTACAAGGCCCTGGGCGGCGGCTGGTCGCCGCGGCCTGAGACAACCGCCGGCCTGGCCTCCAGGGCCGAGCCAGAAGGATCCCGCAGATGAACGACACCACACAGGAAAGCACGATCGCCAGGACTCTGAGCCTGGGCGCTCATCCGCCCCACCGCCGCCACCGCCTGCGCTGGCTGATCTGGTCCGGCGCGGCAGCCGTCATCGTGGCCATCGCCCTGAGCTGGAGCTCGGGCGACAAGGCGGCGCAGACACAATACCGCACCGAACCGGTGAAGCAGGGAGGGTTCACCGTCACCGTGACGGCCACAGGAACGCTGGAGCCCACCAACCAGGTCGACGTGGGCAGCGAGCTGTCGGGGATCATCAGGACCGTAGACGTGGACTACAACGACCGGGTCAAGGTGGGCCAGGTCCTGGCCCGGCTGGACACCACCAAGCTGGAGGCCCAGGTGCTCAAATCCAAGGCCTCACTGGCATCCGCGCAGGCCAAGGTGCTCCAGACCCAGGCCACGGTCAAGCAGTCTCGCAGCGATCTGGCACGGCTCAAGGAGGTGGCCAGGCTCAGCGGCGGCAAGGTACCCTCCAAGTCCGATATCGACACCGCCGAAGCTACCCTGGCACGCGCCCTCGCCGACGAGGCCAGCGCCAAGGCCTCGGTGTCCGAGGCCGAGGCGACGCTGGACTCCGACCAGACCAACCTGGGCAAAGCCACCATCGTCTCCCCAATCAACGGCATCGTGCTCACCCGGGCGGTGGAGCCGGGGCAGACGGTGGCGGCCTCCCTGCAGGCCCCGGTGCTGTTCGTGCTGGCCGAGGACCTGTCGCAGATGGAGCTGCACGTTGACGTGGACGAGGCTGACGTAGGCCAGGTCGAGGTAGGACAGGCGGCCACGTTCACCGTGGACGCTTACCCCAACAAGACCTTCCCGGCCCGCATCACCCAGGTCCGCTACGGCGCCAAGACCGTGGCCGGCGTGGTGACCTACGAGACCCTCCTGGAGGTGGATAACAAGGATCTGTCCCTGCGCCCGGGAATGACCGCGACGGCTGACATCACGGTGCGCCGGGTGCAGAACGCGGTCCTGATCCCCAACGCCGCACTGCGCTTCGCGCCGCCCAAGGCGGCTAGTGGCAAGCCCGAGTCCGGCGGCAGCCTGCTGAGCAAGCTGTTCCCACGCCGCCACCAACGCTCGAGCTCGCGCGAGCGCGCCGAGACGGGTGCCGGCCAGCAGCGGGTATGGATCCTGCGCGACGGCCGGCCGGTACCCATGGACGTAACCGCCGGGGCCACCAACGGCACCGTGACCGAGGTTCTGGGCGGCCAGGTAAAGCCCGGCATGGAGCTGGTGGTGGAGGCCCGGCAAGCGAGCGCTTGAGCATGAACGACTCCGCGCCAGGCGCTTCCGGGCCACTGATCGAGCTCAAGGGGGTCACCAAGATCTACGGCCGGGGCGCGGCCGCCATGCACGCCCTGCGCGGCGTGGATCTGCGCATCGCCCAGGGCGAGTTCGTGGCCGTCATGGGTCCCAGCGGCTCGGGCAAGTCCACCGCCATGAACATCCTGGGCTGCCTGGATACACCCACGTCCGGCTCCTACCGCTTCCAGGGGCTGGAGGTGGGAGAGCTGACCCGCGATCAGCGGGCCCTGCTGCGCCGGAACTATCTGGGCTTCGTGTTCCAGGGCTTCAACCTGCTCAACCGCACCTCGGCCC
>CAYWTP010000305.1:0-4504 GCA_964461215.1 uncultured Ectothiorhodospiraceae bacterium | reverse complement strand
CAAGTCCTTCCGCAATGCCGCGACGCCAGGTGCCCCTTAAGGACTAGCCTATGAGCTGTCGCTACGAGCGCTTAGTGGAAGTGGGGCATGGGCATGGGGCGCGGAATGGACATCTGCTGGATGCTGCGGAAGGTGCCCATCAGATTCTGGATGGTCCGAAGCTGCATGCGGCGCACGGGAGACGGCGGGCTGTGTTCGTCCGGGACCTCCGTACCATATCCCGGCTTGTCGATGATCACGCTGCCATAGTCGTTGGACACTTCCACCGCCGTAGGCTTGGATTCCCCTTCAGGCTCCAGCAGGATGACCGTCGCGGTGGTAGCATCGGCCTGGCCCACCACGTTGGTGCCCCGGATGCCGATGGTGGCCACCGGCAGCCCGACGCGCATGGCTGCCGGCCGGAAGCGCGCCACCAACCCCGTGACGAAGCGGAACGCGCCTTTGGCGATGCGGGTCGCGAAGGAACTCTTCGCCGGGTCGGGATCGTAGACGAACTTATCGATGGTCATGTCCGAGTTCGGTCCAAGCTCGAACTTGGTCTTGTCCAGGAACCGCAGGCGCAGGCTGGCCCGGTACTTGGTGAGGACCCGGTCGCCCGTATAGATCTTGTCCCCCTTGCTCAGGCTACGCTCCTGACCCGCCGGGGATATTGCCTGAGCCGAGCCATCCAGGGACTCGACCTCGCCCGCCTGGCTGGCGGCGTAAACGGGGGTCAAGGCGCTCAAGCTCAGTGCCAGGTACAGCGACAGCAAACCGGTAGACAGCCTCGTCATCCTAGTGACCTCCGTGGAGTCGCCTGGACCGCTTTGCCATCGGGCAATGCCCGGTGCTGGGCGCGGCTTCGGCATGGGTTCTACTTAAGAATGCTACTGCCCGCGGGCGGAAACGCAAGTCCGCAGATCCGTAACCGCGCGCCGCGCCGGTGCAATCTGTGATTCATACCACACAAGTGCTCGCTGTGGCTTCGTAGATTGACCATCGCCGGCTGCGATCCAGCGAATGTTGCAAAACAGCTACTTGTGTGGCGCTTTTGCACGTGATAGGCTCGCCCCCATGGTCATCGGCGGGCCTCTATTAAGGGCCGCCGAATGCGTTAGTGAACTAAAGAGGGGGGGAATTTCCGTGAGAACCAGAATCGCTGTCGTCGCTGGCCTGATGTTGGCCGCTGCGGCCAATCCCGCGCAAGCAATTTCGTTGCCACCGACGTGTGATCTAAACGACTCGCTGCTGTTGCAATATCTGATGTACGTCCAGCAGTATCCGGGTGACTCGTACTACCTGGATCTGTACCAGCACCGTCTCGCTGAGGTAGTGGCTAGCTGTCCCGGTACGGCCGTCTCGGCACAGGACCTGCAGGTAACCCAGATGCCTGCGACCGTCACCACGCTGAGCAACGCCGCCCGGCGTGGCCTGGGTCGACTGCGCGGCACAGAGACCGCCGGCCTGATGAATTTGTTCGGCAGAGGCCGTTCCGCGGGCGACAACGATGCCTGGGGGATCTGGGCCAGCTTCAACAAGGGCAAGGTCAAGAGCGACTTCACCACCTCGACCTATGACTCCGACACCGATGGCCTGACCGCCGGCGTGGACTACCGCCTGAGCGACGTGATGGTGGTGGGTGCCGCCCTGGGCTACAGCTCCGCCGACGTGACGACCACGTTCAACGGCGGCACGCAGCAGATCGACGGCTACACGATCGCGCCTTATCTGGGCTATCTGATCACGCCTAACTTCAGCGCCGATCTCTCGGCGGGCTATACCAGGAGCAACATCGATCAATCTCGGCTTGACTCCACGGCAGCCTCTAGCACTGATCTGGCTAGAAGTTCACCGGACAGCAATCGCTGGTTCCTGGCCGGCAACCTCAACGGCAACATGAGCGTCGACAACTGGATCCTGACCGGACAGGTGGGCTACCTGTGGGCCAGGGACAAGGTGGACGGGTACACGGAAAATGGGACGGGTGCGCAGACGGTGGCCTCGAGCAGCTTCCACCTGGGCCAGGGGCGGCTCAGGGCGGAGGCCGCCTACAGCTTCGGCATGTTCGAGCCCTATGCCAGCGCCATGTATCAGAGAGACTTCTCCCGCACCCGCGTGGCGTTTACGCCCAACGACAAGAACGGCTTCGAGTATGGCCTGGGCGTGCGTTACTTCGGTGACGACGGCATCTCCGCGACCGCCGAGTGGACCACCATTCGGGGACGCCAGAGCCTGACCAGCGACATGTGGAACCTGTCGGTGCGCGTCCCCTTCTGAGGCCTGATGCGACGTAGCCGCCACGTTTAGCATGGTCTCATAGGCTAGTCCTTAAGGGGCAACTGGCGTTGCGGCATTGCGGAAGGTCTTGCAGGACACGCCGTGAATACGTCCATGTAGGCTCGTCGGCGTCTATCCCTGCCGCCGACGGTCCTGCAACCCCTCCCGCAATCCCGCATGGATAGCATCGGTGGCTTAAGGACTAACCTATGAGCATGGTCTACGAGGGAGGCCCCTTTGTGAAAAGGGGCCTTTTTCTTTTTCTGCTGCTGACTCTGCTGGCCGGCTGTGCCGACGGCTGGCTGCTCAGGGGCTCGCGCGAGCGCGTGGCCGAGCTGGCGGCGAGCAAGGGATTTGCCGCCGATCTGGTGCCCGCAGGGCCGTTCGTGCTGCAGGTGTTTCATCGCGGCCTGCATGAGAATCCGCACGCGCTTGTGGTCTACGTGGAAGGCGACGGTCACGCCTGGGCCACGCCCTGGAGCGTGTCAAAGGATCCGACGCCGTGGAATCCCGTGGCGCTGCGCTTGGCGGTACGGGATCCGTCGCCTGCCGTGCTGTACGTGGCACGTCCCTGCCAGTACACCAGGGGCGATGACAGGGCCGGCTGCGATCCTCGTTTCTGGGCCTCGGATCGTTACGGCGAGAAGGTGGTTCAGGCGGTCAACGCGGCCATCGACTGGGCGCAGGACGCCGCGCGTGCACCGCGCATAGGGCTGGTGGGGTACTCGGGGGGAGGCGCCGTTGCCGCGTTGGTGGCCGCGCGGCGCGACGACGTGGCCTGGCTGGCGACGGTGGCGGGAAATCTGGACCATGCAACCTGGACGCGCCTGCTGGATCTGACGCCCTTGAGCGGCTCGTTGAACCCGGTCGACGAGGCCGCACGCCTGCGCCTCCTGGCGCAGCTTCATCTGGTGGGTGGGGACGACGAGACCATGCCCGCCGCGGTTGCCCAGGCTTATGCCCGGAAGCTGGCCCGGCCGGATCGGGTACACGTAGTGATCGTGCCCGGCTTCGACCACAAGTGTTGCTGGGTCCGCGACTGGCCGGAGGTGCTGTGCCGGTACCAGTTCTGGGGCTTGCCCTACTGCGCCCCGGCAGCCGGGCAGGGGGCCGATGTTGTCCGGCCGGGGGCTCGCCGGCCGGCGGGGTAGCTTCTCTCAAGCACAGAATGTCGCACTTCAAAGGCACAGAGGGCACGAAGTTGGAAGTCATTGTTGGCAATGGACTTGCCCCCGTGATCCTGGGGTGGTTGCTCGCTTCTTGTGCAGTAGGAATGCTTACGGCAGGGCGGGTGCAGGCGGCGCCTGGGCCCGAGCCCGTGTGCTCGTATGAGGTGGTTTCGGTCTACCCCCACAGCCCAAAGGCTTTTACGCAGGGACTGGCATTCGACCATGGGCGGCTCTGGGAGGGGACCGGGCTGTACGGGCAGTCCGTGCTCCGGCGCCTGGACCTGGCCAGCGGACGCAGCCTGGCCTCGCGCCGGCTCCCGGCGCGTTACTTCGGAGAGGGGGTCACCGTGTTTGGCGGCCGCATTTATCAGCTCACCTGGCATGCGGGCCAGGGGTTCATCTATCGTGCCGATACACTGCAGCCGGTGGGGCACTTCCGCTATACGGGAGAGGGCTGGGGCCTCGCGCACGATGGGCGTGATCTTATCCTGAGCGACGGGTCGGCCGATCTGCGGTATCTGGATCCGCAGTCGTTCAAGGAGGTGCGGCGCCTGACCGTTACCGCCGGGGGCAAGCCCGTGGAACGACTGAACGAGCTGGAGCTGGTAGGCGGCGAGATCTACGCGAACGTCTGGCTCACACCCTACATCGCGCGCATCTCGCCCGTGACCGGAGCCGTCACGGGATGGATCGATCTGAGCGGTTTGCCGCGAGGCGTGGCGAACCTGCCCCCGGAAGCGGTGGCCAATGGCATCGCCTACGATGCGGCGGGCGATCGCTTGTTCGTCACCGGGAAGTACTGGCCGGCCCTATACCAGATCCGGCTGCTCGAGCCTTCGAGCCCCGACTCGGCCCCCGCGACGCGGTGACCGCTTCGCCCTCTGCCGATGGAGAGAGGTGGTGTTGAGCGAGGGTGATCTGACGGCGCTGGCGCTTACCCTGCACTTGGCACTGGTGTCCACGGTCATCCTGCTGCTGCTGGGGATTCCGCTGGCGTGGTGGCTCGCGCGTACGCAGTGGCGCTTCAAGGCTGTCCTGGAGGCGGTCATCGCGCTGCCCCTGGTTCTGCCGCCGACGGT
>CAYWTP010000304.1:3514-4533 GCA_964461215.1 uncultured Ectothiorhodospiraceae bacterium | reverse complement strand
GCCTCGGGCTGCGCCTCCTATGCCGGGATCCCGCTGACCCACCGGGACTATGCGCAGTCCTGCATCTTCGTCACGGGGCACCTCAAGGACGGCAGCATCAATCTGAACTGGCCCATGCTCGCCCAGCCCCAGCAGACCGTGGTGTTCTACATGGGACTCAAGGGCCTGCCGGAGATCTGCGGACAGCTCGTGGCCCACGGTATGGCCTCCTCAATGCCGGCGGCCCTGGTGCAGCAGGCTACCACGCCACGCCAGCGGGTGTTCACCGGCACGCTGGAGACACTGCCGGGCATCGTCCAGGCCGCGGCTCCCAAGCCTCCGACCCTGATCATCGTGGGCGAGGTCGTAAAGCTGCACGAGAGCCTGGCCTGGTTCGAGCCGGCAAAGCCGGTCGGGCCGGCTGACTCTGAAGCAGCCGCGAGCCGAGCCTCGGTGTAGGAGCGGCCGTAAGGCCGCGAACCATCCTACGGACTCACAGCCACACCGCATCCCACAGAGGGTAGTCCCCAATGTCGTCCACCAACCCGGCTCTCAGCGGATTTGCCACGATGTACCGCGCGACGGCCCTCACATCTTCCTCGCGGCGCAGGGCGTGATCGTGATAGCCGCGCTGCCAGACGGGGCCGACAGATCCAAGCTGGCGGTTGATGGCCAGACCGCTGCGGTACTTCACCCGGTGCATCACGTGCGAAAGCTCTACTGTCTTCAGGCCGAAGAGCCAGTGCAGATGATCCGGCATGAGCACCCAGGCCAGAGAATCCACCATGCGCCGGGCCGCCACCTCACGCATGGCAGCTACCACCACCCGGCCGAGATACCAGTTGCGGAACAGCGACCGTCGGCGATTAGTAACGGTGGTGACGAGATACAGGCCACCAGGCTGGGAGAATCTCCCCAACCGCAGATCCTTGCCATGAAAAAGCTCCAGCGCCATCTTCCCCTCCGTGGTGTTTCAACGGTCCTATTCGCGGGCTCGCGCCCGCTCCTACAGCCGCTCCTACCCCAAGAAGCGGCCACCC
>CAYWTP010000304.1:0-3414 GCA_964461215.1 uncultured Ectothiorhodospiraceae bacterium | reverse complement strand
AACCGTCCCCCAACCGTCGTAATATCTTCGCGGGCTCGCGCCCGCTCCTACAGCCGCTCCTACCCCAAGAAGCGGCCACCCCCCGTAGGAGCGGCCGTAAGGCCGCGAACCGTCCCCCAACCGTCGTAATATCTTCGCGGGCTCGCGCCCGCTCCTACAGCCCCGCCTATCCCTTTATGCCTTTGTGGTCAATCGATCCATTTCTTAGTCGTTAGGCCGCATCTGCTCGCGTCGGACCTTGGAGGCGAAATAAGCGTCTCCCTCCTCGAAGGTGACCGGCTGGCCGGCCTCGTCGACCAGCGGCTGCTCGTAGTCGTTCCATCCGCGCAGGCCCGTCTTGAGATTGACCACGTCGTTGAAGCCCATCTCGGCAAGGGTTCTGGCCGATAGCAGGCTGCGGTTACCGGAGCGGCATACGACGACCACATAACGATCACGGGCCTGCACCAGCTCCGGCACCGTCTCCTCGTAGTCCCACTCGGCCGCGGTCTCCAGGATGCCTCTGGGCACGCTGAGCGAGTCGTCGATGTGCATGGTGTCGAACTCCCACGGCTCGCGCACGTCCAGGATCAACACATCCTTGCCCTGCTCCAGATCCTCAGCCAGATCCCACGGATAGATCTCCCTGACCTGACCGGTACACTCCCTGATGAAGTCGTCGAATCTCTTCATAAACGCTCCGCTTCGGTCTGACGCCGGCGCAGGGTAGGATCTAGGGCTTTTGGCACAGACCCTTCTCCACGGCGATAACGGCGGCCTCGACCCGCGAATGGACCTCGAGCTTGCGCAGGATGGACTTGACGTGGAGCTTGACGGTGCCATCGGAGATCCCCAGCTCGCGGGCAATCAGCTTGTTGCTCTGCCCGGCGGCGAGATGACACAGGATCTCGGTCTCGCGCCGGGTCAGAATCGAGAACGGTGACCGGCCTTGCTCCACGGGGGCCTCGTTCTGCAGCACCTTGGCCAGCACGCCCGTCATGTCGGGGGCCACAACGGTCTTGCCGCTGACCACGTCATCGAGGGCGCTGACAAGCTCCTCCGGCTCCATGTCCTTGAGCAGATAGCCCTGGGCACCGTGGCGCAGACACTCCACCAGATCACGCTCTTCCCGGCTGGTGGTCAACATCACCACCGGCATGTGCAGGTTGCGTTCACGTAGAATCTTGAGCACCGCCAAGCCGTCCATCAGGGGCATGCGCATGTCGAGCAGAACGACGTCCGGCATGAGCTCTTCGGCCTTCCGCCAGCCCTCTTCGCCGGTGCCAACGGCAGCGGCGACCTCAATTCCCCGCCGCTGCAGCAGCTCCTGCAGCCCGCTCCGGAAAAGGGCATGGTCGTCAATCAGGAGCACGCGCACGGGAGATCCCAGCGGTCAGGTGGCGCCGCGAGCAAAGAGCTGGCCGTGCAGGGCGCTGGCCCATTCGCGAGCAAGCTCGCTCCTACGCCTACGGGGCGGTGACGCCGGGCGGCACTCACGGCGAACGAGGCAACCGGAAGTTCAGCTCGATACGCGTGCCCTCGGCGGGCTCACTCTCGATGCTGAGCTCGCCGCCAAGGCGCCGGGCGCGTTCCTCAAGGATCGTCAGACCCAGGTGCTCGCCGGGCTCACCCTCCAGCGCTTCCTGGGTCATGCCGATGCCGTCGTCCTCCACCATCACGTGGTACTGCCCGGAGCGATCGCAGCGCAGCAGGATGCGCACGGCGTGGGCGCGGCTGTGCTTGCGGATATTGGCCAGCGCCTCCTGCACGATGCGCAGCACCTGCATTTCCATGCTGGCAGGCATATCCGCCTGGGAGCACTCCTTCTGGAAGAAGGTGACAATACCCGTTTCCCGGCGAAAACGCGCCAGGATATCCTCCAGCGCCGGCACCAGCCCCCGCTTGTCGATAGGCGCACGGAACTGGGCCAGCAGTCCTCTGAGCTCGGTGTTGGCCTCCTCAAGGCTATTGCGGATCTTGTCCAGCTCCCGGCGGGCCTGCTCCAGCTCCCCCTGTTCCAGGGTGTCGTCGAGCATCCTTACCTGAAAGCGCAGGCTGGCCAGAGTCTGGGCTAGGGAGTCGTGCAGCTCATGGGCCAGCAGGCTGCGCTCCTGCATGATGGACAGCCGCTGGGCCTGGTTGTCCACTCTGACCTTCTCAATGGCCATGCCGAGGTGGCGGCCGATACTGGTCAGCAGATCGCCGATATCCTCCCGCTCAATCAGCTCGGGACGATCCACAAACAGGTTGTATACACCAAGGGTTTGACCATGGTAGCGTAGCGGCACCGAGATGGCGTGCAGATGCTCACCGCCTTGCAGAGTACGCGGGCTACTCTTCTCCACCACCCCTTCGCCCTCGTCCTTGGCCACCACGGTGCCCCATACGGATTGATCCGCCGGAACCACCTGTTCCTTCTCCAAGTCGCTCTCCGACAGGCCCACGCTGGCCACCAGCCGCATCTGCCCATCCTTGTCCAATAGGCGCACGGCGGCGGCCCTTGCCTTGACCACGTCGATGAGAGTGTGCAGAAAGCGGGTGAGCAGATCCTCCAGGTCGTTGAAGATGTTGATGCTCGCCGCCACGTCGTAGAGCACCTGCAGCGACCGGGTCTTCTGGGCAAGGCTCTCCGTATGCTTGCATACCTCGCTATCCATTTCCTCGTTCAGTCGCCGTAGCTCGTCACTGAGCTGGTTGATGTCAAGCGCAAGCTGAATAAATTCCCCGCCGGGAGGCTCGGCCACGCGCGCACCCAGATCACCACGGCGCATTCGTACCGCCCATTCGCGCAGGCCAATCAACGGTTCCAGAAGCTGGGCGTCCATGCGGTGGTAGAGCAGTACGACCGCGCCTATCGCCAGCGGCAGCAGCAAGGCCTGCATCCCCAGTAGCCAGGCGGCGGCCGTGGGAAACACCAGCGCGCCGATTGCGGCAGCCAGAGACAGCGCCAAGGCCAGCAGCAGGCCTGCCAGGGGGCGGCACACCGGGCTGGAGAGGAATCCCGCCGCACGCCCGGCGGGCTTGATCAAGCATGACAGGCACGCCACGATCCGCCCGCCGCGTGGCATGGCGCGGTTGTCAGCTAGCGATTCCACAGACTGCCGGAACCTCCGCGCGAATTGCTTCTCAGAGCCAGGGTAGGCCCTACCGTGAGGGTTGGCAAGGCACACAGCATCGGCAAAGGATCGCCGTACCTGAGCGGATCATGACCGACAATCCACACCACAAAGACACGGTCGAACTGCGTTCTCTTTCACCACAGAGAGCCCAGAGGACACAGAGCGTCAGAGCTTGAACCGATCCCGTATAGCTCATGTGCCAAGCACTGCCGGCCGGTTGAGTCGAGCAAGCCCGGTCCCCAACACGATGGACCCTGATGGCGCAGCCGATGACTTCGCCGGTGAACGGATCCTAATCCGTCATCTCCTCCGTGCT
>CAYWTP010000303.1:0-4545 GCA_964461215.1 uncultured Ectothiorhodospiraceae bacterium | reverse complement strand
GATGAGGGCCCGCTCCAGCAGGTCCAGCAGCTCCGGGAACTGCGCGATGATGCCTCCCAGCTCACTCAGGCGTGGCGAGTCCAGCCCGTCCAGGTCCGCGTGCAGCCCCGGCAGCGTACCCAGGGCGTTGCGAAGCTGCGCCAAATCCCGGGGTCGGGCCGACTTCAGCGCCACCCGGGCCAGGATCCGCTCCATGTCGCCCACTGCGCGCAAGCGCTCGTGCAGCGCCTCGTCCCGCCGGCTCTCCAGCACCGCGGCGATGGCGTGCTGGCGTAAGCGCAGAATCTCGCGAGAGCGTACGGGACGGGCCAGCCAGCGCCGGAATAGCCGGCCGCCCATGGGCGTTGCGGTATGGTCGAGCACCTGGGCCACGGTGTGGTCCTGACCGCCGGACAGGTTGATGTCCAGCTCCAGATTGCGGCGGGTGGCGGCGTCCAGGATCACGCTGTCCTCCCGGCGCTCCACGGTCAGGCCGCGGATGTGGGGCAGCGTCCCGCGCTGGGTCTCGCGGGCGTACTGGAGCAAACAGCCGGCGGCGCCCACCCCCAGCGACATATCCTCACAGCCGAAGCCGGCCAGATCCCGGGTTCCGAGCTGGGCCGTGAGCAGGCGCCGGGCGGTGTCCGGGTCGAAGCTCCAGGGCGGCTGCCGGCGCAAGCCACTGGCCCGCTCCAGGGGCGCCACCCGCGGCGCGTCTTCGCTCACCAGCACCTCGGCCGGGCGCAGCCGCTCCAGCTCGCCGGACAGAGCCTCCAGCCCCGTGATCTCCAGCACGGTGAAGCGTCCACTGGTGATGTCCAGCACCGCCAGTCCGTAGATCTCGCCCGCCGCGTGCACGGCCGCCAGCAGGTTGTCCCGGTGCTCCTCCAGCAGTGCCTCGTCGGTGACGGTGCCCGGGGTGACGATGCGGGTGACCTGCCGCTCAACCGGGCCCCGGTTAGCCGCTGGATCGCCGATCTGCTCGCAGATGGCCACCGACTCGCCCTGGCGCACCAGCGTGGCCAGATAGCCTTCCACCGCGTGATAAGGCACCCCCGCCATGGGGATGGGCTCGCCCCCGGACTGGCCCCGGGCCGTCAGCGCGATGTCCAGCAGCTTGGCCGCGCGCTTGGCGTCGTCGAAGAACAGCTCGTAGAAGTCCCCCATGCGATAGAAGAGCAGGGTCTGCGGGAACTCCGCCTTGATGCGCAAATATTGCTGGATCACCGGGGAGTGCTGGGGAAGCTTTTCCGAGGGTGTGGCCATCGGCGGAAGTGTATCGGATGAGGGCGGGCGCTTCATCCGCGTCAGGGCGCCGTAGCTCGCACCGCGCGACGGACCCGCGTCATGGCGGATTACAAGACCCCCTGTACGCGCTCTGCTCTTGATGTCGCCCAGGGGAGAACCCACCGGGGGTTCTGCGGTAGACTTCGCGCTTCAGGGCCGCAGTCGACAGCAGGAACCGCTTATGGCGAATTCACTTCAGGACCAGCTCGTCAAGGCCGGCCTGGCCGACGCCAGGCAGGCGAAGAAGGCGAGAGTGGGCAAGGGTCTCCCGGCAGGCAAGAAGGGCCAGCGGGCGAAAGCACTCAGCGACAGCACGCTGGCGGCCCGCCGGGCCATCGCGGAGAAGGCCGAGCGGGATCGGGCGCTGAACCTTGAGCGCAAGGCCGCGGCGGAGCGCAAGGCGCTGGCCGCGCAGGTGCGCCAGCTCATCGAGCAGAACCGCCTGGCGCGCGACACCGCCGAGGAGGCCTACCACTTCGTGGACCAGGGCAAGGTCAGGTCACTGCTGGTGACACCCGTCCTGCGCGAGCAGCTCGCCCGCCACCGTGTGGACATCGTCCGCTACGGAAGCCGCTATGAGCTGGTGCCCGCCGACGTGGCGGAGAGGATCAGCTCCCGCGATCCGGCCTGCGTAGTGGCACACCCGACTTCCGAGGCGACGCCGGCAGAAGATGACCCGTACGCGGCGTATCAGGTGCCGGATGATCTGATGTGGTAGGAACGCATCAGAAATGTGGTTGGTGTCCTTAAGAGTAGGTCGGGCCATGGTGGGGAAAGCGCCGCGGGCCTGCGACGGACGGCTCGTCGGAGCGCCCGCCTGCGCGCGCCATTAAGGCCTGCGAATGCCCATAAGAAGGCTCTATCATCCAATTGGCGGTTGGTTGATGTAAATCAACTCCCCCGTTCGCCTCTGCAACTATCTTCCTCAGTACCGTTAACCTACATTAACAGCAGGAAACGGGACCACTTCAGCCTTTCTCCATTAGAGCCACTACAGGGCCAGGCAAGGAGAAAGCACGAGTCTGGCGCGCATCGGTCCCATCAGCACGATGTCCCTCATCTGATGGACCAGTACACCAAACTTCGGGTTTGGGCGCAGCTACCACTGGAGGGAGGAGGAACCACATGAACACCACCTACGAAATCGCTCAGACCCTCGACCTCAAGGGTTTGCCCTGCCCCATTCCCGTCGTACGGGTGGGCAAGGCCATCAAGTCCATCGATGTCGGCCAAATTCTCGAGGCCCTCGCGACCGATCCCGGCGTGATGATGGACATCCCCGCTTGGTGTAAGAGTACTGGACACGAGATTGTGGAGCTGATCCGGAACGATGGTGTGTTCCGCTTCGTGCTCCGTCGCGTGCACTGAACACACCGTACTCGCAGCCCTGTCGACGGTCAGGTGCGCCCGACCGTCGAGGGAGCGCGGAGGAGGTCGACATCATGATTAGCGACCAGTTACTGCATTTTGTGGAATACGAGCTGCAAGCGATCGCGCTTGCGTGGATGGCGGTCGTATACGGCATCAAGATCTACAAGCTCTGCTGTCTACCGATGCCTTGGGAGAAGGCTCCACCGCGCGGCAGCGCGCGGATGGGGGCGGCCAAGTCCTATGTCAGCATCCTGCATCCTTGGTCCCGGGAGAGCAGTCGGGAGCACAAGGAGCGTTGGCTGGAGTTCGGTCTATATCACGTAGGCGCTCTGACCGCCATCATCAATACCTTCACCTATCCGTTCGCACCCCAGCTCATGACCGGCCCGGTGAAGGTGATCTTCGCGGCGTTGATCGCCCCGGCCATCGTCGTCGGCTTCATCAAGATCGGGCGCAGGTTGCTACGGCCCGAGCTGCGCATCATCAGCACCCCGGACGACTACTTCGCGCTCGTGTCGCTGCAGCTCTTCTTCTTCTTTGCCGTCATGGCCCTTGTGGTCGGGACACCGTCCTGGCAGTTTGCCTATTACCTGATCACGGCCGCCTTCTTGTTCTATGTGCCGTTTAGCAAGATCTCGCACTACATCTACTTCTTCTTCTCTCACTACCTGACCGGTCGCCGGTACGGGTGGCGCGGAGTACCGAATGCGAGGATGGCATCATGAACACGCAGACCGCCATTCAAGAGCTGGACAAGCGGTTCAACCGGCTGGTGGGCACGTCGGCGACCAATCTGTGCACCCATTGCGGATGGTGCATAGAGGCTTGCCACATCTACCTCGCCACCGGCGACCCCGAAATGTCCCCGGTGGCGAAGGCCGAGCGGGTCCGGCGTGTGCTACGGCGAAAGCACGACTGGACAAGCAAGGTCTTTCCCTTCTGGACGGGAGCCAAGGATCTGACGGAGCAAGAGCTGGAAGACTGGGTGGAGCTGGCGTTTCGCAACTGTACCCTGTGTGAGCGCTGCGTCGTCAACTGTCCCATGTGTGTGGAGACGCCGCAGATCATTGGTGCCGTGCGCGGTATGTTGACGGCTCTCGGAAAAGGTCCGGAGATCCTCGACCAGCTGGCAGACTCCGCCATCTGGCGCGAGGAGGGGCTCGACGACTTCAGGGGCGTCTACCTGGAGCAGATAAGCGAGCTGGAGAGGCAGGTGCAGGAACGCCTGGGGGACCCGCAGGCCCGCATCCCCGTCGATCAGCCGGCCGACAAGCTGTATGTCCCCCTGTCCGGTGCGCATACGATCGTGCCGCCGGCAGTCATCTTCAATGCGGTGGGCGAGTCCTGGACTCTGAGCATGTTCGAGGCCGCCAACAACGCCCTGTTCCTCGGCGACATCCCCAGGGCGAAGCGCATCACCCAGCGTATCCTGAAAGAGGCCGAGCGGCTGAACGTCAAGGAGATCGTCGTCACCGAGTGCGGTCATGCTTACGCCGTGCTCAAGTGGGAGGCGCCCAAGTGGTTCGGGGGGCCGCTCAAGTTCAAGGTGCGCAGCATCCTCGAAGTGGTCGACGACTACCTGCGCGACGGGCGCTTGCATCTGGACCCAACGCGCAATCCGGAATCGGTCACCTATCACGATCCCTGCAACCTCGGACGCAAGGGCGGCATTTTCGAGGAGCCGCGCCGACTTCTGCGGGCGGCCACGATGGATTTCCGCGACATGACCCCCAATCGACGGGAGAACTTCTGCTGCGGGGGCGGCGGCGGCTTGGTGGCCAACGAGGACTGGGAGGAGTTTCGGATCAAGTCCGGCAAGGTCAAGGCGGACCAGATACGCCGGACCGGGGCCAAGGTGGCAGCGACATCCTGCGACAACTGCCTCATACAGATCACCGACCTCGCTGA
>CAYWTP010000302.1:2495-4550 GCA_964461215.1 uncultured Ectothiorhodospiraceae bacterium | reverse complement strand
GGCCGGTGGCCCTTCGCAGCCCGGTGAGCGCCCATGCCGGGATGGCATGGGCTGGCCCCACAAGCGCAGCGCCGTGGGTATTCACGGCGTGTCCCGGAAAGACTCTCCGGACCGCTAGCCCCGAATGTGACAAAGTAGAATTAGGTCGGGGCCGGCATCCAAGGACGTTCGCCGTGCGACGGCCGGGCTTAAGATACCGTAACCCGTGCCTCGGCGGCAGTCGTGGAAATGTAACCAAGTACCGGCTAGACTTCAGCCCGCCACAGCGTGGCGATCCGATTGTTGTGGAGGGCGCCGAAGCACTCTCCAGTCGGAAAGCATCTGTGAGCGGGTAATCTTTTGTCACTTTCTTATGAGGTTCTTGTTAAATGCGTACCGGTACCGTGAAGTGGTTTAACGACTCCAAGGGATTTGGCTTTATTGCGCCCACCGATGGCGGCGATGATGTCTTCGTGCACTATTCCGCGATCCAGGGTGGTGGATTCCGCAGCCTGTCCGAAGGCCAGCAAGTGACCTTCGAGGTTGAGAAGGGCCCCAAGGGCTTCCAGGCGACCCAGGTCAACCCGGCGAGCTGAGCGTCAATACGGTCCAGGAGGACCTTGGAAACCCCGCCGCCTGGCGGGGTTTCTTATCACTCCCACACCAGCGGCGGCTCTGTCATGAGGGCGGCTTGCTCGCGCAGGGACAGGACGTGCTCTTCCCAGTAGCGTGAGGTGTTGAACCACGGAAAGGCGCGGGGAAATGCCGGGTCGTCCCAGCGCCGGGCCAGCCAGGCGGCGTAGTGCATCATGCGCAGGGTGCGCAGAGCTTCTACCAGGTGAAGCTCGCGGGGCTCGAAGTCCCGGAACTGGGTATAGCCTTCCAGCAGATCCGCCAGGCGCGCCGTCATGTGGGTGCGGTCCCCGGACAGGAACATCCACAGATCCTGAACCGCGGGCCCCATGCGGGCATCATCGAAGTCCACGATGTGCGGGCCGGCGTCGGTCCACAGGATGTTGCCCGGATGACAGTCCCCGTGCAGGCGCAGATGATCCACCTTGCCGGCCCGGCCAAAGCAGGCACGCACCTGCTCCAACAGGTGCTCGGCCAGGCTGCGGTAGGCCGGCTCGATATGGGCGGGGATGAAGCCGTTGCCCAGCAGGTAGGTGTAGGAGTCCACCCCGAAGTGGCCGATCTCCAGCGTGGGCCGGTCGGCGAACGGCGCTATGGCTCCCAGGTTGTGAATGCGGGCGAGGAAGCGGCCCATCTGCTCCAGGTGGTCCGGGTCCTCCAGGTCCGGCGGACGTCCGCCGCGCCGGGGGTAGAGGGCGAAGCGGAAGGACCCGTGGCGGAAAAGGGTCTCTCCCCGGGCGTCCACCATCGGGGGCACCACAGGGATCTCCTCCTCGGCCAGCTCCAGGGTGAATTGGTGCTCTTCCCGGATCGCGTCGTCGGACCAGCGCCCCGGGCGGTAGAACTTGGCCACCAGTGGTGTCGCAGCCTCGATGCCCACCTGATAGACGCGGTTCTCATAGCTGTTCAGGGCCAGAAAATGGCCGTCGCAGCGATAGCCGGCACTGTCCACGGCATCGAGGATCTGGTCCGGGCCAAGGTCTTGGTACGCGCTGGTCTCGTCGCTCATGCCGGCATTGTATATGGGTGGGGCGTGAAGGGTGAGGCGTTAGGCGTAGGCGCGCGCCGAGCCCGCTCCCGGCAGCGCTCTACCTCCTGCATCCATGGGCTCGCCGTAAAGAGGGACAAGGTCCAGGATACAAGCCGGAAAGACCTGCCACGGAATCCACGGAACTGCACGGAAATGAATACCAACCACAAAGACACGAAGGCACAAAGGGACCGCGAAGAACGTGGCCGCGGAAGCCATGGGAACAAGCCGCGTCCAGGCTGTACGCAGCATTCCTCTCCCTCAGAGACGCACAGGCTCAAAGAACGATGCTGACCACGGGCGGGAAAGCAGATAATTCCCGCCATCGGCCTCACGCGTCACAGCCCAGGCCAGGCCAGGGGCAAGGCGCGAAGTATCTTGGCTCTGGCGACCATCGTCACACCTTCTATTCG
>CAYWTP010000302.1:0-2485 GCA_964461215.1 uncultured Ectothiorhodospiraceae bacterium | reverse complement strand
CAGCTCATCGCACCTCACCGATCACACTCTTAACCCTTCCGTGGATTCCGTGGCAAGTCTCCAAGCTCTACGCGCCTCACTCCTCACTCCTTTCACCGGTCCCCTCCAGCTCCTCCCACCGCTCATATGCCGTGTTCAGCTCCCTCTCCAGCGCCTGAAGTCGGGCGGTGGTGGCCGCCACGATGTCTGCCTCGCGGCGGTAGAGGTCCGGATCGGCCAGGGTCCGGTGCAGATCCTGCTGCTCCTGCTCCAGGGCGGCGATGCGATCGGGCAGGGCCTCCAGCTCGCGCTGATTCTTGTAGCTCAGCTTGCGGGGTCGTGCCGGGACAGGCTTGGACTTTGCGATTTTCACCGGGGCCGGCGCAGCTCCCCCGATGGGGGAAGGCTCCGGGCGGCGCTGGCGCAGCCAGTCGTCGTAGCCGCCGACGTACTCGTTCACCCGCCCCCCGCCTTCGAATACCAGGGTGCTGGTGACCACGCCATTGAGGAAGGCGCGGTCGTGGCTGACCAGGAGCACCGTGCCCTGGTATTCAACCAGCAGGTCCTCCAGCAGCTCCAGGGTCTCGGCATCAAGGTCGTTGGTGGGCTCATCCAGGACCAGCACGTTGGACGGCTGCGTGAACAGCCGCGCGAGCAGCAGCCGGTTGCGCTCCCCGCCCGACAGGGCCTTGGCCGGGGTTCGGGCCTGCTCGGGAGAGAAGAGGAAGTCCTGAAGATAGCTCATGATATGGCGCGGCCGGCCGTCCACCATGACCTTTTCCGAGCCGCCGCCCACGTTGTCCATCACCGTCATCTCGGGATTGATCTGCGCCCTTTGCTGATCGAAATAGGCCACCTGCAGGCGAGTGCCGAGGCGCAGGTGGCCGGCCTCAGGCGCCAGATCGCCCAGCAGCAGGCGCAGCAGCGTGGTCTTGCCGCAGCCGTTGGGGCCAATGATGCCCACCTTGTCCCCCCGCAGGATGGTGGTGTTCAGGTCGCGGATGATGGGTGTCCCGCTCCACGTGTAGCCCACTGCTTCGGCCTCCACCACCTGCCTGCCGGAGAGCTCTCCCTGCTGGGCTCGCAGGCGCACGGTGCCGTCTCTTTCCCGGCGGGTTCGGCGCTCGGCGCGCAGGGCTTCCAGAGCCCGCACTCGTCCCTCGTTGCGGGTCCGCCGGGCCTTGATTCCCTGGCGGATCCACGCTTCCTCCTGGGCCAGCTTCTTGTCGAACTCGGCCTGCTGCCCGGCCTCCGCCTCCAGCGCGGCCTGCTTGCGCCGGAGGTACGTGGCGTAGTCACCGGGCCAGGACGTCAGGCGCCCGCGGTCCAGCTCCAATATGCGGGTGGCGAGATGCTCCAGGAATACCCGATCGTGGGTGACGAACAGGAGCGTTCCGGTCCATCCCAGCAGAAATTCCTCCAGCCAGGTGATGGCCTCGATGTCCAGGTGGTTTGTAGGCTCGTCCAGGAGCAGCAGGTCCGGCTCGGAGACCAGTGCCCGGGCGAGCAGGACCCGGCGCTTGAGCCCCCCGGACAGGGCGTCGAAGCTGCGATCCGGATCCAGCTCCAAGCGTGAGAGCACCGTCTCCACGCGCTGATTCACGTGCCATCCGCCGGCCGCCTCCAGCTCATGCTGGATGCGCTCCAAGCGTTCCAGCAAGGCCGAGCCGCCCTCGTGGGCCAGCCGCTGGCTGACGTGGTGGTAGTCGGCGAGCATCCTGCCCAGATCCCCCAGGCCTGCCCCCACCACGTCGTAGATCGCCCCGTGGGTGCCCGCGGGAACCTCCTGCTCCAGCCGGGCGATGCGCGCTCCCTGAGAGCAGGACACCTCGCCCTCGTCCGCAATCACCTCGCCGGCGATGACGCGCATGAGGGTCGACTTGCCGGCGCCGTTGCGTCCCACGAGACACACGCGCTCGCCGCGCTCGATCTGGATATCGACGCGATCCAGCAGAGGGGGGCCACCGAAGCCCACGCTGACGCCTTGCAGGTGCACAATTGCCACGCTTTGTCTTCTCCGCCCGGTTCGGCCACTCGCCGGCGGCGGGATTGTATCGCATGGGGAGGCAGGGGACAGGGAGCTGAGAGCACGGCAGCAGGGGGCGGGGAGCAGGGGACAGGGCGGCTGTGCCCGCCAAGGGCTTGTAGACTTGCCACGGAACCCACGGAATGCTCTTCCGTGGATTCCGTGGCCGAATCTCTCCGGGTCGCTTGGACCTTGCCCCTGGTTTCGGCGGGTATGGCCCGCCTCAGGCCTGAAGCCGGCTCACTATGGCGTGGTGTATAATGCTCCTTTTTTCCGGACCTTAGCGACCCATGAGTCAGTACACCCAGGAGACCACCAGCCGCCGTACCTTCGCCATCATCTCCCATCCCGATGCCGGGAAGACCACCCTCACCGAGAAGCTGCTGCTCTTCGGGGGGGCGATCCAGCTCGCCGGCACGGTGAAGGCACGCAAGGCGGCCCGTCACGCTACTTCCGACTGGATGGCGCTGGAGAAGGAGC
>CAYWTP010000301.1:0-4582 GCA_964461215.1 uncultured Ectothiorhodospiraceae bacterium | reverse complement strand
AATGTCTGGATGGAGTCCCGCGGTTTCCCGCCGCGGGACCTACTGCGCTGGGACGACGTACGTAGGATGGCGCAGGCAGGTGTCAGCTTCGGCGGCCATACGCTGACCCATCCCCGACTGCCTGAACTTACGCTCGAGCAGGCGCGTTCCGAGATCCAAGGCTGCAAGGCACACATCGAAAAGGAACTCGCGTGCCCAGCCCGCCACTTCGCCTATCCGTACGGTCTGTTCACCTCAGATATCCGCGACTTGGTGGAGGAAGCCGGATTCCTGCTTGCCTGCTCCACGCGCTCCGGATTCAACCAGCTGGGAACGGACTCGCTGGCGCTACGACGCATTGAGGTGTACGGAACGGATTCAGTGTGGAAACTCGCTCAGAAGCTGACCTTCGGCGTAAACACTGCGGGGGTCTTTCTTCCGGCAAGATACTATTGGACACGCTTTTGGAAACACTTGAGCGTACGAGTATGAACGGTAGCCAACATGGACTTCAGCGTCATCGTCTGTACCTATAACCGCAGCGCCAACCTACCGCGCTGCGTTGGGCACCTGCTCCGACAGGACGGGCCATCGTCCCCGGTCTGGGAGATTCTGGTGGTCGACAACAATTCCTCGGATGACACACGCAAGGTCGTCGAACGCCTCGCTCAAGAGGCCACCGTCCCGGTCCGCTATGTCTTCGAGGGCGAGCAGGGACTCAACTACGCCCGTAACCGAGGCGTCCTGGAGTCCCAAGGGACCTACTTTGCCTTCATCGACGACGACATTGCGGTGAGTCCAGGTTGGCTGACCGCCCTGTACCAATGCCTGTCGACGAACGATGCCGACTCGGCCGGGGGTCGAATTCACCTGGACCCTGATGTTCCCCTACCCAACTGGATCCACGCTCACCCTGAGCTCAAGGGGTTCCTCGGATTTCAGGACTATGGAGATCAGCCCTTACGGCTGGACGGTGTGGTCAAGTACCCCTACGGGGGAAATATGGCTTTCCACCGCCGCGTGGTCGAGCGAATCGGTCTGTTCAACCCGAAGCTCGGACGCAAGGGGTCGGGCCGCAAGCGTGGCGAGCTCTTCAAGGGCGCAGAGACCGATTACTGCCACAGGCTCGCCGAGGCTGGTGGGCGGTTCTTCTATGCTCCCGAGGCCATCGTCTACCACAAAGTTGAGCCCTTCCAACTAAAGAAGAGCTACTTCCGTACCATCCACTTCAACGCCGGCTATCAGAAGGCACTGTACGACGAGGGACCACACCTCCGTCGCTTCCTCGGGGTGCCGTTCTTTCTGTGGGCCCAGCTAGGCCGCGGCAGCCTCAAGTACTTCCTGCAGCTCGCCGCTCTCGGACCGGACAGCGCATTTCGCCAGCAGATGACCGTCGGATACACCCTGGGAATGATGCAGGGATACCGTCGGTCGACACGCCCATTGGCTTGAAGTCAAGTCTGGCTCGTACGCCAACCGCCGCGCACCGCCCATCACTGTGAAGGTCAGCGTTGTCATCTGCACCCACGATCGCGTGGAGCTGCTACAGCGGACACTGGACTCCCTGAATCGCGCCGAACGGCCGAGCGCGTGCGAGCTGGAGATTCGGGTAGTAGCCAATGCCTGCACCGACAACACGCACGCGTGGCTAGACGGCTACCAGAGCGATTGCGCAGAAAGAGGCTGGCTGCCACTGCACTGGGAAATCGAGCCAGAGCCAGGCAAGTCCAGGGCGCTGAATCGCATTCTCCCTAAACTCACGAGCAGGATAACCGCCTTCGTCGACGACGACCATCGGGTCGATCCCGGCTACCTGGTGGGGGTGTGTCGTGCGGCTCGAGACTATCCCGAGGCGGACTTCTTCTGCGGTCGCATCCTGCCGGATTGGGAAGGCACCGAGCCGGCCTGGGTCCACGATCGAGGCCGCTATCGCATCTACCCCCTGCCGGTACCAACCGTCGACCTCGGACCGGAGCCAATTGAGGTTAATGCAAACATAGCCGTTCCAGGCGGGGGTAACCTGGTCATCCGCACCGATCTCTACCGTCGGGTGGGACCGTTTGCCGTTGATCTGGGTCCGGTCGGCCATAATCTGGGGGGCGGAGAGGACAGCGACTGGGTGCTGCGTGCGCTGGCCCTGGGGGCGAAGCTGCGGTATGTGCCCTACGTCGTCCAACACCACTATGTGGATCCGGAGCGGCTCCGTCTATCCTACTTGCTCCGCAAGGCCTACGAACGCTCCGCCTCGACGGTGCGTGTGCGTGAGGCGGCCGAGGCGAACGGCCGGCTGCCACCGTACATGCTGCGCAAGGCCGGAGGCTACGTCCTGTACAGCCTCCTTGCATGGCGCCCCAGGGCTCGGCGCTTCTATCTAGTCAGGCTCGCGGCGGCACTGGGCGAAATTAAGGGCTTTCTCACCCACAAACCAGGCAGCAGGGCCTGACGCCTGACGGGGACGTGTGAATGACAGGGACTGGTAACGGCCTATCCAACGTGCTGTGGCAAGGGCTTGGCGTAAGCGTCGCGCTCGCAACCCTGTTCACCCTGCTGCTGGTCGTCAAGTCCATCCGGGACTTCAGCCAGTCCGGGCCACAGCTCCGGGATGAACTCCTCCAGAGCTATCTGGGCTACACCGCGCTGGCCATCTCTCGCCTGGCGCTCTGGGCGTTGCTGCTTATGGCCGGTATGGCCGGGATTGGCGTGACTCTCTACGGCTGCCTACTGGTGCTGACCGGCGGCATCTTCTCACTGATCTGGGCGAGCACCAGCGCACTTCTCGCTGTGGCCATGCTCACAGCTCTTCAGTTCAGTCACCAGCTGCTGCACATCCCCGCGAGTATCGCGGCCTCGTCCCACTACCGGATGGCACGCCTGTATGCGCTGTGGCATGTACTTACACCTACGCGCCTCACCCTCGCCCGCCGCACCCTGTTTGGGGCGGCGGGCGTGTTGGTCGCCGCCGCGGCCTATGTCCTCGCCCGACAAGGGGCGTGGCAATCCTTTGCAGCCCTGCTGCTAGGTAGCACGGCAACCGTAGCCGTCATCACCTGGGCCTGCTACGACCCGGAGCCGCGGCCGACCAAGGTTAAGACCCGGCAGGATCGCCCGAACGTACTGCTCATGGGCTGCGACACGCTGCGAGCCGATCGGGTGGGGCCCGGCGTGTACCGCCGGCCACTCACTCCTTATATCGATCGTTTCGTACAGACCAAGGCGACTCTCTTCACCCACTGCTACGCCCCCATCGCGCGCACCGCCCCGAATCTGGCCACCATCCTGACCGGCACGTGGCCTCGCACGCACGGTGTGCGCACCAACTACAACTCCGACGACGAGATTGCGCTGGCCGTACCCTCGCTACCCGAGCTGCTCCGGGGCCAGGGCTACAGGACAGTGGCCGTGAGCGACTGGTGCGGGAGTGACCTGGGCAAGTTCAGCTTCTGTTTCGATGCCTGCGACCTGCCCCAGGACCAATGGAACATCCGCTACCTGATCCGCCAGGGACCGAAGGATCTGCGACTGTTTCTCTCATTGTTTACCCATAACCGCTTCGGCCGGGTGTTCCTGCCTGAAGTCTACTACCTCGCCGGCGTGCCCATGGGCAGTCACCTGGGCCGCCAGGCACGCCGTCATCTCAGGCGTTTCGCCCAGAGCGGCGAGCCCTTCATGCTGAACGTCTTCACCTCCCACTGCCATCCACCCTTCGGATCGGAGTACCCTTACTACACGTTGTTCGCGGATCCGCACTACAAAGGTGATTCGAAGTTCATGATGAGCCGGCTCACCGATCCGTTCGACATAATTCGAAGCCAGGCGGAGCCCAAGGAGGCCTTCGACCTGGATCAGATCATCGACCTGTACGACGGCACGGTACGCAGCTTCGACAACGAGGTGAGCCAGGTCATGGGTTTCCTGGACCGTTGCGGCCTGGCCGACAATACCGTGGTGGTAATCTACAGTGACCACGGCATCGACCTCTTCGAACACAACACCTGGGGACAGGGCAACAGCGTGGTGGGTGGGTACAGCAACCGCACGCCGCTGGTCGTACTGGATCCCCGTCGCCCCCGACCCGGCATTGTGTCTCGGCCAGTGCGTTCGGCGGACCTGGCGCCGACAGTGCTCGACCTTCTGGGCATCACTACAGACGCCCAGATGGAAGGCTGCTCCATCGAGCCTTACCTGAATGGGTCGGGTACCAATCTGGACCTGCCGGTATTCTGCGAGACGGGCCTCTGGCTTACTACCCCGCCGGGCATGCACCCGGAACACATCACCTACCCGAATCTGCTGGAACTCCTGGAAGTCCCCAACAAACAGAAGGGGACTCTCGCAATCAAGGAGCGTTACCGCCTTGTCATCGAGCAAGCTCGGGACCGGATGCTGCAACGGGGACGCTGGAAGCTGCTGTATTTCCCGCTCAGAGGCGGCCCGTCCTGCGAACTCTACGACCTTGAAACCGACCCGTTGTGCCAGCACGATCGGGCGGCCCAGCGCCCGGATGTGCTGGCGACCATGATGGCCGAACTTTTCGACCTCATGGGGAAGGAGCTCCCGCGTACTTCCGGACCGAAGCTTTCCAACGTCTCACACTCGAGCTGAA
>CAYWTP010000300.1:2971-4590 GCA_964461215.1 uncultured Ectothiorhodospiraceae bacterium | reverse complement strand
GGCGTGTCCTGCGGGCCTCCCATGGACGGCACGGCCTAAAGATCCTACGTATGAATCCACCTTAGTCGTTGATACCTTCTGCCTCACTGGGAGGACTACTTTTGCTTTGGTGGCGAGTAGTGCGGATCATTGGGATTCAGAAAGATGAAGCGGAATTGGCCCGGCTCGAGCTCCACGTAGTCCATGGTCGCGCCTTCGAGCAGATCCACGTCTTCGCGGCCGATGAGAACCCTCACCCCCTCGCTGCTAACGAGCACGTCGTTCTCGGCGGGCACATCGAAGCCGATGGCGTAATCCAGGCTGCCGTCGGTCTTGGTGCTGGCAGCAATCCGCAGGGCCATCTCCTGGGTACCGTCTTCCTGTGCAGCAGATCGGATCTGGTCCGCCGCCGATTTGGTCACTGTAAACAGTCTCAAGAGCTCTCCTCCGTCGCCTCAGGCCACCCGCCGCCGCGCCTTGCGCTTGTCCCGCACGAAGTTCACGAACCGCTCCGCCCAGGGATTGGATGTCACGCTGCGCAGGTGCACGTAGCTGGCCAGCACGTTCTTGTAGACGATGCCGTCGTGCCGGCCATCGGCGCCAGTCCCGCGCAGCACCCGGTACGCGAATTCCACCTCGCCGCTGAGGTTCTCCAGGCGGGAATAATGAAACTCGTGCGCCGCGACCTCGGCGGGCGCACCCGCCCCATCCAGCAACGGCCACGGCCCCCGTCCCGTCTCGGCCAGGCGCACGTAGCCGCGCCCCTGAGGGCGTGAGTGCATCACGACGTCCGCCGGCAGCACCCCCACCATCTCACTGCTGCGCTCGCCCCACCGAATACGCCGGGCCAGGTACATCAACCCACCGCACTCGGCATAGGCCGGCAGACCGCCCTCGATTGCCTCGCGCAATGCCCGGCGCAGAGAGGTATTGGCCTCGAGAGCTTCCATCTGGGTTTCCGGGAAGCCGCCTCCGATGAATACGGCGTCGACCTCGGGCAGGCGCGAATCGCGCAGCGTGTCGAAGGGCACCAGCTCCGCCCCCGCACCACGCAGGGCATCCAGATCATCGGCATAGTAGAACCCGAATGCCGAATCGCGGGCGATACCGATACGCACGTCCGGTACCGGCAATAGCGTGCTCGGCTCCGCCCGCTGCAAGGCGGGCGCCTCGGCCGGGGTCGCCAGCCTCAACAAGCCGTCCAGGTCCACCTGCTGCGCCACGAGACGGGAAATTCTGGCCACCGTGACCTGGGCCGGACCCGCCTCATTGCTGGGTACCAGCCCGAGGTGCCGCTCGCTTATCTCCAGCTCCGCGTTTCGGTACACGGCGCCCAGCACAGGCAGGTCCGTGTGGTACTCGACCGCGTCACGCAGCTTGGATTCGTGGCGCGAGCCGCCCACCTGGTTGAGAATGACCCCGGCAAGCTTCACGGCCGGGTCGAAGGCCTGGAAGCCCAGAATCAGCGGTGCGATGCCGCGGGTGGTGCCGCGGGTGTCCAGCACCAGAACCACCGGTGCCCCGAGCAGCACGGCCAGGGCTGCGTTGCTGTTGGACCCGTCCTGGGCGGTGCCGTCGTGCAAGCCCTTGTTGCCCTCGATCAAGCTGATGTCGGCACCTTGGCTGCGGCGTCCGAACAG
>CAYWTP010000300.1:790-2961 GCA_964461215.1 uncultured Ectothiorhodospiraceae bacterium | reverse complement strand
CATGGTGTTGAAGTCCAGGTTGTAGCAGGGCCTGGCGGCAGCCGTGCCCAACCACATGGGATCGATATAGTCGGGGCCCTTCTTGAACGGCTGCACCGCCAGTCCCCGCTCCCGCAGGGCCCCGGCAACGCCGATGCTGATCGTAGTCTTGCCCGAGGACTTGTGGGCGGCGGAGAACAGCAGTTGCGACATGGCAGTCAGGTAGAATTCATCCGCGGACAGCGTGCGTTAACACGCGGGCCACACAAGGCAACAAGGCCCGGCAAGGCGCAGCCGGGCCGCGCTGGCGCTGCGTGTTCAGGCCGCGGCTTTCGCCGGCGCGCCGTGCGGATCCACCGCCCCGTCTTCCAGGGACAGCGGGAGAAAGCGCAGCACCTTGATGGCGAGGGCCACCATGATCAGGGCGAGAGCCACCCCGCCCACGCCAAGCACTACCTCGGGGAAGCTGGGCGCATAGTGGGCGACGACTCC
The DNA here is from genome assembly GCA_964461215.1 of uncultured Ectothiorhodospiraceae bacterium. Classification (GTDB taxonomy): domain Bacteria; phylum Pseudomonadota; class Gammaproteobacteria; order JAABTG01; family JAABTG01; genus CAYWTP01. The sequence continues at coordinate 2,490 of CAYWTP010000300.1, read as the reverse complement.
GTCGAAGAAAGTGCTGCTCACCACCTCCTGGTTCGGGAAGATCTGCAGCGGATACGCCTCGCCCCCGATGATGGTCACGTACATCTGGGCAAAGCCGCCGAGAATGACGAGTCCCGAGGCGATGCCGATCCAGATCCGTGACTTGCCCAGGCTGGGGTGATAGACCAACAGCAACGGCGCAATCCCGCCCACCAGGATCTGTCCGAACCAAAACAGATTCGTGTAGACACCACCGTCGACCAGGAGGAAGCGTTCCACGCCGTGATTCTCGGTGATGTACAAATTGGTCAGGTGATACACCAGCACGAAGTACAGGACCGCGGCGACGAACACCCCCAATAGGTTCTTCAGGCGGTAAACCACCGCATCACCCAAGGGCCGGTCCGTCCACTTGTATGCCGCCATGAGCACGAGCAAGAAGATGGCCAGGCCATAGGCGAACGACATGATGATGAACATGGGAGCGAAGATGGCGGCGTCATACGCTTGGCGCGCGACCAGGAACCCGAAGATGGAGCCGGTGCCGGTGGTCAGGGTCAGGCGCCAGATGAAGGCGAAGTAGCCTGCGGCGGTCTTGTTTCGTGGATTAATGCGCCGGTCCATCATCATCCACAGGTACACGACCACGATGGCGATGAACCCGGTGTACAGAAAGATGTTCCAGGCAAATATGGACTTGAAGTTATAGGTGGTCATGGCGACGATGAGTCGATCCGGATGCCCCAGATCCAGCACCAGCACCACCAGACCACCGATGAGCAGCGCGACGGCCAGCAGGCCGGACAGCGGGGCCAGCGGCTTGTACATGGCCCGGCCGAATACCGACCCTATGGAGGCCACGTTCAGGGCACCGGAAGCGGCCACGATCAGGAACACCGCGAACACGTGGGGCGTGCCCCATACCACCTGGTTGTTCATGCCGGTCACATAGTGGCCGTTGTGCTCCATGTAAAAGGCCGCAGCCAGCCCCGCCAGGATCAGGGCTCCCAGCAGACCCAGCAGACCGAAATACCCGGTGCTGCTGCCTTCGATCTCGAGAAACTCAACCTTCTTCATGTTCGCTTGACCTGTCGTCCGATTGCTTCGGAGAGCGGCCGTCGGGCCGCGTTGCTCTTGGCGGAGACCCGCCGGCGGCGGCCGTCACAAACCGTGATAACGCACGCCGGTGTTCAGATCCAGATCTTCGCGGATCTGCCGGGTGGAGATCTGCGTCAGGGTCTTATAAAGATCGCTATTGGGATCCTTCAGATCGCCGAACAGCAGGGCGTTGGTGCCGTTGTCCTGACAGGCCTCCACGCAAGCGGGGATCTCGCCGTTGTCCACCCGATGCACGCACAGCGTGCAGCTCTCCACGGTGCCCTTGCCCCGCGGCGCCCAGGGCTTCTGGCCGGTGATGTCTTCATGGACGAAGGAGCGTGCCTTATACGGACAGGCCATCATGCAGTAGCGGCAGCCGATACAGATGTGCTTGTCGACCAGCACGATGCCATCGGCCCGGCGGAAGGACGCACCCGTGGGACAGACGTCCACGCAGGGCGGGTACTCGCAATGCTGGCACATGAGCGGCAGGCTCTGCACGTACCCCGTCTCGCGGTCCCGCAGGGTGACCTTGCGGATCCACTGGGGATCGGTGGTGGGCCGGCCGTGGCCGGTCCAGCCGTTCTCGGTGATGCAGGCATCCACACAAGCCTGGCAGTCCT
>CAYWTP010000300.1:0-780 GCA_964461215.1 uncultured Ectothiorhodospiraceae bacterium | reverse complement strand
GCACACTTGTCCGTGTCCACCAGCAGACCCCAGCGCTTCTCGTTGGACACCGCCTGCTCGGCGGGTCTTGCGCTGGCAAGGTTGAAGACGGTCAGGCCGGCCACGCCGGCGGCCGCGGCGGCAGCCGCCGCACCCATGAACTGCCGGCGTGCCGGATCGGAAGGCTGCTTGCGATCAGTCATGGCGTTCACCTGGCTTGGCGTGCCCTACCCGCTTTTCCGGTACGGTAGCGTGGCACTGGAAACAGTCGATATGAACCGCCGCATAGCTGTGGCAGCTCTGGCAGAACTGGCCCGGTGCATTGATGGGTATGTACTGGCCGGCCTCGTCCTTCTGCACGTGGCACTCAATGCATTCGCGCAGGTCGAATTTCTTGGTGCGGATCCCCTCGTGCACAGTCAGATCCCGATGGTGGAGCAGGAACTTCATATGGTTCTTGCGCATCACCTCGTCGGGCTCCACGCACTTGTCGCCCTTGCCCTGGGTAATGACCGGCATCAGGGGATTGTGCTCCCCGGCCTCTTCGGCCACCGCGGGCGAAGCCAGCACGCCGGCCAGCGCCGCCACGGCGGCCAATCGCAGAAACGTCGACACTCGACTCATGATCTGGCCCGCTACTCGCCCATGCCCATCTGGATGTAGCCCGTCGGGCACACGTCCGCGCAGATGTGGCAGCCCACGCACTTGTCGTAGTCGGTCGCCACGTAGCGGCCAGTGGTGCTCTCGTCCTTCTTGACACGGTAGACGGCATCCTGGGGCCAGAAGATCACGCAGTTGTCG
>CAYWTP010000299.1:0-4601 GCA_964461215.1 uncultured Ectothiorhodospiraceae bacterium | reverse complement strand
CAAGAATACCGCCAAGCCCTCATCACCGCCGCCGTCACCGGCCAGCTCGACATCGGGGCCGCCGCGTGAAGGTCCACACCGAGGACGCCTTCGAGAAGCTCATCGTCGAGCACCTGGTGCTGCACGGCGGCTACGAGCCCCGCGGCCTCGCCAGCTTCGACCCCGACGAGGCCCTGGCCGTACATGCCGGCTACGACGTCCAGCGTGGCTTGATCCCGGCGGAGGTCGTCGCCTTCGTCCAGGCCACCCAGCCCAAGCCCTGGGCCAAGCTCCAGGCCATCCACGGGGCGGCGCTGGACGGCATCTTCCTCGACGCCCTGTGCAAGGTGCTGGACCAGCGCGGGGCGCTGTCGGTGCTGCGCCAGGGCTTCAAGCTCCACGGCCAGCAGATCCGGCTCGCCTACTTCGCCCCGGGTCACGGCCTGAACCCGCAGGTCTGGAAGCTCTACGACCAGAACCGCCTGCGGGTGGTGCGCCAGCTCCGCTATGACCCCAGGAACGACAACGAGCTGGATCTCGCCCTGTTCCTCAATGGCCTGCCGATCGCCACGGCCGAGCTGAAGAACCCCATCACCGGCCAGCGTGCAGCCCATGCCCGCCAGCAGTACAAGGCGCATCGCGACCCCCACGCGCCGATCTTCCGCTTCAAGACCCGCGCCCTGGTCCACTTCGCCCTGGACACCGACGAGGTCTGGATGACCACCCGCCTGCGCGGGCTCTCCACCCGCTTCCTGCCCTTCAACCGGGGCTTCGAGCAGGGCGCCGGCAACCCGCCGGTGGAGGGCAGGCACCGCACCTGCTACCTGTGGGAGGCCGTCTGGCAGCGCGACAGCCTGCTCGACCTGGTGGGCCGCTTCATCCATCTGCAGGTGGAGCAGGAGAAGAGCCCGAACACCGGCAAGATCACCACGACCGAGACCATGATCTTCCCGCGCTACCACCAGCTCGACTGCGTGCGCCGCCTGGTGGCCGCCGCGCGGCAGGCCGGTGCTGGCACCAGCTACCTGGTGCAGCACTCCGCGGGCTCGGGCAAGTCCAATTCCATCGCCTGGCTCGCGCATCGGCTGGCCTCCCTGCACGACGAGCAGGACCGCAAGGTCTATGACGCCGTCGTGGTGCTGACCGACCGCAAGGTGCTCGACCAACAGCTACAGAACACCGTCTATCAGTTCGAGCACAAGACCGGGGTGGTGGAGAAGATCGACACCGACTCCGCCCAGCTCGCGGCGGCGCTGGCCGCCGGGGTGCCCATCATCATCTCCACCATCCACAAGTTCGGCTTCATCCAGGACAAGATCCAGGGCCTGCCGGACCGGCGCTACGCCGTCATCGTGGACGAGGCGCACTCCTCGCAGACCGGCGAGATGGCCGTCACCGTCAAGGAGCTGCTCTCCGACAGCTCCATCGCCGAGAAGCTCGCCCAGGAGGGCGAGGATCTGTCCGCCCCCGATCAGCTCGCCCTGCGCGCCGCCCTGTTCCGCGGGCCGCAGCCGAACATGAGCTTCTTCGCCTTCACCGCCACGCCCAAGCACAGGACCCTGGAGCTGTTCGGCCACCAGGGGCCGGACGGCAAGCCCGCGCCGTTTCACCTCTACTCCATGCGCCAGGCCATCGAGGAGGGCTTCATCCTCGACGTGCTCAAGGGCTACACCACCTACAAGCGCTTCTTCCAGCTCGCCAAGTCCATCGCCGACGACCCCGAGCTGGACAAGCACAAGGCCGCCTCGGCCCTGGCCCGCTTCGTCAACCTGCACCCCACCAACATCGCCCAGAAGACGGAGATCATCATCGAGCACTTCCGCGCCTGCGTGATGCACCAGCTCCAGGGCCGCGCCAAGGCCATGGTGGTGACCGGCTCTCGGCTGATGGCGGTCAGGTACAAGCAGGCGTTCGACGCCTATCTGAAGGCCAAGGGCTACGAGAACATCCGCTGCCTGGTGGCCTTCTCCGGCGAGGTCCCGGACGACCAGGTCAAAGGCGTGACCTACACCGAGCCGGGGATGAACCCGCACGTCAACGGCAAGTCCATCAAGGAGACCGAGCTGCCGGATCGGTTCGCCAGCGACCTCTACCAGGTGCTCATCGTCGCCAACAAGTACCAGACCGGCTTCGACCAGCCGCTGCTCTGCGCCATGTATGTGGACAAGCGCCTGGACGGCATCCAGGCGGTGCAGACCCTCTCGCGGCTCAACCGCACCTGCCCGGGCAAGGAGGCGACCTTCGTCCTCGACTTCGTCAACGAGCGCGAGGCCATTCTGGCGAGCTTCCAGGACTACTACCAGACCACCACGGTCGCCGATGAGGTAGACCCCCAGCGTTTGTACGAGCTGGAGGACGAGCTGAAGCAGTTCCAGATCTACACGCTCTCGGAGGTGGACGGATTCGCGGCGGTCTTCTTCAAACTCAAGGGCGAGAAGAGCCTGGCCGACAACGCCAGGCTCAATGCCTGGCTCGACCCCGCCGTGGACCGCTTCAAGGCCCTGCGGTCCAGCGACTCCGACCAGGAGGGGCAGCAGCGCCAGGAGGCATTCCGCGCCAAGCTCACGGCCTTCAAGAACCTCTACGGCTTCCTCGGGCAGATCGTACCCTTCGCCGATCCGGACCTGGAGAAGCTCTACGCCTACGGCCGGCTGCTGCTGCGCAAGCTCCCGCGCCCCGACAGCGGCGGCCCGGTGGACCTCGGCGACGACGTGGTGCTCGCCTCCTTCAAGCTCAAGCTGGAGGCCGAAGGCGCCCTCCAGCTCCAGGCCCGAGGCGTCGGCGAGCTGCCCGGCCCCGAGTACACCGGCACCGGCACGGGCAAGGCGCCCAAGGAGAGGCTGTCCACCATCATCGAGCTGATCAACGAGCGCTTCGGCACCGACTTCGACGCCCAGGACCTGGTGGACGGCGTCACCGCCCAGCTCGTCGCCGACGAGGCGCTACAGCAGGCGGCCAAGGTCAACGACAAGGGCAACTTCTCGGTCCCATTCCAGGAGGCCCTGGACGATGCCCTCGTCAGCCGCCACGAGAAGCACGGCGACTTCATCAACAAGGTCTTCCAGGACGACGCCCTCGGGGCCTTCTTCCGCTCCTGGATGCTGGATCAGGTGTACGGGCGACTGCGCACGCCTGGGAGTTCCGGGGACAGCAGCAGTAAGTAAGCTCCCGTCCCCGGGGCCGCTGCGGAGCATGCGTTCCGGAGCATGAGGCCTGGCCTGGCATCGACGCATACTCGCCAGGGCCGCGGGTGCACGGATCCCAGTACGAGCGCTCGCCGGTGCCACCACTGGTCCTTCCTGCCCTACCCCGATCTTCTCCCGATCTTCAGCTCAGCCGGGTCGGTGTAGGTGTTCGAGGACCATCCGCCGGCCGTCGCATTTCCGACGGGGCCGCAGTCCGGTCCCTCGTGTGTGATAAGGTCCACCAAATCCTGCCGCGCCTGTGTGTGCAGGCGCCGTCTTCGTGGGCGTAGGTCAATGCATTGCAGAGGAGCACTGAAATGAATACGAATTTTGTCCTCGTAGGCCCACCGGTGATCTCGCTGCTGGCGGGTATTGCCATCTTGATCTGGCCGAAGCTGCTGAACTACATCGTGGCGTTCTATCTGATCCTGTTCGGCCTGGTGGGACTTCTGCCCATGGTGTTGTGAGAGGAGACCGGCCGGCCTGCCTGCGTTATTGCGTTTTGGGCCGGCCTGCGCAGCGCTCGCCTCGTCGGCCTGTCGCAGGGCGGGGCCGTGGAGACCGTCAACGCCGCCATCGCCCGCGACTACGGCGTGGACTGGACAGAGGTCCTCCACGCCCAGGATCACCTCGAAGCGCTGCTGGCCGCCGACACCGCCCCCGCTGCACATTCCATAAGCCCGCTTGTGTACTCCTGGCGCCCCCGGAGGGTCCTTTGGCATGGGTATCTGAAATGGACATATGGGCTCTTGCGTTTCTTCTCCATGGCATCCCTTAGCTTCCAGATAAGATTCGTTTGTATTCTAGAACCTCATTCAACCTCTGTTCGTGTTCTTTCAAGGCTTCAGTCAGCTTTCCATCAGGGCCTTTCGGCGAACCGCTTACCGCACGTCTCAAGCGATAGATTGTTTCCCGCAGCCTCCTTTCTCTTTCAGCCGCGAGCTCTATTGCACCTAAAATAGCCTTGCGAAACTCGACACGCGTCGACTCATTCAGGAGGAGCAAGTCGATAGTCCACCGACCGGCCTCGGAGTGAGCAATGACTTGGCCATCACTACTGGAGCGCAAATGGTCAAACATGGCATGCTCACAGGGGTTGGGAATAAACGGCTGCTGGGCTTGCGGCCAATAATCGCCCTTGCGGCGATTGCACGGATTGCAAGCGTAAAAGAGGTTGGAATATTCGGTCTTTAAAGACGGGAAGTGACTTTTTGGTCTATAGTGGTCCACCCCGAATTCATCGGGATCACCAAACCTATCCGGCTTCCTACAGTAGACGCACGTCCCATAGAACTCCGTCCTCAAATACGGCTTATATGCACGGTAGCTGCCGAGACGAGGTGGGGCGTGAGTCCGTTTGTGCTTCACCTTTGGGTAATGAAACACGGGCATGGCGGCACCGAATCAAAAACCAAACTTCTTCCGCACTTCTGCGTC
>CAYWTP010000298.1:0-4610 GCA_964461215.1 uncultured Ectothiorhodospiraceae bacterium | reverse complement strand
CACCTTCTCCGACCGCAACGGTGACAGTCTGACCCTGCGTCCGGAGGGCACCGCCGGCTGCGTCAGGGCCGGGATCCAGAACGGGCTGCTCCGGACCCAGCAGCGCCTTTGGTACATGGGACCCATGTTCCGGCACGAACGCCCGCAAAAGGGGCGCTATCGCCAGTTCCACCAGATCGGGGTGGAGGTGTACGGTCTGACGGGACCCGACGTGGACGCCGAGCACATACTCATCTGCGCCCGGATCTGGCGGCTCCTGGGGCTCGAGGGCCTGACGCTGGAGCTGAGCTCCCTGGGCTCGGTCGAGGCCCGCGCCGCCTTTCGGGCTCGCCTGGTGGAGTACTTCTCGGACCATCTGAACATTTTGGACGAGGATAGCCGGCGCCGGCTGAGCACCAACCCGCTGCGAATTCTGGACAGCAAGCACCCGGACATGCAAGCGCTCATCCGGGGCGCTCCCAGCCTGCATGAGCATCTGGACGGCGAGTCCCGCGAGCATTTCGAAGCCTTGAAGTCCATCCTGGATGCCGCCGGGATCGCGTACGCGATCAATCCCCGGCTGGTACGCGGTCTGGACTACTATACCCGGACCGTGTTCGAGTGGACCACCGAGCGCCTGGGCGCCCAGGGCACCGTCTGCGCCGGGGGGCGCTATGACGGGCTGGTCGAGCAGCTCGGAGGCAAGCCTACGCCTGCCGTCGGCTTCGCCATGGGCCTGGAGCGCATGGTGGGGCTGATGCTGGACAGCGGACAGGCTCCGTCACACCACGTGCCGCACGCCTACCTCGCCGTGGTCGGCGATGACGCCATACGGCAGGGCCAGGGGGTCGCGGAGCGGCTGCGTAATCAAGTTCCCTGGCTGCGCCTGCTGGTGAACGGCGGAGGCGGCAGCTTCAAGACCCAGATGAAGCGGGCCGACAAATGCGGCGCCCGCGTGGCTCTGGTGCTTGGCGACGAGGAGTTGCAGCGCGGAGAAGTCGGTGTTAAACACCTGCGGGACCCAGGGCTGCCCCAGTCCAGCGTGCGCCTCGCGGATCTGGGGACGCACCTGAGCCGTATGCTGCTGGTCGGAGAGCAGGAGCGCGGCCTGGTCTGACCATACCGTCCCGGGGGCGGCAATCATCCGTCCCGGGACATCGACACTTGCGGAGTAACCGGTGGAAGTTTACGAGACAGAAGACCAACAGATTGAAGCCCTCAAGAAATGGTGGAAGGAGAATGGCCGCTCCATTGTCGCCGGTCTGGTGATCGGGCTGGGCGGGGTCTTCGGCTGGAAGTCGTGGCTGGCCTACCAGCACAACCAGGCGGTGACCGCGTCCGTGGGCTACCAGCAATTGGTCGACCTGGTCGCCACCGGCAAGGCCACACTGGCCAAAGAGCAGGGAGAGCGTCTGCTGCAGCAGTTCCCCAAGGGCGCCTATGCCGCGCTGACCTCGCTGCTGCTGGGTAAGGTGGCGGCGGATCAAGGCAACCCGGACGAAGCGAGTGGGCGGTTTGAGTGGGTGATCGAGAACGCCCCCATCGAGCCGCTCAAGAACGTGGCCAGACTGGATCTGGCGCGCCTGCTGCTTGGCCAGGGACGCACCGAAGAGGCCATGGCGACGCTATCGGACCCCGCGCCGCCCCGCTTTGCGGCGGCTTATGCCGAGCTCAAGGGCGACATCCTGGTTGCGAAGGGCGACAAGGCGGGCGCGCGGCGCGAGTACGAGCTGGCGCTGGCCAGTCCCGAGGGCGCCATGGCCGACCGCGAGCTGCTGCAGATGAAGCTCGACGATCTGGGGTCCGGGATGAAGGCAGTGGCCGCGGCCAAGCAAGGGAAAGACTCATGATCCGATGGCTGATAGGCGGCCTGCTGCTGGCGGCGCTGAGCGGCTGCAGCACGATCAGCGGCTGGTTCGGCAGCGATGACACGACCGAGCCTCCTGCGCCGCTGGTCGAGTTCAAGCCCAGCCTCCAGGTGGATGTTCTGTGGAAACGCGACGTGGGTGCCGGCAGTCAGGGTCGCTACCTCAAGCTGGTTCCAGCCGTTTACAAGGGACGCGTATTCGCCGCCGACCGCAAGGGCGAGGTCCGGGCATACGGCGCCGACGACGGCAAAGCGTTGTGGAGCACCGATACGGATGCCCCCATCTCCGGCGGCCCCGGCGTCGGCGACGGCCTGGTGCTCGTAGGCACGAACAAGGGCGATGTCATCGCCCTGGACGAGAAGAAGGGCGACGTGCGCTGGCGCGCACGGGTGACCAGCGAGGTCCTGTCCCCGCCCCAGGCCGCGGACGGTATCGTGGTCGTACGCAGCATCGATGGCCGGCTGTCGGGGCTGAGCACCAGCAGCGGACGGCGGCTCTGGACCTACGACCGGACAGTCCCGATCCTCACCCTGCGCGGCACCAGTACCCCCGTAATCGCCGGCGACGTGGTGCTGGACGGGTTTGATGGCGGGCGCTTGGTGGCGGTGAGCCTGCGCGAGGGCAAGCCGCTGTGGGAGACTCCAATCACCGTCCCCACCGGGCGCTCGGAGCTGGATCGGATGGTGGACATCGACTCCTCGCCGGTGGTGGTGGACGACAAGGTATACGTCGTCACTTACCAGGGCAGGGTGGCGGCGCTGGACCTGTTCTCGGGGCGCATCCTCTGGCAGCGGGACATGTCCTCGCACGCCGGCCTCGACGCCGACGGCCGCAATGTCTACGTCTCGGACGACGACGGCTACGTCTGGGCACTGGACCGTGTCACCAGCGCCTCGGTCTGGCGCCAGACCAAGCTGAAGGGGCGTAGCATCACCGCGCCGGCACACTTGGGTGACTACGTAGTAGTGGGCGACTTCGAAGGCTATCTGCACTGGATGCGCCGTGACGACGGCCAGTTTGCGGCCCGCGTTCGCATCGACAGCGCCGGCTACGATGCCGCTCCACTGGCCATGGGCGACACGCTTTACGTGTACGGCAAGAGCGGGACTCTGGCGGCGCTGCGCCCGCGAGCATCCGGCGCCTCCAAGTAAGCCCCGCTTCGTCATGCTGATCCACGGCACGCCTTAGATGGCGACTTAATTTTCGTCAGCCTCCTGACCATGCCCGCCGCCACCGTTCCCGTCATCGCCATCGTGGGCCGGCCCAACGTGGGCAAGTCCACCCTGTTCAACCACCTCACTCGTACCCGGGACGCTCTGGTCGCGGACGAGCCCGGGCTGACCCGTGACCGCCAGTACGGCCGGATCCGGCTGGGCCCGCGGCCCTGCCTGGCAGTGGACACCGGAGGCCTGACCCAAGAGCGTGACGGCCTGGATCCGATGATTGCCCGGCAGGCCCTGCAGGCCGTGGAGGAAGCCGACGTAGCCCTGTTCCTGGTGGATGGCCGCAGCGGCCGGACCGCGGCCGACGAATTCACCGCAGAGCTCCTGAGACGTCTCGGCAAGCCGGTGCTGGTGGTAGTGAACAAGACCGAGGGTCTGGACGCCGCTCTGGCCACGAACGAGTTTCACGCCCTGGGGCTGGGCGAGCCCTGGCCTATCTCGGCGGCGCACGGGCGCGGGATAGCTGCCCTCCTGGAGGCGGTGCTCACCCACCTACCGCAGGCCGAGGCGGCAGCGGAGGAGGAGGCTGACGGCATACGCATCGCGATCGTGGGACGACCCAACGTGGGCAAGTCCACCCTTGTCAACCGCATGCTGGGAGAGGAACGGGTACTTGCATACGATCTGCCCGGCACCACCAGGGACAGCATCTTCGTCCCCTTCGTCCGCGACGCCGCGCGGTACACGCTCATCGATACCGCGGGGGTTCGGCGCCGCTCCCGCGTTTCGGAACGCATCGAGCGGTTCAGCGTGGTCAAGACGCTGCAGGCCATCGAGGCAGCCAACGTGGTCATTCTGGTGCTCGACGCCCGCGACGGGATCACCGATCAGGACGCCCACCTCCTGGGCTACGTGCTCGAGGCCGGCAGGGCCCTGATCATCGCCGCCAACAAGTGGGACGGGCTCAGCGGCGACCAGCGTAGCCGGGTACGCGGCGATCTGGAGCGTAAGTTCAGCTTTGTGGACTTCGCCCAGGTGCATTTCATTTCCGCCCTGCACGGAACCGGCGTGGGACATCTGTTCACCGCGGTGGACGCAGCCTGGGCCTCTGCCTCGGCGAAGCTCAAGACCCCCCGGCTCACCCGGGTCCTGGAAGCAGCGGTGACGGCCCATCCGCCACCCTTGATTCACGGCCGGCGGATCAAGCTGCGCTACGCCCACCAGGGCGGACATAATCCGCCTATCATCGTCATTCACGGCAACCAGACAGAAGCCGTCCCGGACAGCTACAAGCGTTACCTCGAACGCACCTTCCGCAAGGCGCTGGCCCTGGAAGGCACCCCGCTGCGCCTGGAATTCCGTACCGCGGACAATCCCTATGAAGGGCGAAGGAACGTGCTCACCCCCCGCCAGATCAAAAGCCGCCAGCGGCTGGTGCGGCATGCGAAGAGCAGGTGATTGCGCCGACCACACAGACACAACGATCACGAAGGCAATGCCTACGGAAGCAAATGCCTCGTGAGGCCATGCCGTGACTCATACGTGGGATCTTCAGGCCGTGCCGTCCATGTGAGGCCCGCAGGACACGCCGTGAACACGT
>CAYWTP010000297.1:864-4626 GCA_964461215.1 uncultured Ectothiorhodospiraceae bacterium | reverse complement strand
CTCCCACCGAAGCAAGCACTCGACCTGCTGCGGTCACCATCGAGACGCGAGGAACACATCAACCTAAAGAATTCCCTCGAGCCTGCCGACACCTGCCTCAGGCCTTCATCCTCCACCTCCCCGCAAGCCTGTCGAAGGAGGCATCGTCGTGCACCTGAGCCGCAAGCTCTTCATCGCCGTAGGCAGCCTGGTACTGGTGGTATCCTTGATCCAGGGTGGTGCCACCATCGGACTGACCACGGCTCACCTCGAAGAAAGCGCGTCACGGGCACTGGCGACACGGGCAACGGAGGTCGCTCGGTCTCTCACCGCCCTGGTTGAGCGCACGGACTCCGACCTGCAGGTACTCTCGGCCCACAAGGCCATCGAGAACTATCTCACGCTCAAGGCCTTCGACGACAGCGCGGGCATGGAGGAGGCTCTGGGCAACCTCGAAGGGTTCCTGGTACGGGTTGCCCGCGCCAAACCACAATATACGAGGCTCCAGGTTGTTGCGGGCGATCAACCGGCACTCCAGATCAACTCGGGCCAGCGCACGGAGCGCTTCGACTCGTTTGATTCGGCCGCCGCGCTCCGGGCTCTGGCCGCCGCCTCCGACCCGACGTCACCGCATGTGTACCATACGGTGCGGGAATTAGACGGCGAGACCGTCCTGTTGTCCGCCGAGCCCCTGATGACAGACGGGCACATCTCGGGCTTGTTCTGGATCTACCAACCCGTCGGCCCGCGACTGAAGGAACTGCTGGCCGCACTGGCCAAAGACGGACTCGTGGCCGTAGTAACGGCGGCAGATGGTCGAGTCGTGGCAGCCACCTCAGGGACCTCCAAGGAGCTGATCAACGGGCTGGCGGCGGGACAGGTTGACGGCTGGCTGTCACACACCGCGCCAGTCCCGGCGTTAGGGTGGACGCTCTCGCTGGCGCGCGAGAAATCAGAGGCCTTTGCCGTGGTGCGCAAGGTCATCGCCACCACTGGGATCCTGATTGCGCTCTCCATCCTGGTTGCCGCAGGCGTGCTGGGACTGCTGGTGCGCACACTGATTACCCGACCCATTAACGGCGTAACCACGGAGCTTCACCGCATCGCCCAGGGCGACGGTGACCTCACGGTGCGGCTGCAGACGAAGGGCCGTGACGAGATCGCGAACCTAGCGGGCGCATTCAACCGCTTCGTCGAGAAGATCCAGGCCGCAGTAGCTCAGGTCGCATCGAGCTCGTCCCGGCTCGCCGTTTCCGCTAGAAGGCTCAGCGAGCTGACAGCCGACACGCAGCGCGAGGTCGACGACGAGCGTGCCCAGCTTGATCAAATTGCGTGCGCCATGACTGAGATGTCCGCGACAATCCAGGAAGTATCCCGCACCGCCACGGACGCTGCCAAGTCGACTCAGCGCGCCGAGGAGAGAGGCGCTGAAGGGCGCGAGGTCGTGGCGCGGACGCTGGCCTCCGTTGACAAGCTGGCCGGCGAGGTAGAGCGGGCCGCGGCGACAATGAGTCGCCTGGAGACGAGCAGCAACGATATCGGCACGATCCTGGAGGTCATAAGAAGCATCGCCGAGCAAACCAACCTGCTGGCCCTGAATGCCGCCATCGAGGCCGCGCGTGCTGGCGAACAGGGGCGGGGATTCGCGGTCGTCGCCGAGGAGGTGCGCACGCTCGCCAAGCGCACCCAGGACGCGACACAGGAGATCCAGGGTTTGATCGGCCGCCTGCGCGATGAAACGGGCGAGGCAGCCCAGGCTCTAGGCAGCGTCCGCACGGAAGCCCGCTTCAGTGTCGAGCAGTCGGACCGCACGGGCACGCTGCTCACGCAGATCATCGATGACGTGAGCGCCATCAACGACGTGAACTTGCAGATCGCCAGCAGCGCCGAGCAGCAAAGCGCGGTGTCCACGGATATCGACCGCAATGTAACGACGATCAATGGGGCGGCCGCCCACGCGGCGGACACGGCGAGGACTATGAGCGAGTCGGCCGACGATCTTGCCGCACTCGCCGGCGAGCTCAATCAAGTGGTAGGGCAGTTCAGGACTTGAATATCCGGTCCGCCCCAGAGGCCGGCACGGGTGGGTAGTGGAGAGCACAGAGAGGACAAGTCATGGTGAAAACACGCGCAATATTGGGTAACACCCTGGTAGTAGCAGGCCTGCTTTGCATCGCCACCGCGGCGGCGGCCGAGACTCAGCTCTCGTGGACCGGATGCGGCATCACGAAGCTCGCGTTCATGGCGGAGCTCGCAAAAGCATACGAAGCGAAGACGGGTATCGCCGTCAAGCTCTCCGGCGGCGGCGCAACCAAGGGGATACGGGCCGTCGCAGCGGGTACGGCGGACATTGGCGGCACCTGCCGTCACTGGCTCAAGGGCGTGGGTGGCTCCATCAATCCCGAAGAGCAAGGTGCCGAGCTGGTGCAGGTGGCTTGGGACGCGCTAGCGGTGGTCACGCACCCGAGCAACCCCGTCGATAGCATTTCGACGGTCAACCTTAAGAAGGTCTACGACGGCAAGATCACCAACTGGTCTCAGCTCGGGGGTCCCGACAAGCGGATCGCCCTGGTGGTGCGCGAGGGCAAGACTTCAGGCGTGGGCTACATGTTCAGGGAATTGGTATTCGATAATCCAGCTTACGAGTTCAAGGCCCTGGCCCTGAAGGAGAAGTCAACGGGTCCGCTGGAGAAGCGGGTGGAGAAGACACCCGGCGCGCTGGCAATGGACGGCATCAGCTCGGCGCGCAAGCGAGAGGTGAAGGTCCTGTCCATCGACGGCGTCGCGCCCACCAAGGACGAGATTGCATCCGGGAAGTATCCGCTGTTCCGTCCCCTCTACCTCACGGTCGCGAAGAATGGCGCCTCCCCGGAGGCCAAACGCTTCATCGAGTTCGCCCGGAGCCCCGAAGGTCAGGCGATCATCGCCGCTCAGGGAACGGTCAACCTGAAAGAGGGTGCACCGCTCAAGGCATTGTGGCAGGCGAAGAAGGCTACATTAGGACTGGTGGCCGGCACGCCCTGACGGAACAGCACACGCCTAGAACGAGCCACCGCCGCATTGCGGCGCGCGGGACACGGAGGTCCCGCATGCGGCGGGCGCCGCAGGAGCTTCGCGCTCCAGCGGCCCCGGCCGACTACTTGCAGAGATCTCCCTCGGCCACCAGCTTGGCCAGATAAGCACAGAAGCCATCGCGCAGCTCCGGGTGCTTCAACGCGTGCTCGACCGTGGCCTCCAGGTAGCCGAGCTTGTCACCGCAGTCGAAGCGCCGGCCTTCGAACTCCCAGGCCATGACGTCCTCCTCGGACAGCAGACTGGCAATGCCGTCGGTAAGCTGGATCTCGCCCCCGGCACCCTTGCCGGTGGTCTCCAGCAGATCGAACACGCGCGGCGTAAGAATGTAGCGACCCACCACCGCCAGGTTGGACGGCGCATCGCTGGGCTTGGGCTTCTCGACGATGCCCTCCACCTTGCTGATCCGCTCACCCACCGGCGTGGTCCTGACGATGCCGTACTTCTCGGTTTCCGATGGATCCACCTGCTGCACACCGAGCACGCTGGCGCCATAGCGTTCGTAGGCTTCCACCATCTGCTGCAAGCATCCCTTCTCACCCCCATCTATCAGATCATCGGCAAGAATCACCGCGAAGGGCTGATCCCCTACCACGGGCTTGGCGCACAGCACGGCGTGGCCGAGGCCCAGCGGCTCGGCCTGGCGGATGTAGATGCAGGTGACATTGCTGGGCACCACGTCCCGGACCTGCGCCAGCATACGAGTCTTGC
>CAYWTP010000297.1:0-854 GCA_964461215.1 uncultured Ectothiorhodospiraceae bacterium | reverse complement strand
CTTGCCGCGCATTTCCAGCTCTGTCTCCAGCTCGTAGGCCTTGTCGAAGTGATCGGGTATGGAGCGCTTATTGCGGCCGGTGATGAATATGAGCTCCGTCACGCCGGCAGCCACAGCCTCCTCCGCGGCATACTGGATGAGCGGCTTATCCACCACCGGCAGCATCTCCTTGGGGTTGGCCTTGGTGGCCGGAAGGAAGCGCGTACCGAGCCCGGCAACCGGAAATACTGCCTTCTTGATCTTCATGCTCATCGCTTAACCTTGTCCAGTTGAATGACCTTGTTGGTTTCCACCTTCCGGCCGGAATCGAACTCCGGCACCAGCTCGGAAAGCAGGTCCATCAGCTTAGGGTCGTCGTAACGCGCGCAGGCCGTCTCCATGCGCTGCAAGGTGTCGTCTAGTATGGCTCGGTCCACCTCACGATAGCGCGCCAGCAGGATCTTGTCGTGGCCCGTGGGAGACAGGCACTCCTGCTCGTGGAAAAGTTCCTCGAACAGCTTCTCTCCCGGACGCAAACCCGTGTAGACGATCTCGATGTCCTGACCGGGTACTTTACCCGAGAGCAGGATCATCTGCTCGGCCAGATAACGGATCTTCACCGACTCGCCCATATTCAGCACGAAGATCTCGCCGCCGCGGCCCAGCACCGAAGACTGCAAGATCAGCTCACAAGCCTCCGGAATGGTCATGAAGTAGCGCTCGATCTGCGGATGGGTCACGGTTACCGGCCCGCCTTCGGCAATCTGCCTGCGGAACAACGGCACCACGCTGCCGGCGGAGTCCAGCACGTTGCCGAAACGCACGGTTACGAAGCGGGTTGAAGTCTGACGGCCCAGGTTCTGGCACACGATCTC
>CAYWTP010000296.1:0-4661 GCA_964461215.1 uncultured Ectothiorhodospiraceae bacterium | reverse complement strand
GCCAGTGGCAGGAGTTCTTCTACGAGCGGCGCTACTCCCATTCGTACATGGACGCGTTGCCGGACTTCGTGAAGCTCGCCGAGGCCTATGGCCACCACGGGATCCGCATCGACAAGCCTGCCGACGTGGAAGGGGCGCTTAGGGAGGCGCTGAAAGCCAAGGGCTTGGTGTTTCTGGACTTCATTACGGATCCCACCGAGAACGTATATCCGATGATCGAGGCGGGCAAGGGGCACCACGAGATGCACCTGCCGCCGCATCTGTCGCCCGAGCGGGAGTTGGCCTGAGATGCAGCACATCATTTCCATTCTCATTGAGAACGAGGCAGGCGCCCTGTCACGGGTGGCGGGGCTGTTCTCCGCCCGCGGCTACAATATCGAGTCGCTGACGGTGGCGCCCACGGAAGATCCCTCCTTGTCGCGCATGACCCTGGTCACCCGGGGCAGCGACGAGATCATCGAGCAGATCAAGAAGCAGCTCAACAAGCTGGTGGATATCGTGAAGCTGATCGATCTGACCGAGGGCCCTCACGTGCAGCGGGAGATGCTCCTGATCAAGGTCAAGGCTGTGGAGGCCGGCCGCGAAGAGGTCAAGCGCCTGGCCGACATATTCCGCGGGCGCATCATCGACGTGACGGACTCCACCTATACCATCGAGCTGACCGGAACCGGTGACAAGCTTGACGCCTTCATCAAGGCCGTGGGTACCGGAGAGATTCTCGAGGTGGTGCGTTCCGGCGTGTCCGCCATCGCCCGGGGCGAGAAGATCCTGCACGTCTGATCCAAGCCGCGGCAACCAACTTCCCGGGCGGCCGGTCGTGCAGACCGGCCGTTTCGTAACAGAGGGCAATGCATGAACATCTACTACGACAAAGACGCCGACCTTTCCATTATCCAGGGCAAGCGGGTGGCGATCCTGGGCTATGGGTCGCAGGGACACGCCCACGCCAACAACCTCCGGGATTCGGGTGTGGACGTGGTGGTGGGGCTGCGGCCCGGATCGGCTTCGGAGACCAAGGCCAAGAATGCCGGCCTGACGGTGGAGCCGGTCGACCAGGCGGTGGCCGGTGCCGACGTGGTGATGGTGCTGGTACCAGACGAGCACCAGGCGAAGCTGTACCGCGAAGTGATCGCGCAGAATCTCAAGCCGGGCGCGGCCCTGGCGTTTGCCCATGGCTTCAACATCCATTTCGGCCAGATCGAGCCGCGCGCCGATTTGGACGTGATCATGATCGCTCCCAAGGGCCCCGGGCACCTGGTGCGTTCGACCTATACCCAAGGGGGGGGGGTGCCCAGTCTGATTGCCGTCTATCAGGACGCTAGCGGACGGGCCCGCGACATCGCCTTGTCCTATGCTTCGGCCAACGGCGGGGGCCGCGCTGGCGTCATCGAGACTACGTTCCGGGAAGAGACCGAGACCGATCTGTTCGGTGAGCAGGCGGTACTGTGCGGCGGGGCAACGGCGCTGGTGCAGGCCGGTTTCGAGACCCTGGTGGAGGCCGGCTATGCGCCGGAGATGGCCTACTTCGAGTGCCTGCACGAGCTCAAGCTGATCGTGGACCTGATGTACGAAGGCGGCATCGCCAATATGCGCTACTCTATCTCCAACACGGCGGAATACGGCGACCTGACGCGGGGGCCGCGGATCGTCAACGGTCAGACCAAGGCCGAGATGCGCCGGATTCTCTTGGAGATCCAGAGCGGGGAGTTTGCCCGCGAGTTCATCCTGGAAAACCAGGCGGGTGCGGCCGTGCTCAAGGCCAAGCGCCGCCTGGGCCAGGCCCATCCCATCGAAGAAGTGGGGGCGAAGCTGCGGGAGATGATGCCCTGGATAAAGGCCAACAAGATCGTCGACCGCACAAGAAATTAGGCACGGACCCATCCTGCATGCCGGTGGCGGGACTGTGGGACGGGGTAGCCTGGCTCGCCGTCGGAGCCGGTACGGCCCTGGGAGACGGCCGCTTCACGCGGCTGCGCACCGTATTGGCGGGTGGTAGCCCGCGGTGAGAGCAGCGGGCTAGCCCATGATGGCTCCCGAAGGCCGCGTACCCCTTGGTGCCGGAATTGCCGCGGCCGTTTTCGCACAGCTGTACTTCGGGTTCCTGCCCGCAGTGCCCTTGTGGTCGGTGGCGCTTCTCGTCGCCTATTTGTACCACGAGCCTCCGCGTCTGGTGCCGCCGCTGCCTCTGGCCGTGGTCAGCCCGGTGGACGGCACGGTGCTGTCCCTGCGCCAGAGCGATGACCCGTGGCTGGAGCGCCAGGTTCTGCGCATCGGGATCCGCCCGGCACGACTGGGGATCTCGCCCCTGCGCAGCCCCACCGAGGGCAAGGTCATGGGCTATCGTCACGGCGGGAATTCTCAGGCCGGTGACGCGTACGTGACGCCCCGCGGCACCGCCGTCAGCCACGCGCTGTGGATCCGGACCGACGAGAACGACGATGTGGTGTTCGTGGTCTCGTCGCGGGTGAGGCTCCACCGGCTGCGCTTCTACCTCAGCGTGGGTGAGCGCGTCGGTCAGGGTCAGCGCTGCGGCTTCGTGCATTTCGGCTCGCGGGTGGACGTGCTGCTGCCCGCCGGGTCAAGGCGCGAGGTGGAGCCCGGACAGACCATCGTCGGCGGCAGCGGCGTGCTGGGCCGGCTGCTGCATTGAGCCTGTCCGTGCTCGGTTATCCTTTGCAGCACCGGCGGCTCGGCTTGGACGAGCCTCCGGCACACGCCGTGAATACGTCCGTGTAGACGGCCCCTGCGGCTCGTGCCGGCCGGGCCTGCTCGGAACATCAATTCACTGCGCCGGGGTTGTGCCGCCAGCTAATTGTGCAAGAATCTGTGGGAGCACTGTTCCGGCCGTGACCCGGATTATCCAAATGGATGCCATGAACCAGGAAATTCCCCGCCGCAGCGGTCGCCGTGGCATCTACTTGCTGCCGAACCTGTTCACCACGGGTGCGCTGTTCGCCGGCTTCTACGCCATCGTGGCGGCCATGGGTGAGCGTTTCGAATCTTCCGCCGTGGCCATCTTCATCGCCATGGTCCTGGACGGCATGGATGGACGCATCGCGCGGCTGACCAATACGCAGAGTGCCTTCGGCGCCGAGTACGACAGCTTGTCGGACATGGTGTCTTTCGGGCTTGCGCCGGCGCTGGTGATGTACGAGTGGGGGCTGCATTCCCTGGGCAAGCTGGGCTGGCTGGCGGCCTTTCTCTACACCGCGGCGGCCGCATTGAGGCTGGCGCGTTTCAACACCCAGGTGGCGGTGGCCGACAAAAACTACTTCCAGGGACTGCCCAGCCCGTCCGCGGCGGCCATGGTCGCCGGTCTGGTGTGGATGGGCACGGACTACATGATCGCCGGCGACAGCGTGAGCTATGCGGCCGCGGCCGTGACCGTGCTTGCCGGCGTGCTGATGGTGAGCAATCTGCGCTACCACAGCTTCAAGAGCCTCGATCTCAAGGGCAGGGTGCCGTTCGTGACGGTGCTGGTGGTCGTGCTGGCGTTCGTTCTCGTATCCATTCACCCTCCCCAGATCCTGTTTGCCCTGTTTCTGATCTACGCCGCTTCCGGCCCGCTGTTGACCCTGGCCCAGCTTCGCAAGCGCCGTGCCGCGCGCCGCAGCCAGGTCCATGAGAACAAGGATACGTCGTCCTAACCGGAATCGCCGTCCGGCCCGCGTGCGGGCAAGCGTACTGGAGCACTCGCATGAAAGACCGATTGATCATCTTCGATACCACCTTGCGGGACGGGGAGCAGAGCCCGGGGGCTTCCATGACCCGGGAGGAGAAGGTGCGCATCGCCTAGGCGCTGGAACGCATGCGGGTGGACGTCATCGAGGCGGGCTTTCCCGTGGCCAGCACCGGCGATTTCGAGGCTGTCCAGGCGGTGGCCAGGGCGGTGAAGGACAGCACTGTCTGCGCCCTGGCCCGCGCCCTGGACCGGGACATTGACCGTGCCGCCGAGGCCCTGGCCGAGGCGCCGTCGGCGCGTATACACACCTTCATCGCCACCTCGCCCATTCATATGGAGAAGAAGCTGCGCATGACTCCGGACCAAGTGGTGGAGCAGGCGGTGCACGCGGTGAAGCGCGCACGCCAGTACACCGACGACGTGGAGTTTTCTCCGGAGGATGCCGGGCGCTCGCAGAGCGATTTTCTGTGCCGGGTGATCGAGGCGGTTATCGCTGCCGGTGCACGCACGGTGAACATCCCCGACACCGTGGGTTACAGCTTGCCCGAGCGCTTCGGTGCCCTCATCGGCGAGCTTATCGAACGGGTGCCCAACGCCGGCCAGGCGGTGTTCTCGGTGCATTGCCACAACGACCTGGGGCTGGCGGTATCCAACTCGCTGTCCGCGGTGCTCAACGGGGCGCGGCAAGTGGAGTGCACCCTCAACGGACTGGGTGAGCGAGCGGGCAATGCGGCCCTGGAGGAAGTGGCGATGGCGGTGCGCACCCGCCAGGACGTGTTTCCGGTGCACGTTGCGCTGGACACCACCCAGATCGTGCACTGCTCGCGGCTGGTGTCCAACATCACTGGCTTTCCGGTGCAGCCCAACAAGGCCATCGTCGGGGCCAACGCCTTCGCCCACGAGTCCGGCATTCACCAGGACGGGGTGCTCAAGAGCCGCGAGACCTACGAGATCATGCGGGCCGAGGACGTGGGCTGGA
>CAYWTP010000295.1:0-4663 GCA_964461215.1 uncultured Ectothiorhodospiraceae bacterium | reverse complement strand
GTATCTGCTGCTCACCTCGCCTCGCCGGGCGTTTCAACTGTTTCCCCTGGCAGCGCTGCTGGGCAGCGTGTTGGGACTCGGAACGCTGGCCAGCAACTCGGAGCTTACGGTGGTCAGGGCCTCCGGGGTGTCGGTACGCCGCATCACGCTGGCCGTGATGCGGGCGGGCGCCTTGCTCATGCTGCTGTCGCTGCTGCTGGGGGAGGCGATTGCCCCCTTTACCGAGGAGATTGCCCAGGAGCACCGCGCGGCGGCCATTTCCGAGCACATGACGATGAAGACCGGCAATGGCTTCTGGGCCCGTGATGGCAGCAGCTACATCAATATTCGCCGGATCCTGCCTGACCAGCGCATGGCCGACGTCTACATCTATGAGTTCGACGATGCCCACCGCCTGCGGGTGTCCACTCATGCCCGGTGGGCCACCTACAGCGGGGATCGCTGGCTGCTGGAAGGCGTTGAGCAAAGCCACCTGGGCGACGACGGGGTGGAAACGCGGAACGTGGACCGGGCGGAGTGGCGCTCGCACCTCGCGCCCGATCTCATCAACGTGGCCGTAATCAGCCCGGACCGGCTCTCTGCCTGGGGGCTTATCCGCTATGTAAAGTATTTGCGCGACAACCACCAGGACAGCGCGCCCTACGAGCTGGCTCTGTGGGGCAAGCTCATGGATCCCGTGGCGACCGGCGTCATGATCTTTCTGGCGATTCCCTTCGTGTTTGGACCCCTGCGCTCGGTGGGGATGGGCCAGCGGGTGCTGGTAGGGGCCCTGGTCGGGATTGGCTTCCACATCCTGAACCAGACCTTCCAGCAGCTCGGTCTGGTGTACGGCCTCAGCCCCGCCCTCAGTGCGCTTCTGCCCACTGGCCTGTTCCTGCTGCTGGCCGCGTGGATGATGAGGAGGGTTCTTTAGGCCTTAGGCCGTCGACCGCAGGTTGGAAGGGAGACCATCAGGTTACGCGAGGCCAGCACTGCGGTACGCTCCAGCCCACAGCCCACAGCCCACAGCCCACAGCCTACAGCCTACAGCCTACAGCCGGGTCCTCTTCGCCTCTCTCACCACCATGGTCCCGGCGATTCGGTCGTGCCAGGTCTGGTGGCGCTTGTCCAGCAGCACCCAGAAGAACCCCAGGCCGAAGAGCAGAAGGGAGGGGATGGCGAACAGAAAGCGGGCCAGGGCGTGCCACCACGTGAGCGGGGAGCCGTCGACCTGCGCGACCCGCAGGCGCCAGGCGCGCATTCCCAGGGTCTGACCGTTGCGCACCCAGTGCCAGCCGAAGTAGAAGAAGCTCACGAGCAGCAGGTAGGTCTGATAGAACGGGTTGTGCTGCATGGCTTCTCCGTGGCTCAGAGGCAGCACGGCTGCCGTGGCCAGGAACAGCACCGACAGCAGCAGGAGGCTGTCGTAGAGCAGCGCCGCCAGGCGCACGAGCAGGCCGGCCGGCCACGCTGCGGGCGGCGCACCAGGCACTGTCTTGCTTGCATCCACATCGGACATACCGGATCTCCGTAAGCTGGACTTCGCTGACCAGCGCTTCAGCCAGGAATGACCGAAGCGCACGCGCCCGCTTCACCGCAGCCCCGTCCAGCCACCCCGGGGTCCAGGCGCGGCAACCGCCCGCGACGGGCCCCTTGATATAATCCGACGTTCGGCTATTTGCGCGGGGTCGCCATGCTTCGGGACAACATCATACTTCAGCAGCGTCGGTGCCGGGGGGGAGGATGAGCGCGGCGGTCCTTGCTGCCTATGGCGCCTTTGGGTTGGTCCTGTTCATTCTGTCTGCGGGAATCAACTGGCTGCTCGTGCGCCACATGAAGATCCTGGACGTCCCCAACCACCGCTCCTCCCACTCGGCCCCAACGCCCAAGTCCGGCGGGCTGGGGATCGTCGCCGCCTTTCTCGCCGGGGTCGTCGCCATCGACTTCTGGCCCGATACGCTGGTCATTGCCCGTGACTTGTACCTTGCGTTCACGGCTTCATGCCTGCTGGTGGCGGGCGTCTCCTTGTATGACGACATCACCGGCAAGCCCTTTCACGTCAAGCTGCTGACGCAGCTCGCGGCAGCCTGCGTCCTGCTGTGGACGGGAGTTCTGGTGGACAGGGTTCCGTTGCCGGGCGCAGGCGACGTATCCCTGGGCTGGGTCGCCTATCCCCTGACCTGCTTATGGATTCTGGGTCTGACCAACACCTTCAATTTCATGGACGGATTGGACGGCCTGGCTGCAGGCACCGCCGTGGTCGTGGCCGCGGCCTTTGCCGTTGTGACCTTCATGCAGGGCAGCTCCTTCGTTTATCTGTGCTGCTACATCCTGGCGGCGGGAAGCCTGGGGTTCCTGGTGTTCAACTACCCGCCGGCCCGCATCTTCATGGGTGACGTGGGCAGTGCGTTTCTGGGCTTCTCGTTCGCGACTCTGGCCGTCATCGCGTTCCGCTACGATAGCTCCCATACGTCGTTCTTCGTCATGCCCCTGCTGCTGCTGAACTTCATCTGGGACACGGCGTTTACCTTCTTCCGCCGCTGGCGCCGGGGCGAGAATCTGGTGGCCGCGCACCGGGGACACCTCTACCAGCTACTGAATCAAAGCGGCTTCAGCCACCGCGCCGTGACCCTGCTGCACTGGACCGTCGCCGCAGCCCAGGGCCTCGGCGCGGTGGCGCTGATCCACATCCCGGGCGGCGCCCGGCTGCTGGTGTTCGTCCCGTTTCTGGTATTCCAGCTTGGCTACACGGTGCTGGTAATGCGCCGGGCAAGGGCCGCGGGGCTGTTGTAGGAGCGAGCTCGCTCGCGAATGCAAGGGCGAGATTGGCACGGGCGGCGTAGGAGCGAGCTTGCCGCCGGCCCGGTGGGAAACCTATGCTGCTGCGCGGCCTCTTCTTCCTGCAGCTTACAGCCAGAGGCCTGAAACCTCAGACCAACCACAAGGTCACGATGGCACGGAGAAGAACACCAAGCAAACATAAGCTTTGTGTCCTTTGGTGAGTTCCTCACGCTTTCGGCAGCGTTACCCCCTTCTGTCCCTGGTACTTACCGGCGCGGTCCCCGTAGGAGATCTCGCAGACCTCGTCGGACTCGAAGAACAGGACCTGGGCTACGCCTTCGTTGGCATAGATCTTGGCGGGCAAGGGCGTGGTGTTGGAGAACTCCAGGGTCACGTGTCCCTCCCATTCCGGCTCCAGCGGCGTGACGTTGACGATGATGCCGCAGCGGGCATAGGTGGACTTGCCCAGGCACACCGTGAGCACGCTGCGGGGGATGCGGAAGTACTCAACGGTACGGGCCAGGGCAAAGGAGTTCGGCGGAATGATGCACACGTCGGACTTTACGTCCACGAAGCTGTTGGCGTCGAAGTTCTTGGGGTCGACGATGGCGGAGTTGATGTTGGTGAAGATCTTGAATTCATCCGCACAGCGGATATCGTACCCGTAGCTGGAGGTCCCGTAGGAAACCACCCGCCCGGTCTCGTTCTCCCGCACCTGGCTCGGCTCGAACGGGTCGATCATCCCGTACTCGGCCGCCATGCGCCGAATCCACCTGTCGGATTTGATGGTCACGTGGGCTGTGGGCTGTGGGCTGTAGGGCGATAGTTTATTCGGGACCGGAGGATTGTCCAACTCGCCGCGATGACGGCGAGCCCGGGTCTCATGATTGTTGCTCGCTTGGTAACCTGGCTTTCCGGGTGTGCAGGCGCCGCGTCAGTCGACGGCTCAAGGTTGACGGCGAGACACCCTGGCTCTCGGCCAGCGATCGGACACTGAGGTCAAAAGGCTAACGGGTGACACCGGGCACTTGCGCGGTGGCTGTCCTTGCTCATCGTTGCACAGCGATTACCGTGTCAGTACACTTGGACCAACAATCTAGCTAAGTGGAGGATTCCGCAATGGCCGAGCAGGTCAATATTCACGAGGCAAAGACCAAGCTTTCCAATCTCGTAGCCCGGGCTGAGGCGGGTGAGGAGATCGTCATCGCCCGGGGAAACAAGCCCGTAGTTCGCCTGGTTCCCGCCGGCACAACCAAGCTGCGGCGACGCCTAGGCGAGGCCAAGGGGCTGGTGGATGTCGCCGCGGATTTCGACGAGCTTCCCGAGGAATTCATGGAGAGTTTTCGTTGAGGGTATTGCTGGATACACATGCGTTTCTGTGGCTGGTCACGGATGACCCCAAGCTCAGCGACAGGGCTCGCTCGGCGTTCCTGGATCCGCGCAACGAGATGATCCTGAGCGCGGTTGTGAGCTTCGAAATCACCGTCAAGTGCAGTCTTCACAAGCTCAATCTCGTGGAGCCGCCACGGGAGTTCATAGAGAACCGAATCCGTAACAACGGCCTGCTGCCGTTTCCTATCACCCTGGCTCACACCTACCGGCTGGCTCATCTGCCGTTTCATCACCGAGATCCCTTCGACCGCCTCTTGGTCGCGCAGGCCCTGGAAGAGGACCTCCCCATCCTCAGCGCAGACGCCGCATTGTCGGCTTATGACATTGAGAGGATCTGGTAAGGACATCCGTCAGATCGTGGACAGCCTGGGCCAGATCGCTGTGGAGGACCGTATCGAGAGCCTCAACCTCGGTCTGGTGCTGCAACGTGGTGCGGCCTGATGTCCTGTGCGACGGGGGCCCTGACTCTGGCCTCCTTCCTTGCCTGTGCTACCAACCTGCGCCCTGTGTC
>CAYWTP010000294.1:0-4676 GCA_964461215.1 uncultured Ectothiorhodospiraceae bacterium | reverse complement strand
ACCGGCCCCGACGGAAGCCACTTCTATACACTGCTGTGCTGGGACATCGGAGGACAGACCGTACCGGGTGCCAGCTACACCACGCTCATCGGCAGGATTGGTCATGACGGCTCTCCTTTCGTGGTCGGCGACCACGACAAGCTGTACGCCGACCGCACCGGCACGCTGTACCTGATGATCAACGACAATCCCAAATACTTCAGCGACAACACCGGGCAGGTGACGGCCACCGTCCGCCTCATCGCGAAGGCCCCGGCAGCGGCGCCAGCGCCCGTGGCACCGCCACGGCCGGTGCCGATCATGCGCGGCGGCGGGGGGGGTGGAAGAGCGCCCCGGTAACACGCCACGAACCAGCCCCGTGCCCGGCACCCGCCACCGCAACGCCCTTCAGCCCGGCTTCCGGATCAAGTGGTATGAGATCCGGCAGATCCTGGGACAGGGCGGCTTCGGCATCACCTATCTGGCCCTGGACACCAATCTGGACCAGGAGGTGGCCGTCAAGGAGTACCTTCCCATCGAGCTGGCGGTGCGCGAGGGCGACCATACGGTGCACCCGGCTTCGGCAGACAATGGGGAGCAATTCCAGTGGGGCAAGGACCGCTTCATCAGCGAAGCCAAGACGCTGGCGAAGTTCAAGCATCCCAACATCGTGCGCGTCTACAGCGTGTTCGAAGCGCTGAACACGGCGTACATGATCATGGAGTACGAGCGCGGCCACAGTCTCCAGGAAAAGCTGGCGGGACGGCGCACCCTGGACGAGGCGGAGCTGCGGCAGATTGCGCTGCCTGTCATGGACGGTCTGCGGCTGGTACATCAGGCCGGATTCATTCACCGCGACATCAAGCCCGCGAACATCTTCGTGCGTGAGGACGGCAGCCCCGTGCTGCTGGACTTCGGCTCCGCGCGCCAGGCGGTCGGCGGCCACACCAAGACCCTCACCTCGCTGGTCTCGCCCGGCTACGCTCCATTCGAGCAGTACCATTCCAAGAGCGACGAGCAAGGTCCCTGGACGGACATCTACGGACTGGGTGCGACGCTGTATCGGGCTGCCACCGGCGTGCCGCCCATGGACGCATTGGATCGCAGCCGGTCGCTCCTGCAGGAATCGGCCGACACCTTCGTCACCACCGAGCAGATCGCCAAGGGGCGCTATTCGGACCGCTTTCTGCGTGCCGTGGACCACGCGCTGCAGTTTCGAGCTGACGACCGGCCACGCAGCGTCGGCGAGTGGATGGGCGAGATCGGGGCCGATGAGGCGGTGACCAGGCTCAACCCGGATGCTCCGCTCACCCAGCCCACGCGCCTGTCACCCCGATCTCGATCGCGGCAATCCCGAAACTCGAAGCTGCTCTACGTGGTCGCTGCCGGGCTGCTGCTGCTCGCGGGTGGGGGCTATGTGGTCTTTCGGCTGACGATCGCACCGCCTGCCACCGCCGTGCCCGAGCCCGTTCTTCCCCTTTCGGCCCCGACGGCCGGCGCGCCGCCGGCAGTGCCGGCGCCGGAGCCGGCTCCGGCGGCTGACAACGCCGGCGGGTCGGCCTCGAGGACGCCTGTCCCGGCAGCCACTCAGACGACCCCGCCAATGCCGGCCGGAGAAGAATCCCGCACGGCGCAAGCGGCCGGCACGGTGCCGGTGCAGCCAACCCACTCCCCCCGGGATTTGGAACGCCAGGCGCGGCAGAAGCGCATTGCGACCATGCTGGCCGCGGGCCAATCCCAAATCGTAGCCGGGCAGTGGACCGAGCCCGCGCGAAGCAACGCCCTGGCGACCTATCGCACGGTTCTGGAAGAGGATCCGGGCAACACCGAGGCCCGGGCGGGCATGGATCAGATCTTCGAGCACTATCTGGGCCGGGCCGAAACCGCCGCCCGCACCCACGATGTCCACGCCGCCCGCACGGCGCTGTCGCTGGCCGATTCGGTCAAGCCGGGAAGCCCCGAGGTGAGTGCGGTCCGCGACCAGATGAAGGCCGACGAGGACAGGATGCGCCGTGAGGCCGAGGCTGCGCGAGAGCGCCGGGCCCGCGAGCAGTCCGCGCGCGAAGAGGCGCAACGGCGGGCCGCGGAGCAGGCGCGCAAAGAGGCGGCACTCGCAAAAGCCCAGGCAAAGCTGGAGGAGTGCCGGCGCAAGCAGCATGCCCCGATCACGGAACCGAAGCGCGCCGGGAAAGGCGCCGGGCTCTACTTCGCGGCGATCGCCGTGGGCGACAACGATGGCTGGGGAGAAGCCCAGGGCTACCAGAGCCGAAAGGACGCCGAGGACGCCGCCCTGGAGGGCTGCCGTGAGCGGGACAAGGGCTGCAAGGTGCAGATCTGGACCAACGACTGCCTGGCCTTCGCGACCGGCGAGAAAGGAGCCGCCGGCTGGTCCTGGGGCAGCAGTCTGCACGAGGCCCGCGAGAAGGCCATAGGCTTCTGTGAGGCCCATGCCGCCTGCTGCAACGTGCAGGCCTCGTACTGCGCGGATGACCTCGGCCCCACCCCCTCCCAGTAGGCCGCGCACGCTCGGCCGCACCCTGGGTCCTTACTCTTCGACCCCGGTGTCCTCGTAGATGTCGCCGAACGTGGCGCCGGGACCGGCGAGTTGCACTGAGCGCATTCCCGAGCGACCCGATCTTTGGCTATGCTTGCTCCCATGCGCAATGCCGTCTGTCTCCACTACGGGGAGGATCTGGCCCGCTACGGCTTCGGCCAGGGGCATCCGTTCGGGCCGGACCGGCTGGACGCCTTCTGGCGCGAGGCCCAGCGGCTGGCGCTGGACAAGCAGGTATGCGTGTGCGCCCCGGTGATGGCCGAGCGCGCCGCCATCGAGCGGTTCCACACCCCGGCCTACGTGGACCGGGTCATCGACCAGTCCCGCACCGGCCGCGGCTACCTGGACTACGGCGACACCCCGGCATTCCCCGGCATCTACGAGGCGGCGGCCTATGTGGTCGGTACCACCCTGGACGCGGTAAGCAAGGTGATGGCGGGTGAGTGCCGCCGTGCCTTCGTACCCATCGCGGGCCTGCACCATGCACGCCGCAGCTCAGCCGCCGGGTTCTGCGTGCTCAACGACTGCGGGGTTGCCATCCAGACCCTGCTCGACGTCTACGCCCTGAATCGCGTGGCCTACGTGGACATCGACGCGCATCATGGCGACGGTGTGTTCTACGACTTCGAAGAAGAGCCCAGGCTGGTGCTGGCCGACATTCACGAGGACGGCCAGCTCCTCTATCCGGGCACCGGCTTCGAGGACGAGACCGGCCGCGGGGCGGCCGCCGGCACCAAGCTCAATCTACCCATGGCGCCCATGGCCGGAGACACGCAGTTCCGCCAAGCCTGGGAGCGTGTCGAGGCCCACCTGCGTACGTACCAGCCGCAGATCATTCTGTTCCAGTGCGGCGCCGACAGCGTGGCCGGCGATCCGCTCACCCACCTGCGCTTCTCGGCCACCGGCCACGCCCACGCCGCCGCCCGCCTGTGTGCCCTGGCCGACGAATTCGGCCACGGCCGGGTCGTGGCCATGGGCGGAGGGGGTTACAGCCGCGTCAACCTGGCGAAGGCCTGGACCGGCGTGGTACAAGCCTTCATCAACTCCAGCCGCAGCGCTGTCTGAGCCACGAATCAGCTTGAAGACTTCCTCTCAATTTATTGATATTTGGAGTGCTCCACCTAAAGCGCACGGGCAGGCGAGCGATGCAACGCGCCGTCGAGTCTGTTAAGCTAAGCAGTCTTTGATGTTGCGGGCGCCGCCTTTCCCGGCGCCGGCCCTCCCCTGCCCGAGGACACCGATGTTTAGCAGCGACATGACCATTGCCGGGTTCGACGACGAGCTGTGGACCGCCATCCAGGGCGAGGCGAGGCGCCAGGAAGAGCACATCGAGCTCATTGCCTCGGAGAACTACGCCAGTCCCCGCGTCCTCGAGGCCCAGGGCTCGGTGCTGACCAACAAGTACGCCGAAGGCTATCCCGGGCGGCGCTACTACGGCGGGTGCGAGTATGTGGACGTGGCCGAGCGCTTGGCCATCGACCGGGTCAAGACTCTGTTCGGCGCCGACTACGCCAACGTCCAGCCCCACTCCGGCTCGCAGGCCAACGCCGCGGTGTACATGGCTCTGGTACAGCCGGGCGATACCATCCTGGGTATGAGCCTGGACGCGGGTGGACATCTGACCCACGGCGCCAAGCCCAATTTTTCCGGCAGGATCTACCACGCGGTGCAGTACGGCCTGAACCCGGACACCGGCGAGATCGACTACGATGAGGTTGAGCGTCTGGCCCTGGAGCACCGTCCCAAGATGGTTGTGGCAGGGTTCTCGGCCTACTCACGCGTCGTGGACTGGCAACGCTTCCGGGAGATTGCGGATCGCGTGGGCGCGTACCTGTTCGTGGACATGGCCCACGTGGCCGGCCTTATCGCCTGCGGGGTCTATCCCAGCCCGGTGCAGATCGCGGACGTGACCACCACCACGACCCACAAGACCCTGCGGGGCCCTCGCGGCGGCCTAATCCTGGCCAAGGCGAATCCGGAGATTGAGAAGAGGCTCAACTCGCTGGTGTTCCCCGGGACCCAAGGGGGTCCGTTGATGCACGTGATCGCGGCCAAGGCGGTAGCCTTCAAGGAGGCCATGGAGCCCGGGTTCAACGAGTACCAGAACCAGGTCCTGGCCAATGCCCGCATGATGGCCCGGGTC
>CAYWTP010000293.1:0-4701 GCA_964461215.1 uncultured Ectothiorhodospiraceae bacterium | reverse complement strand
GTCCCGTTGCTCGCCCACCGGCCCTTCGGTCCGGGTTCGCCCCTGTGGGCTCGATTGCAGCATCCCTGCTGCTAACGGTCCTGCAAACCTCACATGGACACCTCAGTACCTGGCTTGAGAACTAGCCTATGAATGCCCCCTCCTCACCAGCATTACCCCGTAGTACCCGGCGGCGCGTCCATGTAGACTCGGCACGCGACGAGACATTGCCCAACGCATACACATTTGACGAGGATCCCATGGCAGAGATCATGTTCTATGAGCGCCCGGTTGCCCTGAACCGGGAGCGCCACCGCAAGCTTCGCCTCTCAGTGGTACCCGGCCATTATGCGTTTGCCGCCGGAACCAACGCGGTACCCATTGCAAGCGACGAGTTCGCCGCAGCGGCACGGGACTATCCCATCGTGTTCGTAGGTGAGGAGAATGGCCCCTTTACCGTCGCCGCGCTGGTGGGGCTGCGCAATGATGAGAATCTGATGGTGGACACCGGCGGCCGCTGGGCCGAGGGCACCTATGTGCCCGCCTTCGCGCGCCGCTATCCGTTCGTGCTGGCACGCACCGACGACGGAGACCAGCTCAGCGTGTGCATCGACGAGTCCTACGCGGGCCTTTCGGAGGAAGGCGGCGAGATGCTGTTCGAGGACGACGGCGCCGAGACCTCATACCTGAAAGGTGTGCTGGAGTTTCTCAAGCTCTTCCACCGCGAGGCGGAGCGCACCCTGGCCTTCGCGGAACGCCTGAAGGAGCTGGGTCTGCTGGTACCCAAGGTAATCAACGTTGAACGCAACGGCGAACGGCAGGTGTTGCAGGGTCTGTGGGTGGTGGATCCCGTTAAGCTGCGCGGCATCGACGACGCCCGGGTGGTGGAGCTGTTTCGTCAGGGCTATCTGTCGTGGATCGAAGCCCATCTGATTTCGCTGGGCAGCCTCGCGCGCCTCGTGGCACGCCTGGACAGCCATACCACGGTGAGCGACGAGGCAGGCGAAGTGACCCCGGACGGCGGGGACTGACGGGTTAAAGGGCCGGGAAGGAAACCCGGCACTTGACGCCGCCGGGAACGGCACGCTGCGGGTTCGGCAGGTTCATCCGTACCTGGAAGGTACCGCTGGCGGCGTCGATCACCTGATCCACGGTATCGATGGTCGCCTCGTAGTGGCCCTCCAGTGGCGCCTCGGGCACCACGTCTGCACGCATGCCTACCTTCATTTTCGGGTACATGGCCAGCGGCAGGATGACCTTCACCCGCAAGGGATCGATACGGGCGAGCTTCAAGATCGACGGCTTATTGTCCCCGATCTCGGCCAGCTCGCCCGGATACTGGGACTGCTCGACCACTACGCCGTCGAAGGGGCTGTGGATCTGCCGCAGGGCGAGCTGGCTGGCCGCGTAGCTATACTCCAGGCGCGCGAGCTGCTTGTTCTCCTGGGCGCTTAGTACGTCGGCCTCTGCGATGCGCAGCTCGGCATCCGCGTCCTCCTGGTCCTGGGCCGAGACATACTTCTGGGCTGCCAGGCCGCTCTGGCGCCGGAGCTTGCGCTTGGCGTGCTCGAGCCGGCTCTCGGCGGACTTGATCG
This sequence comes from uncultured Ectothiorhodospiraceae bacterium, assembly GCA_964461215.1. Classification (GTDB taxonomy): domain Bacteria; phylum Pseudomonadota; class Gammaproteobacteria; order JAABTG01; family JAABTG01; genus CAYWTP01. The sequence goes on along the minus strand of CAYWTP010000293.1, from coordinate 3,127 downwards.
CGCCATCCATCTCCGATTTGTAACGGGCCAAATCCGCCGCGGCCTGCTCCACGCTGGACTCCAGGTTGACCAGCAGGTCCCTCTGCTTAACCGCACTGCCGCGCGCCACATGGACCTTGTCGATGATGCCGGTGACCGGGCTGCGGATATCAATGGTCTCCGAGGGCTCTATTAGGCAATCAAAGGCGGGATGTTGCGCGTAGGCCGGCATACTGGACAGGCTCACGGCGCCCAGCAGACAGAGCGCGTGCCAGGCGCGGCCGCCGGTGGTCGCAGCGGCGCTCACTCGGGGGTCCCGGAAAAGGCTAGTTGGCTGCGCATCTGGCGATCATGCCACATGGTAAGCCGGCGCTGCCTGGCATTGGCGGCCTCTGCCCGGTGCTGCACCACGCGGCGCAACAGGCGGACGGCTCCCTGCGGTACCGGATCCATCCCGTAACGTGCGGCCACCCATCTTGCCAGCATGCCGCCGAAGCGCTGGATCACCTCATCGTCCAACGCCACGATCGCGCGGCAGCTTCCCGGATCACCCTGGCGGGCACAGCGCCCGAAAAGCTGGCGGTCGACGCGCGCCGATTCGTGCCATTCGGTCAGAATCACGTGCAGCCCCCCCTGCTCCACCACCGCCGGATCCAGGACGATGTCCGTGCCCCGTCCAGCCATGTTGGTGGCCACGGTCACGGCGCCGGGACGTCCCGCCATCGCGATCAGCTCGGCCTCGTCCGCATTTTGCAGCGCATTGAGGACACGGTGAGGAATTCCGGCGGCAACCAGGGCCGCGCTCAGCTCCTGGGACGTACGTACCGAGCGGGTACCGACCAATACCGGCTGCCCGGCGGACGTGCGATCACGCACCTCCCGGACCACGGCCGCTTCCTTGGCGGCCCTGTCCGCCGTCAGCAACGCCGGCAGCTCGCGCCGGCGGCAAGGCCCGTGAGGCGCGATGCGCACCGTGGGGACGCGATACACCGACGCCGTCTCGGCCGCCACCTCGTGCAGGGTTCCGCTCATGCCGGACAAGCGCAGGTAGCGCGCAAAGAAAACCTGGTAGGTCAGGCGTGCCAGGGTCCGGTTGCCACCCGTCACGGCGCAGCCCTCCTTGGCCTCGACGAGCTGGTGCAGGCCCTGCTCCCAGCTGCGGTCCGGCAGCAGGCGCCCCGTGAACTCGTCGACGATGACGATCTTGCCGTCATTGATCACGTAATGCTGATCCCGCAGCAGCACATGCAGGGCGCGCAGCGCCTGCACGACGTAGTGCTCACGCACCCAGGCGATGCGCCACAGCTCAGCCTGTTCCTCCCGCGCCTGGGCCAGCTCGTCGAGCCGGGCCCGTCCGGCATCGGTCAGCTCGACCAGCCGGTAGGGTCCTTCCAGACGGTAGTCCCGGGCCGGCTCCAGGCGTTGCGCCACCTCCAGCAGCCCGCGGTAGACCTCCTGGTCGGAAGCCCCTTCACTGGCGCTGGAGAGAATCAGCGGGGTACGCGCCTCGTCGATAAGGACGCTGTCCGCCTCGTCCACGATGGCGAAGTGCAGGCCACGCAGGCGCAGGGCCTGCGTGGCCTGCTGCTCGCCATGGATCCGGCGCACCGCGAGCTGCGGCAGGCTGTGCACGCCGCCGGCGCTTACCCGATCACGCAGGTAATCGAAGACCAGGTCCTTGTTGGTGCAGTAGGTAATGTCCGCGGCATACTCGGCCGAGCGACGCTCCTGCGGCACCTTGCTGTGCACCGTTCCAACGCGCAGGCCGAAAAAGCCGAACAGCGGAGCCATCGTTCGTGCATCGCGTCCAGCCAGATAGTCGTTGACCGTGACCACGTGCGTATGCACCCCCGCAAGGGCGGCCACGCACGCCGCCAGCGCCGCGGTCAGCGTCTTGCCTTCACCCGTGTCCAGCTCGACCAGCCGCCCGCACACCAGCATCCAAGCCCCCAGCACCTGGGGTGGATGTGCCCGCAGACCGACGGTCCTGCGGGCCGCCTCGCATACCGCCGCCAGAGCGCGCGCACCCAACCTCGAATCACGGCTTAGAAAGGCTCGGGCTGGCGGCCGCGCAGTCTGGCGCAGGGCCGCGTCGTCCAGTGCCGGCAGATCCCCGGCAATCTGCGCAACCCGCGCCAGGAACCGCCGGTCGGCGCCGCCCAATGACAAGCGCCGGGGCAGGGAAAGCAGGCGTCCGGCCAGCCAATGGTCCAGGGCGGTATCCGCCGCATCCTGGCGCTCGGGAAAGATCCGGGTCGCCAGCGCCAGACCGGGGGGAGGCCAGGCAGCCAGGGTTTCAGGCATGGAAGTGGGCCAGGAACAGGCGGCGCACGCCGCGCCACAGACGGAACCCCACCGGCTCGGCGGGATGTTGGAAGCGCACGCTGGCACGGCTGCCGGCCAGGTGATAGGGGAAGTTGGCCGGCAGCGCCAGCTCGTATTCGAAGAGCGAGATCAAGGCCTTGCGCCCGCTCTGATCCCGGGGATCGGTAGGCACGCCGCCCCCGCCCTGCTGACCGAGGGCCGCGCTGGGCAGCTCCGTGGATGCCGCCGGTACCTCACGTACCACCTTGGCCTGCCAGCTCCGGCCGGGGTCGCACGGCACTCTGACCAGGATGGCCCGCGTATGGGACCGGATGAAGTCCTCGTCCGACTGCTCGACAATGGCCCGCACGTGAGGCGCGCTCGGTGGAATCACATAGCCCAGGATCTGACCCTGTGCTACGTACCGGCCCGGCAGGTCATCGACATCGTTCAGCCAGACATGGCCCGCGGCGTGACTGCGCACCGCCAGCAGCCCGGCGCGCTCGCGCAGATGGTCGAGCTCGGCCGACTCGCGCGCCAGTTCCGGCGCGAGCTGCTCACCGGCTACCGGATCGGTGAGGCGCACCGCATCGTAGCGTATACGGGCCTCCTCGGTGCGGGCGGCCTGCACCGCGAGGCGCGCCGCGAGACCCGGATCGGCAAGCCGTACTGCCACATCGCCGCTCTGCACCCTGCCGTTGGACTGCGCCGCTACCTGCTCGACGAACCCCGCCTGCCCCGCCCGCAGTACGGTGTCGTCGGGCAGCCAGAGCACGCCGTCGACCTGCGTATGATGGGGCACCGGAACGGCGAGTAGCACGACGAGGGCGGCCGCCGCCAGCAC
>CAYWTP010000292.1:0-4709 GCA_964461215.1 uncultured Ectothiorhodospiraceae bacterium | reverse complement strand
CGTCCGTATCTGGACGTGTGCGACAGCGGCCCGGGGGTGCCGGAGGACGCGCGCCTGCACCTGTTCGAGCCCTTCTTCACCACCGAGCGGGGTGGCACAGGGCTGGGCCTGTATCTCGCGCGGGAGCTGTGTGAAGTCAACCAGGCGACCCTGAGTCATCTGGGGCGCACCGATAACGGGCACTGCTTCCGCATCACATTTGTTCATCCCAAGCGTCAGCTGATGCCTGCGCCATGAGTGAAGCCCATGCCCTGATCGTCGACGACGAGCCCGACATCCGAGAGCTGCTGGAGATCACCCTCGGTCGCATGGGCATCGCCTGCGAATCGGCCGCAAATCTGGAGCAGGCCCGCGGCCTGCTCGGCCGCAGGACGTTTGACCTGTGTCTGACCGACATGCGCTTGCCCGACGGTAACGGTATTGACCTGGTGCGCTATATGCAAAAGCACCACGGGTCGGTTCCGGCTGCCGTGATCACGGCGCACGGCAACATGGAGTCCGCGGTTGAGGCACTCAAGGCCGGTGCCTTCGATTTTGTCTCCAAGCCCGTGGACCTGCAGGTTTTGCGCAAGCTGGTGAGCTCGGCCTTGAAGCTGTCCGCGGGACGGTCGAAGCCGGAACGGGTGCTGATCGGGGATTCCGACGCCATCCAGGAGACCCGGGCCACGATCGCCAAGCTGGCCCGCAGCCAGGCGCCGGTATATGTCAGCGGAGAGTCCGGCACCGGCAAGGAGCTGGTGGCGCGCTTGATCCATGAGCAGGGGCCCCGGGCCGACAAGGCGTTCGTGCCGGTGAACTGCGGCGCGATCCCCGAGGACCTGATGGAGAGCGAGCTGTTCGGGCACCGCAAGGGGAGCTTCACAGGAGCCCTCAGCGACAAGCCGGGCCTGTTCCAGGCCGCCGAGGGTGGAACCCTGTTCCTGGATGAAGTGGCGGACCTCCCCCTGCATATGCAGGTGAAGCTGCTGCGGGCAATCCAGGAGCGCTCGGTGCGTCCGGTGGGGGCCCAGGAGGAGCTGCGCGTGGACGTGCGCCTGCTGAGCGCCACCCACAAGGACCTCAGTGCTCTGGTGGCCCAAGGCCGTTTCCGCCAGGATCTCTATTACCGCATCAACGTCATCGAGCTGCACGTACCGCCGCTGCGCGAGCGTCCCGAGGACATCCCGCGGCTCGCCGAGCACGTGCTCTCACGCCTCGCCGCCCGAATCGGGCAGGACAAGCCCGCCCTGTCGGACGCGGCCGTCGCGGCCCTCCAGCGCCAGCCGTTCCCCGGCAACGTCCGGGAGCTGGAGAACCTGCTGGAGCGCGCCATGACCCTGTGCGAGGCGCCGGTCATCGAGGTGACGGATCTGGGGCTGTCGTTCTCCGAGACCGTGACCCGGCCCGCGCCGTCCGATACCTCGACCGCGGATCTGGAGGACCTGCTGGGACGGGTGGAGAAGGAGACTATCCTCAGGGCGCTGGACCAGGCGGGCGGCAACAAGACGGCGGCAGCCAAGCTGCTCGGGCTCAGCTTCGGTGCTCTGCGCTACCGGTTGCAGAAGCTGGGCCTGGAGTGAGGAGAGTCCGCACCTGCTGAAATTCAGCACCTGCTGCTGAATTTCAGCACCGCGAAGGCGCCGATGACGCTTTGATCAGGCCGGCGGCGAGCGCAATCGGCGCTAAAAATGGGGTCTGGGGCACGATCGGCGGCTCCGTTGGAGGTTGGCAAGATTCCTGCATAGCTAAAGCCGCGCGGTGGACAACCGCTAACCGTCGGGAACGCAGCGCAGGGCAAACGAACCGACACTGCGTCTTGGCTAGGGCAGCACCGATCAATTGTCAGTCACTAACTTCAGTCAAGCATTAGGGAGATGGATATGAAACGCATGCAACAGGGCTTCACCCTCATCGAGCTCATGATCGTGGTCGCGATCATCGGTATTCTGGCGGCCGTCGCTATTCCGGCCTACCAGGACTACACGGTGCGCGCCCGGGTGACGGAAGGTTTGAGCCTGGCCTCCGCCGCCAAGACCGGCGTGTCCGAATTCTTTGCGAGCAAGGGCGCCCTGCCCTCGACCAATGCGTCGGTGGGTCTGCCGCTCGCGGCCAGCATCACCGGCAACGCCGTGCGCTCGGTGGGGATTGGCGGTGTCGGCATCATCACCGTAACGTTCTCCGGGACCAACATGCCCGGTGACGCGGCAAATTCTACGCTGACGCTTACGCCCGACACCACTGCCGGTCGTGTGGGCTGGAGCTGCACCGGCGGCGACCTGCTCTCCAAGTACCGTCCGTCGAGCTGCCGCGACTAGTAGCTCAGACACCATCGGTGCGATATCGAAGCACTCCATGCCTGGCGGCATGGAGTGCTTTGTTTATTGGCGCAGCGCAATGTGCGGGCTTAGGGCAGGACCCGGGCCAGCATGCTGGCCACGGCGCTGGCCGGATTGCCGGGGTCGCTGTAACGCACGTCGAGCACCTGCATGTGGTCGCGGATCCGGCGAAACGGATACATGGGCGGCAAGCCGTTGTCCGGCGTGCTCGAAACCGCCATCATGAACACATAGGGGCATTGCCTTAGGCGCTGGTAGAAGTCCTCGTCCTGGACTTGCGGCGATGGAGTTGCGAGGCTGCGCAAGCCGGCGTGCAGCATGACGTAGGGAGGGGCTACGGCCCAGACGCAGTCTTGCGCGGGTACCCGGTTGCGCATCGTCTTCATGGACGCATACAGCCTCTGCATGAACAACGAAGTCTCCCTGGCCTTGCGGGGATCCGGCTCCAGCAGCCATTCCGGTGTGCGGGCATAGTCGGCCAGATCGGAAGCGCTGCCTTCGCCGAAGCGCCAGTACATATCGTGCCAGCTGGGGATAGACAGGACGGCCGCGATGACGATGAACGAGCCGGGGAGCAGCTTCTCCAGCCGCGCCTGCCCCAGGTGGTGTCCGATGCTGCGGGCGCCCTGAGCGCCATGCCAGAGCAGGAGGGGAAACACCGGGAACAGAAAGCGATGGTCCTGGTCGGGGTACGGCCAGACCACGATGACCCCCAGGTAGAGCAGCAGATACAGCGCGTCCAAACGCCCGGCTTTCAGGCTCTCCAGAAAGCCGATGCCGGCCAGCACCAGCAGTGCACTGGCCGTCCAGCGAGCATGCAGCGTGAGGCTTATATCGAAGCTCTTCACCCAGTAGGCCCAGAGCACGTAGAGGTTGGTCCATGCCCGAGCGGCGAGATCCGAGATCGGGTTGCCGCCGGTCTTGGCCATCAATATATGCAGGTAGTCCACACCGAAGCCCGCGACGTGAGTGTACGCGGACCATGCAAGCATCGGCGTGATTGCAGCCAGTGCCGCTAAGAGCCCGGCGCGGTTGCGGTGGCGCACAAGGATCAGCGCGCACAGCGGCAGGACCAGGGTGAAGCCGATGCTGCGGGTGACCGCAGCGAGTCCCGCCGACAGCCCGGCGGCCAGGAGCCAGGAATGCTGCTGCGCGGCGCGGCCATACGCGGCGAGCGCCAGCAGGGTCAGGAATACATAGAGGTGCTCACTGAGGAGCACCACCAGGTGGAGGATGGTGATGGGAAGCAGGGCGAAGGTGAGCGCCAATGCGACCGCGAACCCCGTAGATCGGCTCTCACCCTTAACCCACCACGCGTATGTGCCGATTCCAGCCAGAAGGAACAGCCCGGAAGCGACGTAGGTCAGCTCGGGATTGTGGCTGCCGCCACCGAGCACCCCCAGGGCCATGGGGTACAGGGGCGGAAAAGGATAGTGCGCAAGCAGAAAGGCGGCCAGGCCCCGGTCGGAACCGGCAAGCATCGTGAAGTGATCGGCCAGCAGCGCGTAGACCGCCGAGTCGGAGATGACGCCGGTGAATGCGTGTCGATAGCAAAGGTAGATGTAGAGAGCCGCAATGGGGGCGAACAGCAGGACACATGCCGACGCGACCGCCGTCGGGACAAGCCTGCGGGTGGCGCCTGCGCGGGTCATGGCTGCTGACAGAGGACTGCCGGAGCGGTTCATCGAATCAAGCCGTGAGCAATCCAGCCGGCGCGGCCGCGCCGCGGGTCTCGCCGGCTCGGCGCGCGGTACGCGGTGCGCGGATCCCGGGTACGTTGGCGGGCTAGGCTATCACCGGAGCGGACGGTTGACCAGCACTGCCGGCGGCCCCGGATTCCGGCGCAAGGAAGAGGGCTCGTGGCGGTGAGGCCGATGACCCGGTGGATTGCTCTGTCCGCCATTCTGGTGCTCACGGCGGCGGTGTATGCACCCGGTCTCGGCGGCTCCTTCATGTTCGATGACCAGGTGAATCTGCTGCAGAACGGTGCCCTACGGCTCAAGGGGTGGAGCATCCCGGAGCTGGTTCAGGCCGCCATGTCGGGCAACGCCGGTCCACTCAAACGTCCGGTCGCCATGCTGAGCTTTGCCGTCAACTACTACTTCGCGGGCTTCGACCCGTTTTACTTCAAGCTGACCAATCTCTTCATACACCTGCTCAGCGGCGTCTGCATCTACGTGCTGGCGGGGCTGCTGATGGCCGCAGCCGCCGATCGGGGTGTGATCTCGGTCTGGGCGCCGGCCAGGCGCCGATGGCTGGCCCTGGCCGTGGCAACCGCCTGGCTGCTGAGCCCCATTAACCTCAGCCCGGTGCTGTACGTGGTACAGCGCATGACGAGCTTGTCCGCGCTGTTCACCTTCCTTGCCCTCATAGCGTACGTGGCCGGCCGTCGGC
>CAYWTP010000291.1:0-4719 GCA_964461215.1 uncultured Ectothiorhodospiraceae bacterium | reverse complement strand
GACTTCAAGCGTAGCAGGGAGTGCGCAGCGCAGAAGGCGTAGCGCCGAGGGTGTTTACGGCGTGTCCTGCGGACCTCACATGGACGCCGTGGCCTAAAGATCCTCCCTATGAACCAGGCTTAGGTTGCCAGCAGGCAATCATGCAGGTACTCGACCGCCTCGGCCGCTCCGGTGGCCGGAGCCGGTGGCATGGGCTCCTGGGACAGGAGTGCCTCCAGGGCTTCTCCCAGCCGCCCGGCGTGCAGGTCTTCCCGGCTAACGGCGCGGCACCCGGCGTGGCGCTGCAGCCAATCCACCAGGTAAGGCGTTTCCGGCCAGTCGCTCCGTTCGGCGTAGAGCACGGGGATCCCGTTGCAGGCGGCCTCGACGAAGGTCCCGTAGCCCGGCTTGGTCAGCACGGCGTCGCAGGAACACAGCACGTCGATGACGTCCAGCCCGAGCGATCCCAGCTCCACGCAGTCATCACGCTGCACCCCCCATTGCGAGGGAATCACCCAGCACAGCCCCGGAGTGCGGGGCCAGCGTTCCATGGGTAGCCGGGTGGCGATGCCGCCCAGCCCGATGAGGACCGCGCGGGTCGAAGGCGCAAGCCCCATCCGCTGGTCGATGGCGCGGCGGTGGCTGCTTCCTATCCGGGCCACGGAGCCTATGGGCAGCCGGCGTGGCAGGTCCTCCATGGGCATGTGCGGCGTGAGCTGAATAAACGCCGCAGCCTGGGAGTAAGCGTGACGGATCTGCGCCTCAACCGCTCCTGCGCCGGGAAGCATGCCGCAGTAGTGGTGGTAGATGTCGGCCCAGCTCAGAGAGCACATCGCGACGGCAGGGATCCCGGCCATCGCCGCAGCCGCCAGGCTGAGGTACGGGACGTCCGCAAGCACCAGATCGGGCGCCAGCGCCGCCAGCGCGGCGGCCTGGCGTGCGACCGTGGCGTCCCAGCCGCGGTGAAAGCGCAGGTAGGCCCGGTGGCTCTCCTCGGCGAGCACTTCCAGGGCCGAGGCCATCACCATGCCCGGGTCCAGGGACGCCGTCACCAAGTCCACCCCTTCCGGCAGCCGGGCTTTGAGCACGGCGGTCGGCAGGCTGCTGCGCACGGTGAGCCGCACCGCCGGCAGCCGTGCGCGCAACCCTTGCAGCACCGGCGCGACCTGGGCCAGGTGCCCGTAGCCGTGGGATGAGATGTCAACAACGATATGGGGTCTGTGGCTCATGTTGAACGGGCTGTAGACCTTGGACCGCAGGCTTGCTTCCGGAGGCTGGGAGGCGGCGGACCCGGTGGAATCCCGTCGAGCCTGGAACTCGCACCGCGTTGCCTCTGGCCTACAGCCTACAGTCCACGGCCTGCGGCCGGAAGCCGGACTTTGCGCACCGTGTTGCCTCTGTTACATTTACGGCCCGATTTCCCCTGCCAGAGGTTGACTACCGGTGCTCGAATTCATCGAGGCGGGTGGCTGGACCATGGTGCCGCTCCTGCTCTGCTCGGTGGTGGCCATGGCGATCGTCGCCGAGCGGTTCTGGACCCTCCAGACAAAGCGGATCACGCCCAAGGGGCTGGTACGCCAGGTGTGGCAGTGGGCACGAGGCGGCAAGCTGGACAAGAAGCGGGTGCAGGCGCTGCGGGACTCCTCACCTCTGGGGAGGATACTGGCGGCAGGGCTGGTCAACATCGGCCATGATCGGGAGATTATGAAGGAGAGCATCGAAGAGACGGGGCGTTTGGTGGTACACCAGTTGGAACGGTATCTGAACACCCTGGGTACCATCGCCGCCATCTCGCCGCTGCTGGGGCTGCTCGGCACGGTCATCGGAATGATCAAGGTGTTCGCGGTGATCAGTACCCAGGGCGTCGGAGACGCCAGCGTGCTGGCTGCAGGGATCTCGGAGGCGTTGATTACTACCGTGACGGGATTGTGTATCGCAATCCCCAGTCTGGTCTTCTTCCGCTACTTCCGGGGTCGGGTGGATGAGCTGGTCATTGCCATGGAACAGGAGGCCCTGAAGATGGTCGAGGTGCTCCAGGGTGAGCGGGAGCGCGAGCCGGAAGGGGCCTCCGCATGAAGTTCGCTCGCCGCGAGCGCAACGATAGCCCCGAGATCAATATCACGTCTTTAATCGACGTGGTGTTTCTGCTGCTGATCTTCTTCATGGTCTCGACGACATTCAGCCGTCATGCCCAGATCAAGATAGACTTGCCCGAATCGAGTGCCGAGAAGCAGGAGCAAAAGGACAGGTCGGTGGAGATCGCCATCGACGCTCAGGGCCGCTACTACATGGAGGGGCGCCAGCTGGTGAACACCCAGCTTCGAACCCTGATGCAGGCCCTGCGCAAAGCCACCGAGGGCATGCACGCGCCGCCCATCGTGATCAGCGCCGACGGCAAGACACCTCATCAGGCCGTCATCACCGCCATGGACGCCGCGCGCCAGCTCGGCCTGCTGCATCTGACCTTCGCTACGGCGAAATCCAGCGACGACGGTCCCTGAAACGGTCCCGGATGACGCCTGCCAGTGGCCGGCCACCGAGAACGCCGACGTCCCGGTCCGCACAAGGCGCCAAAATGAGAGGCCGGCTGAGGATGTTGGTTTTTCCAGTCCAGGGGGCGTGTCATCTGCGGCCAAGGTCCTATTCAGACCATGAACCGACGGCAGGCGAATTCCGGCCAGGCTTGGATTAATAACATGTGGTACGGGCGCTCCGTCGCGTCTCGGATGTTGGCGCCCGTGTCGTGGCTCTACTGTCTGGTGGCGGTCCTGCGCCGCCTGGCCTACGAGTCGGGTCTGGCTGCTCCGTCCCGGCTACCGGTGCCGGTGATCGTGGTTGGCAACATCACCGTGGGCGGCTCTGGCAAGACACCACTGGTGATTTGGATCAGCCGGTTCCTGCGCCAGGCCGGCTTCACCCCCGGTATCGTGACCCGCGGCTACGGCGGTCGCGCTCGGCACTGGCCGCAGCAGGTCAGAGCCGACAGTGATCCCCGTGCCGTAGGGGACGAGCCGGTGCTGCTGGCCCGCCGCTCGGGATGTCCGGTGGCGGCGGCGCCGGCCCGGGTGGATGCCGCCAGGGGCCTGCTGGCCCACAGCCGGTGCGATATCATCGTGGCCGACGACGGCTTGCAGCACTACGCTCTCGGACGGGACATTGAGATTGCGGTGATCGACGGACAGCGTCGCCTGGGCAGCGGCCGGTGTCTGCCTGCGGGCCCGCTTCGCGAGCCGGCCGGACGCCTGCGCTATGTCGACTTGGTGGTCGCCAGCGGCACTTCCCGGCGCGGTGAGTTCGCGATGGCCTATCTGCCCGGCGCCCCGCGCAGCCTGCGCGACGAGACGAGGCAGCGGAGCTTTGAAGCCTTTACCGGCGATCCGGTGCACGCCGTGGCCGGCATCGGTAACCCCGGCCGGTTCTTCTCGCAGCTTCGCCGCCTCGGGCTGACGGTGGTGGAGCATCCGTTTCCCGACCATCACGCCTACGCCCCGGAGGATCTGGACTTCGGCGATTCCCGGCCGGTTCTGATGACGGAGAAGGACGCGGTCAAGTGCACGTCTTTCGCACTGGAGCATCACTGGTATATTCCCATCGAGGCCGATCTGCCGCCCCACTTCGGCGGCCGCCTCCTGACACTGCTACAAAGGAATTCCCATGGACAAGAATCTGCTTGATATCCTGGTCTGTCCGAGCTGCAAGGGGCCGCTGGCTTACAAGAAGGAGGAGCAGGAGCTCACCTGCTACGGCTGCCGGCTGGCTTACCCCATTCGCGACGACATCCCGGTCATGCTTGAGGAGGAGGCCCGCCAGCTAGGGCCTGACGAGCAGCGCGGTTGACCTTCCGGGTCATCATCCCGGCCCGCTACGCCTCCAGCCGGCTGCCGGCCAAGGTCCTGCAGGACATCGCCGGCAAGCCCATGGTCCAGCACGTGTATGAGCGGGCGCTGGCCAGCAGCGCGGAGGCCGTGCTGGTCGCCACTGATGACCCCCGGGTGGCCGAGGTCTGTGCCGGCTTCGGGGCTCCGGTCCAGATCACATCCGCCGAGCATCGCACGGGCACCGACCGCCTGGCAGAGGTGGTAACCCGGCTCGCCGAGCCCGACGAGCGCATCATCGTCAACGTGCAGGGCGACGAGCCCCTGCTGCCGGCCGCCCTGATACGGCAGGTGGCGGCCAGTCTCGAGTCCCACCCGGAGGCCGAGGTAGCTACGCTCTGCAGGCGCATCACCACCCGGGAGGAGCTGTTCGATCCCCACGTGGTGAAGGTGGTGCTGGACCACCGTGGCTTCGCCCTGTACTTCAGCCGAGCCCCCATACCCTGGCACCGCGACGAGTTCATGGCCGATGTCCAGGCCCTGCCCAGGGACTCGTTGCACTACCGGCACATCGGTGTATACGCGTACCGGGTTTCGTACCTCAAGTTCTATGCGACCCATGCCCCGTGCAACCTTGAGCTGGCCGAATCCCTGGAGCAGCTGCGGGCGCTTTACGGAGGCCACCGCATCCACGTGGCAGAGGCTGTCGAACCCCCGGGCCCCGGGGTGGACACGGCGGAGGATCTGGAGCGGGTGCGCGCGCTCCTGAGAAGAAGGGAGCCGAGCTGATTAACCACAAAGGCACAAGGACGAAGTGAAGTGTGAAGGGTGACACATGTAAGTCATCACTATGCCTTACCTTTGTGCCTCTGGTGCGCCAGGACAAGCCTGGCCATTCTAGCGACCTGAGAGGAGGTTGCCATGT
>CAYWTP010000290.1:0-4729 GCA_964461215.1 uncultured Ectothiorhodospiraceae bacterium | reverse complement strand
CGATCTCGTCCAGGAACAGGGTGCCGCCGTTGGCCTGTTCCAGCCGACCCATGCGGTTCTGGATCGCGCCGGTGAACGCGCCCTTGACGTAGCCGAAGAGCTCGCTCTCCATCAGATCCCGGGGGATGGCCGAACAGTTGATCGCCACCCAGGGCTGCTCGGAGCGCGGCCCGCGCTCGTGGATGCAGCGGGCTACCGCCTCCTTGCCGGTGCCGCTCTCCCCGGTGATGAGCACATTGGTCTTATAGGGAGCGACCCGGTCGATGTGCTCCTGGAGACGGCGCATGGCGGGGCTCTCTCCCACCAGGCGGCGGCTGGGACGCGCGCCGCTGACGGCGGCGTGAAGCTGCAGGTTCTCTCGCAGCAGGTCGTGCAGGCGCACGGCACCGCCTACCGCCAGCTGCAGGTCCTCCGGCTCGAAGGGCTTGGTGATGTAGTTGGCCGCGCCCGCCTTGATGCAGTCGATGGCCGAGCGGATGGAGCCGTAGGCGGTGATCACGATCACCGGCAGCTCCGGGCGCTCCTGGCGGCAGCGGACGACGAACTCCTCGCCGCTCATGCCCGGCATCTTCAGATCGGTAAGCACCACGTCCAGGTCCGGATCCTTGAGTAGCCCGGCGGCCTCCTCGGCCCGCTCAGCCTCCAGGACCCGGTAGGCGGCATCCTCCAGGGCCATGCGCATGACCATGCGCATGTTGCGCTCATCATCAACGACCAGAACCGTGCGGGCCATCAGCCCTCCTCCACGCCCAGCGGCATGCGCATGGCGAAGCGTGCGCCTTGCCAGTCGCCCGGCACCAGCTCCAGGTGGGCGCCGCTGGCCTCGACCAGGGTGCTGGCAATGGTCAGCCCCAGGCCGCTGCCCTGCTCCTTGGTGGAATAGAATGGCTCGAACAGCCGGGTCACCGTCTCCAGCGGCACGCCGGGACCGCTGTCGTGCAGGTAGATACTCAGCTCGCGCCCTTCCACCTGGGAGCCCACCCGCAGCACGCCGGGTCCCGGCCCCATGGCCTCCAAGGCATTGCGCACCAGGTTCATCCAGGCCTGGCGCAGCAGCCCCGAATCCGCCTGCACCCGGCGCCCGGCATGCGCGAAGGCCCGCTCCACGCTGATGTCGTCTCGTCCGGCCAGCATGACCGCAAGGGCCTCTTCCAGGGGCTGCGTCGGATCGACGAGCACGAACACCGGCTTGCGGTGACGGGCGAGCTGCTGGAAGTCCTTCAGTAGCTGATCCAGGCGCTGGCTCTCCTCGTGGATGATGCGGCACAGCTCACCGCGCTTGCCGGTCTCATCGGATCTCTGTAGCAGCTTGGCGGCGGTGCTGATGGCGCCGATGGGATTTCGGATTTCGTGGGCCATCGCCAGGGACAGCTCACCGAGGGCGGTGATCTTGTCGCGCTGGAACTCCCGGCGCTGCTCGTCGCGAGCCTCGCGCAGGGTCGCCGCCATGGTGTTGAAGGCCCGGGCCAGGTCGCCCAGCTCGTCCTGGGACTTGATCGGCATGGTGGCGCGAAAGTCCTGGGCGGCCACCTTGAGCACACCGTCGCGCAGGTACTCGACCGGACGCACCACCAGGCGGCTGAGCACCAGTCCCATGACGCTGGCCAGCAGCGTGCCGAGCAGGATGATGGCCAGGGAAAGGGTCACCTGGTCGGTGAGGAACTCGTTGCTGCCTTTGTGGGCGAGGCCGCTGAACAGCACCGCCTCCACCCGCCCCCCGGAATCGACCACCGGCGTATAGAGCCCCCAGTACTGGCCGCTCTCGGCCTCCTTGCTGTAGACCTCCTGCTTGTCCTTGAGCTGGGCGTAGGCCGAAGGAGATAGCCGCAGCTTCAGGGGGCGGCTCTCGTCGGAGAAGCCTTTGGCGAAATCCCCCTCGCGCGGGTAGAAGAGCCGGGTCTTCAGCCCCGTCATCTTGCCGAAGTGTTGCAGCAGGACCTTGTCGAACAGGCTCCCCAGGATGAGGTGATAGCGCGTAGCGCCCTGGCGCGGCACCGGCACGATGGTAACCGCCGCCAGCATCTCGCTGTCGCCACGGGTGGCCTTGACGACGGCCGAGGACTGGCCGGGCTCCCAGTCGGGCGCCAGCGTAACCGGCTGCGAGGAATAGACCAGGTGGCTGTCACGGTCGTAGACCTGGACCAGCGAGATCCCCAGCTCGCGGGCCAGCGGCTGGATCCGTGCCGGGATGGGTGAGTGCCCAGGACGCACGGTCACTCCCGCGTGGTTCACCTCCTCCAGGGCGTCAGCCAGGAGCTGGCCGTTGCGGTGCAGAGTGGCAAGCCAGTTCTGATTCACCTGGGCCGCCTCCCGGATCCAATCTTCGATGGTGTCATCCATGCGCCCGGCTATCCACGACGCGGACAGTGCCCCGGTGGTCACCATCGGGACCACCACGATGATCAGGATCACCAGCAGCACCTTGCGCTGCAGCCGGTTCAGATGAAGCCAAGCCATCAACCTACAAAACGCGGAGGTTACTACGGGGTGCGTAGGTAACGGGGGCGTAGGCCCGGCCGGATTGCCTTCCGAAGCGCGCGTAACTATCTGATTCATGGACTCACAATTCGCCCTGCGACAATGGCATGGATGATGCAAACGGCTTTAGGAACACGTAACCCACTTTCTTCTGCGACGGAGTACGCCGTGAGTCAAACCATGCCCCATTTTGCCAGAAAGATGTTTTCGGTCGAGCCGAGCCCGTTTCTCGCCAGCCACACCCGCCGCCGCCCGGCGGTAATCTCCACCTCCTGGCTGGCGCCGCTGCTGGTAGCCGCGGGGGTGGCCGGCCTGATCGCCGTCAGCCATGCCGGCCTTTCCAATGACCAGGAGGTGGCGTGGCTGAGCCGCCTGGCGAATTCCGGCGACGCCGGCGCCCAGGCCCAGCTTGGTCTGGCCTACCGCGACGGGCGCTACGGGCTGGACGCCGATCCTCACGCCGGGCTGTACTGGCTCAAGGCCGCCGCCAAGGGCGGCGACGCCTATGCGGCCGATGCCGTGGGCGACGCCTACGCGCAAGGCCAGGGCACGGCCCCCGATACGACCACCGCCGAGCAGTGGTGGAGCCGGGCCGCCGCCGCTGGCAACGCCCATGCCCAGGCCCGCCTGGGCAAAGCGCTGCTCGCGGACGGCAAGACGGACCAGGCCCGCGACTGGCTGCGCAAGGCGGCCGATCAGGGTGAGGCACAGGCACAGGCGGCACTGCGCGACCTGACCAGCCAGGAGCAGGCGAGCGTGGCCGATGCCCGGCACGGCGAAAACAGCCTGGCGGCGGAAGCCCGCCGCATGGATTCGCCGAGCCTCGGGCTGGCCGCCGCAGTCTGGGAGGCCCTGGGGCATGGGGCGCCCGCGGGTGTGCGCATCAGCCGCCTGCGCGACCAGGCACAATCCGGCGACCCGGTGGCGCAGTACCAGCTTGCAGAGCTCTACAGCACCGGCAACTGGGGAGTCAAGCGCGACGACGCCAAGGCTCTCCACTGGCTGAAGACTTCGGCCGAGGCTGGGAACACGGTGGCGATGGAGACCCTGTCCAAGGTCTATCGGGACGGACGCATGGGCGTCACTCCCGACCCCCGGCAGGCCGACCGCTGGCACGCCCGCGCCGAGCACACCAGCACCTCCGCCGCGTCCGCCTGACTCTCACACACTCCGAGTATTGCGATGATTCACTTTCACATTACCGACTCGCTGCCACTGGAGGCCATCTGCTTCTTCGTCTCCGCTACCATCGTGTTGGCCTACCACCTTTATCTGCGCTCGCGCCTGGCGCGCAATCCATACTACAGCATCCAGGCCGTCAACGGCCGTGCCCGTGAAGTCTGGGTGGCCAGAATCATGGGAGCGGCAACGGACAAGGATCTGCTGGCCGTCCAGACCCTGCGCAACTCCACCATGGCCGCGACCTTTCTTGCCTCTACCGCCATCCTGCTGACCATCGGCGTCCTGAATCTCAGCTCCAAGGGCGACACCCTGGGCGGCCTGCTGGGCGGCAACACGGGAGTGGGTACATCCACGGAGAATCTGCTTTGGGGGCTGAAGCTGCTGCCACTGCTGGTGGACTTCTTCTGGGCCTTCTTCTGCTTCTCGCTGGCCGTGCGCATGTACAACCACGTGGGCTATCTGGTCAACGCCCGCGGCCACAGCCAGCACTCGCCGTCACCGGCCTACGTGGCACGGCTGCTCAACCGAGGCGGAAGCTATTACAGCTTCGGCATGCGCGCCTACTATCTGTCCGTGCCGATGGTGTTCTGGCTGTTCGGGCCGCAGTATCTGCTGCTGGCCACGATCGGTGTGATCGCCGTTCTCTACCACGTGGACCGCGCCCCGGACATGTATGATGAAACCAGTCCGGCGGCCGACGAGGCCGAGCCGGCACCACCTTTGGAATCCTCCGCCTCGTTTCGGCTCGTGAAGGGGCGCTGAGCACTGGCAATGAAACCCGTCACCAGGGCCGCCTTCGGGCGGCCTTCTACTTCTACTTTCAGAAGGGCCACATCAGGGGCACCACCACCAAGGTAGTGGCGCCGACCAGCAGGGTCAGGGGCACGCCGATGCGCAGATAATCGGTAAAGCGGTAGCCGCCGGGGCCGTAGACCATCAGGTTGGTCTGGTAGCCGATGGGGGTGGCGAAGCTGGCCGAGGCGGCGACCATGATGGTAACGGCGAAGGGCATGAAGCTCACACCCAGGCTATGGGACGCCGCCAGCGCGATGGGGAACATCAGCACCGC
>CAYWTP010000289.1:0-4737 GCA_964461215.1 uncultured Ectothiorhodospiraceae bacterium | reverse complement strand
AGTCTGGCCTATACCCAGCGCCACTGCCTGACCCGGGGGCGGCATCTGGCCGTATAATGCGTTATTTCGGCATCTCCCGGCACGCCAGGAATGTCGACTGACCTCGGGGAGAAGACCATGACCATAGACGCGACGAACGGGGAGCCGGATTGGGATACCCCGCTGACGATTACGCTGACCCCGGAGGCCATCATCTATGCTCTGTTCTCTTCGGCCGACACCGTGCACACGGGCTGGGAAAGCTGCGTGGACCGCTCCTTGATCGTGTCCGAGATTACCGCCGTGGACGAGCAGAGCGATAACCACTGCCGCTTGGTCGGGCAGGAATACGTGGAGGACGAGGCACCGGACGTGACTTGGCACGACTGGGCCGTGGAGCTCAAGCTCGGCGAGATTTACGTCACGGCCCACTGGCACTCTCAGGAAAACGCCAGCCCGTCTGACTGGGACTGGTCGGCCCAGGAAGCCGAGACCGCCTTCTCCAGTGCGTGTCTGCTCATCGGCAAGCGGGTGCGCCGGGGACTGGTGGTCGAGGAGCCCTCGCGCGCCCTCAGAACGCCGCGCACCCATCACTGATTGGTGGCGGCGGTGGCGAAGGACGGGCTCCAGCCACCTTGCCCCACCGCCTCAGGCCTCAGCAATCACGCCTGAGGCCTGTGGATTCTTGAGTTGCGACAATCGCTCCCGTACCCTTTGACCACCAAACCCGGAGAGTCCCATGGCCCTGTTGAGTGCACCCCCCCTTCTCACTCGACCCTGGTCTTCATCGCCTTCCTGGTGGAGTTCCTGACCTGGGCAACGCCGGCACCTCGACCTTCTTCATCCTGATGCTGATGTCCCTGGTGGACGTGGTGGCCGGTTTTACGGTGAGCATCGTCTCGGCCAGGCGTGACATCGGCATAAACGACAGCGTCAACCTGTAGGGTCCCGCCGGTCGGCCAGGGCGCGGCCGATGGCCTCGCGCCGCTGATCGGCCAGCGCCGCGGCCATCGCTTTGCCCGTCAATCCCCGGGCTGCCAGGGGACGCGGATCTACCCCGGCCGCGGCAGCCAGGGCGGCCCGCAGCCGGGCGACCTGGGGATAGGGTTGGCTCTCGTAGCCGGGACGGCCGCGAAAATCGGCCTCGCAGGCCAGCAGGAATTCCTCGAAGCGTTCGGATCGGCGCAGCGCATCTACGGCGAGCAGCAGGTCCAGCAGCCCCGCCGGATCCAGGGCCAGCGCATCGTGGCAGCGACCATGGTAACGGGCGGTCAGCAGTGCCAGCTCCCGATATGCGTTCGGTACCCGGTAGCGCCGGCACAGGTCCTGTACCAGCCCCACGCTGCGCTCCTCGTGGCCGCGATGGCGGGGCCACTCGGCCGGTGGCGTCGACCCCTTGCCCAGATCGTGGGTGAGGGCTGCAAAGCGCACCCGTGCCAGCGGCGAGAGGCGGGCCGACTGTTCGAGCACCAGCATCACGTGCATCCCTGTGTCCACCTCCGGATGGGATTCCGGCGACTGGGGCACGCCCCAAAGGCGGTCCAGCTCGGGAATCAGACGGGCCAGGGCGCCGCAGTCCCTCAGCACCTCGAAGAAGCGCACCGGATACGCTTCGCCGAGGGCCTTCTCCAGCTCCGCCCACACCCGCTCGACTGTCAGAGCATCCACTTCGCCCGCAGCAACCATGCCCTGCATCAGGGCCATGGTCTCGGCGGCCACCTCGAAGTCGAAACGGGCAGCGAAGCGGGCCACCCGCAGAATGCGCACCGGATCTTCGGCGAAGGCGGATGAGACGTGGCGCAGGATGCCGGCCGCCAGATCCTCGCGCCCGTGAAACGGATCGATCACGGCGCCAGACTCATCCTGCGCCATGGCGTTGATGGTCAGGTCCCGGCGCAGCAGGTCTTCCTCCAGGGTAATGTCCGGGCTGGTATGAAAGACGAACCCCTTGTACCCGGGCGCGGTCTTGCGCTCGGTACGGGCCAGGGCATACTCCTCCCTGGTCCGGGGATGCAGGAACACCGGGAAGTCCTTTCCCACCGCCTTGTAGCCCAGGGCGCGCATCTCCTTGGGACTGGCCCCAACGACCACCCAATCCCGCTCCACCACCGTCCGGCCCAGCAGGCGGTCGCGCACCGCCCCCCCGACCTGGTAGCACTCCATGGTGAAGTTCAGCCGCGTCCGGCCACGCTACGCATGCCGCTGTAGCGGCGGGCCTTGCCCTGACGGCCGAGGTAGGCCGGGACCACCGCATCGATGCCGGTCGGCGCGACACCCAGGCGCTCCAGGCCGTTCTCCTTGCAGACGCTGTCTACCTGCATCGACAGGTAGTTGTCCCGGGTGAAGGGCTTGCCCGGAGCCAGCTCCATGAGCCGGGCCTGCAGGCGCGAGGCGCCGTCACTCAGGCCCACGACCAGACGCCGGCAGCCCATTGCCCGGGCGGTATACTGCACCAGCTCGCGCAGGCTGTAGGCGTGGGGACCGCACAGGTCGTAGCGCTGGCCGAAGGTATCGGGGTCGTCCATGGACCGGACCATAGCCTCGGCCACGTCGCCTACGTAGACAGGGGCAAAACGGGCTTCGGGACAGGCCAGAGGCAGCACGGGCGCGAGGCTCAGCAGGCCGGCGAATAGATTGAAGAAGCCGTCTTCGGGCCCGAAGATGACCGAGGGCCGGAAGCTGGTCACATGTAAGCCTTCCCGCGCCGCCTGGTGGGCAGCCTCTTCGCCCCGGCTCTTGCTGCGCAGGTACTCGCTGGGGCCACCGGGGTCGGCGTTCAGAGCACTCATGTGCAGCAGGCGGCGGATGCCGTTGAAGCGGCACGCCTCAACCACCTTGGCCGGCAGCTCGGCGTGAACGGTGCGGAACTCCCCGCCCTGCCGCGACCGCGGGTTGAGGATGCCCACCAGATTGATGGCCACGTCGCAGCCCTTGAAGTGCTCGCTGAGGTCCGAGACGTAATGAACGTTGCTCTCCACCAGCTCGAGCGTGGGCAACACCAGCAGGTCCTTGTGCTTCTCCGGCCGCCGCGTCAGCACCCGGATGTCATGACCGTCGCGAGCCAGTCGCCGGACCACGTGGCGGCCCACGAAGCCGGTTCCGCCCAGCACGCAGACCCTGTGTTTGCTCATTGTTCTCCTCGCCCAGTCATTCGCAGTAGGCCGCGATTGTGGCGAGGCACCCGGAGATGGTCAAGCTCGGGGAGCGGGCTTGACGGGAGAGGCTTGAGGCCTGAGGCGCGAGCCGCAAGGAGAAGAGTATTCACCGCGAAGGCACAAAGGACATCGAGTTATGCTGGACGAAGCGCTGGCCGATGTCGCCCGGTCCGTGCCTAGGCTGTTGGTTTTCGGTATCATGCGCGCTCTGCGCTGGCAAATCCGGAACGCTTTCCATGAATGACGCCTGGCTGGACGAGATCAAGTGGACCGCGGACGGGCTGGTGCCCGCTATCGCCCAGGAGCTGGGGACGGGCGAGGTGCTGATGATGGCCTGGATGAACCGGGAATCGCTGGCGCTGACGGTGAAGGAGGGGCGCGCCATCTACTGGTCCCGCTCCCGCAGCAAGCTGTGGCGCAAGGGAGAGGAGTCCGGCCACGTTCAGAAGCTCCACGACGTCCGCCTGGACTGCGATAACGATGTGATTCTGCTGACGGTGGAACAGGTGGGCGGCATTGCCTGTCATACGGGACGACACCGCTGCTTCTACCAGCAGTTGCAGCAAGAGCGTTGGGTGCCGGTGGAGCCGGTGCTGAAGGCGCCGGAGGACATCTACGCCGGCAAGGGAGACACCAAGGGATGAAGGGTCGCTCGAGAATTCCTGGCGCCATCTGTGATGTGGCCCCGGCCAAATAGACTTCGGTCGAGTGAAGCGATCATGAGCGACGTGCTGGAGCGGCTGGCCGGGATCCTTGAAGAGCGCAAGAGCGCCGATCCGGACTCCTCCTATGTGGCCAGCCTTTACGCCAAGGGGCTGGACGCGATCCTCAAGAAGGTCGGCGAAGAGGCTACGGAGACCGTGCTGGCGGCCAAGGGCGGCCGGGCCGAGGAAATCGTGTGTGAGACCGCCGATCTGTGGTTCCACACCCTGGTAATGCTGGCCCATCAAGGGCTGCGCCCGCAGGCGGTGTTGGATGAGCTGGACCGGCGTTTCGGGATCTCGGGGTTGCAGGAAAAGGCGGGACGCGCCAAAGGATAGGTCCGGTCGATGCGCGCCTCTAGGCAGACCTACATCAGAGGTACATGACTATGGGATTGGGAGGTACATCCATCGGATCGCTGCTGCTGATCCTGTTGATCGTCATCGTCATATTCGGCACCAAAAAGCTGCGCAATATCGGCAGCGACCTGGGCGGGGCCATCAAGAATTTCCGCAGCGCCATGCGTGAGGAGTCCGACAAGCCCGAGGAGCCGGCCAAGCTCGAGCACGAAGAGCAGGACGCGGTCTTCAAGGACGAGGTCTCATCCAAGCACAAGGACAAGGTCTGAGCGGGCCGCACGCCGCGTTCGGCATGGCTGGTCGGCGCCACGACGGCCGACGGGCTCGGGCAGGTGCGTGCCCGCCCGGTCGCGCGTGATCGCCTGACGGCCCGGATCGGGTCATATGTTCGATATCGGATTCTGGGAGCTCGTCGTCATCGCCGTGGTGGCCCTGGTGGTAGTGGGGCCTGAACGGCTGCCGGGGCTCGCCCGTACGGCGGGTCGTTGGGTTGGCCGGACCCGCCGCTTCATCTCGACCGTCAAGGCCGACATTGAGCGGGA
>CAYWTP010000288.1:0-4759 GCA_964461215.1 uncultured Ectothiorhodospiraceae bacterium | reverse complement strand
CAGCGCGCAGACCTTCTCGGCCATCGCGGTTTCCAGCACCGTGGGGGCGCCGAAGCTCAGTCCATTCACGGCGGTCTCCTGCACCGCCTTAATCACCTCCGGATGGGCGTGTCCGAGCACCATCGGACCCCACGAGCCCACGTAATCCACGTAGCGCTTATCGTCCTCGTCGATGACGTAGGCGCCATCTGCACGCTTGATGAAAATAGGGTCACCGCCCACCCCCCGGAAGGCGCGCACGGGGGAGTTCACGCCACCGGGAATGCACTTCTGGGCCTCGATGAAGAGCTCATGGGAGTGCGACATGCAAGGATCCTCGAGTCTATGTTTTCCGCCGACGGGGTCCGGAGTCCGCCGGCCAGCCCGGCGGCGTTACACTCTCGTTTCAACAGTTCTGGGCGGCGAACAGGTCCGCATAGCCACGTGCCGCCGCCTGCGGATCGGCCTGGCCCAATACGCCATCGATCACCGCAAGCAGGTCGGCACCGGCTGCCAGCACGGCGCGGCCATTTTCCGGAGTGACTCCCCCGATCGCAACCACCGGCAGCACCAGCGCCGGCCGCACCCGTGTAAGCATGCCCAGGGTCGCCTGGACGGCGTTAGGCTTGGTACGGGAGGGGAAGAAACGGCCGAAGGCCACATAGTCGGCTCCTGCGTGCTGGGCGCGAAGTGCCAACTCCGGCACATTGTAGCACGACACCCCTATGGTTGCGGTGGGACCCAGTACCTGCCGCGCGGCGATCGCATCCCAATCGTCCCGCCCCAAGTGCACGCCGTCGGCTCCGGCGCTACGGGCCAGCGCGACGTCGTCGTTGATGATGAGGGGCACGTGATGGTGCCGGCACAGCGCCAGCAGAAGACCAGCCTCCTCCTTGCGCCTTTCCTGCTCGGTGCTCTTGTTCCGGTACTGCACGGCGACCGCGCCACCGAGGATGGCTTGCTCTACGCCGGCGATCAGCGCTTGCGGCGATGGCGCGCCGGTCGTCGTGATTACGTATAGCCCTCGCCGCGGGAACGGCGTCATCCGCCGTCCGCCTCTTTGTCGAAGGCCCAGAAGAGGCGGTTGGGAATGCGCTGCCCGCCGCCGATGCGGTAGCCTGCATTCATGGCCTCCCACGCATACTCCTGAGCCTCGTGGATGGCGCTGAAGGGTTCCCGGCCCTGCGCGAGCAGGCCGGCAATGGCCGAGGCCAGGGTACATCCCGAGCCGTGAAAGCCGTATGGCAGCCGCTGCCAGCCGAAGGTCTCGAGCCGGCGCCGGTTTCCGTACAGGGTGTTGATGACTTCGGGGGTATCCTCGTGAGTTCCCGTGATCAGGACCAGCTCGCACCCCCTGTCCAGCAGCGCCTGGCCTGCGGAGTCCAGGTTGTCCGCCTCCGGTGCCAGGACGCGGGCCTCCAGGCTGTTCGGGGTCAGCACCGTGGTCAGGGGCACCAGCAGTGTCAGCATGGCCTCGCGGACGTCGCTGTCCGCGAGCGGCTCCCCCGAGCCCGATGCCAGTACCGGGTCCAGCACTACCGGCAGGTTGGGGTAGTCCCGGAGTATGGAATGAATGGCCTCGACGAGGGCGACGCTGGGGACCAGACCGATCTTACAGGCGGCAACGGCAACGTCTTCCAGCACCGTCCGGGCCTGGGCGATGACCAGCATGGGGTCGACGGCCGTGCAAAGCTTCACGCCATGGGTGTCCTGTACCGTCAGCGCGGTGGCTACGGGCGCCGCGTGACAACCCATGCTGCCGACGGCCTCGATGTCAGCCTGTAGTCCCGCCCCTCCGGTCGGGTCCAGACCGGCGAAGCTCATTACCACGGGAATGGGGCGCTGGGCACGGGTCATGGGACGAGAGTCTACCACTGGGATGGCCGGTTCCGCCCTTCCGGGTAACATGAGAAAATGTGCGGAGTTTCACGGAGGTCTTATGAAGCGCTACATGTGTGTGATTTGTGGCTTTGTCTACGATGAAGCCGTGGGGCACCCGGAGGATGGCATTGCGCCCGGCACCAAGTGGGAGGACCTGCCGCCGAACTGGGCCTGTCCCGATTGCGGCGCGCGCAAAGAGGACTTCGAGCTGATGGAAGTCTGAGCCCGTGGACCTGGACCTGGACCTGGAACTGGTCAGCTTCAAGCTCTGCCCGTTCGTGCAGCGGGCCGTGATCACGCTGCTGCAGCTGCGGGTCCCTTACCGCATCCAATACATCGATTTGGATGCACCCCCCGAGTGGTTTCTCCGCATTTCGCCGTTCGGCAAGGTGCCTATTCTGATCGTGGACCACCGGACGGTTCTGTTCGAGTCGGCCGTCATCATTCAGTTCATCGACGAGGTTGCCGGGGGCACCATGCAGCCCCGGGAGCCCCTGCGCAGAGCGCTGAATCGGGCCTGGATAGAGTTCGGGGCGGCGTGTCTGGCTGACAACCACGACCTGATGACCGCCGTGGACGAGCCGGCGTTCGAGATTACCCGGCTGGCCCTGCGGGCCAAGCTGGCCAAGCTGGACGAATTCCTGAAGATCGGCCCTTACTTCAACGGCGAGACGCTTTCTTTGGTGGACGCCGCTCTTGCTCCCCTGTTCATGCGTCTGGAGCTGTTGGGGGAGGTGTTCCCCGTCTACCAGGGATCCGAGCTGCCCCGCGTCGCGTCGTGGAGCAGGACGCTGCTGAGCCTCCCAGCGGTGCGGGACTCGGTGGTGCCCGAGTTCAGGGACCTCTTCTTCGAGTTCATTCGCAGCAAGAAGGGGTATGTGGCGTCGCTGCTGTAGCCCGATGATGCTGCGTTGCCTGTGGGCCACGAGGCTGAAGTGGCCAGCGGCCGAAATCCGCTAGAGGGAGCCCACGGTGCGGGCGAGATAAGCGGTCTTGGCCGACTGCTCCAGGGAGCAGGTCCACTTGTAGGCGCGGTTCAGATCTTCGGCCGCAGTATATGTGCCGTGGCCGCGCACCACCGCGATGGGGTGGGTTGCGAGGATCTCGGCCACCGCCGCTGGCGATTGCTTCAGGTAATTCTCGAACGGGATGTCGATGACCGGGATCCGGCCGAAATAGTACTGGCCTTCGAAATCCGGCGGAACGAAGTCGGCGCCTCCGATGGTCAGGGCAACCGTATAAGGCCCGTGACCGTGGAGCACGGCCCGTGCCAACGGGTTGCTGCGGTAGACCGCCAGGTGCAGAGCCGCATCCAGTGATGCCCCGGGCCCGGGACCGTGCTCCAAATGGCACCCTACCAGGTCCGCGGCCCGCAGAGTGTCGGCGCAGGCCCCGGTGGGCGTGATCCAAGCCGTATCAGCGTCCCGTATGGAGGCGTTTCCGCTGTGGGAATCGTTCAGTCCATACTGGCGCAGCCAGCGGTAGATCTGCGTCAGATGGTCCTTGGGGTGCATTGAGCCATGATGCCGCAGGCAGGGGTGGCGGGCAAGTCGGTCGTGGCCCGGATCGCGGCGGCCCGAGCGCGGCGTTCCCGCAGCAAAGGAGCGCAAAGACCCCGCAGCTCCGGTGTCTTTGCGCACGCCGCGATCGTCTAGACTGTTAGCTACTGACGTTCTTTGCGCTCGACCTGGGGCCGGTAGGGCTCAGGGACGCAGGCCCGGATACGCATGGTGTTCGTGTTGTACCGGGCATGCCGCCCGAGTATATTGCCCCGGCGGTCAATGCTTAATTGGAGGATTTGGCCATGAATGCAGTGGTAGCACCCGTCTTCAATCCCCGCATGACGCAGGCCGAGGTCCGCGTGACTCCCAAGGCCAAGGAGCAGCTCATCGGCTTGCTCAAGCAGGTGGATGATGATGACATCGAAGCGGTTCGCGTATTCGTCTCGGGTGGGGGCTGTGGGGGTATGACCTACGGCATGACGTTCACCGATCGACGTACCGATTACGACTGCGTGCTGGAAGAGGACGGTCTCAAGATCTACGTGGACTCCGTGGCCCTGGGTTATCTTCGTGGCGTGGAGATCGATTATGTCGAGCGTCCGATGGGCGCCAGCTTTGTGTTCAACAACGTCTTTGCCAGCACCGGCGGCAGCGGTGGCTGCAAGGCTTGCGGTGCCACCGGTGGCGGCTGCGGCTGAAGAGGTTCCCCGTTCCCCTTCCCGGTCTTATCCAGTCGGGCAGATTCAAGGCCAGCCGACTCTCCCTCGGCCATGAGCGGGGCAGCGCGCCAGCGCGTGCTGCTCATTGCGCCGCCGCACAGCTACCGGATCTCGGCGTACGTTCAGGCGGCCCGCCGGCTGGATGTCGACATTCTCGTAGCCTCCGAAGGCGAACACTCGCTGGTCAGCGCGGTGGCCCGCGGACTGCATGTGGATCTCAAGGATCCGGCCACGTGCAACCGGCTCATCGAGGAAGGACGCAGGCGCCCGTTTGCCGCCGTCGTGCCTACAGATGACGGCGTGGTGGAGCTGGCCAGCGCCGTCGCGCGGGACCTCGGTCTGTCCCACAATTCCGTGGCCAGCGTACGCACGGCGCGGCGCAAGGATCTGGGGCGCGAGACGCTGGCCCGGGCGGGGCTGCCGGTGCCTGGATTCAGGCTACTGGATCTGCGTCGGCCGCTGGCGGGCCAGATCCTGGGCCAGCACTATCCCTGCGTGGTTAAGCCCTTGGCCATGTCGGCGAGCCGGGGAGTTATCCGCGCCGACGATCCGGCCCAGCTTGTGGCCGCCAGCGAACGGGTGCGTACTATCGTCGCCGAGGCCTCCGACGCGTACGAGCGGGAACATCTGCTGGTGGAGGAGTTCATTCCCGGCTGCGAGGTGGCGCTGGAAGGCATG
>CAYWTP010000287.1:0-4789 GCA_964461215.1 uncultured Ectothiorhodospiraceae bacterium | reverse complement strand
GGTGATGGGTGATGGGTGATGGGTGATGGGTGATGGGTGATGGGTGATGGGTGATTGGCAAATGGTACACGGTGGCCGGCCGACCCAGTCAAGTCAGAGCCGACTCCCCCTGCAAGTCACAGGCTGTCAGCCACAACCAGGTGCGGCCAACTGCCACACTTCACCCTTCACGCTTCACGGAACCTCCACACACCGGGCACTGCGGGTCCTTCCTGAGCCTCACGCTGTGCCACTCCATATTCGCGGCGTCCAGCAGCAGCAGGCGTCCCGTAAGGGTCTCGCCGATGCCGATCAGCAGCTTCAGGGTCTCGGCGGCCTGCACGCTGCCAATGATCCCGAGCAGGGGCGCCAGCACGCCGACCCGGCTGCAGGTCTCGCCCGGATCGCCGTCTTCCTTGTACAAGCAGCGGTAGCAGGGACTACCGGCCAGCGCTGGCTGGAACACCGCCACCTGCCCCTCCATACGCATGGCTGCCCCCGACACCAGCGGGGTGCCGGTGAGTACACACGCCCGGTTCAGAGCGAAGCGGGTCTCGAAGTTGTCGCAGGCATCCACCACGGCATCGCAGTCGCGGATGGCGGCAATCAGCTCGTCGCCCTCCAGCACATGGGGCACGTTCGTGACCCCTACCTGCGGGTTGAGCGCCGACAGGGTTTCCCGGGCCGAGTCCACCTTCAGCCGGCCGATGTCGCCGCTACTATGCACGATCTGACGCTGCAGGTTCGATAGCTCAACGTGGTCGTAATCCACGAGGACCAGGTGCCCCACGCCGGCGGCGGCCAGATACATCGCCACGGGCGAGCCCAGCCCCCCCAGGCCGACCACCATGACGGTGGAGGCCAGCAGGCGCTCCTGACCCGCCTCCCCTACCTGGGGCAGCAGGATCTGGCGGCTGTAGCGCTGGAGCTGGTCTGGGGTCAAGGAGCGTGAAGGGTGAAGGGTGAAGGGTGAAGGGTAAGGCGTGAAGCGTGAAGCGTACAAGGGGGGTAGGGATGTAGGTCGGGCCGTACAGCCCTACAGCGACCAGGCGGCAGGAGCGGCGGCAGTGTGCCCTTCGCGGCCTGACGGCCGCTCCCACATACCAGCGCCCCTGCCCCCTACAGGTATCTTCTCCAATGTTGCGGCCGCTCGTCGCGGCAGCCGTGCTCCCTTTCCTGGTAGTGGTGGATGAAGATGCGGCGGGTACAGTTGCTGTCGTGCTCGCAGCCCAGGTTGGCGCGCTGAGTGTCTTCGGCGTAGTACCAGATGGTGCGCCGGATCTTGCAGATTAAGCTGTTGTCCAGATGAAATCCCACTTCATCCAAAGCCTCTTCGATGGCCTTGATGGTCATGTGACGGATATCGTAGGCTACGCGCAGGCTCTCGGCCGTTACCACTTCAACGGCCTCGATGCCAGGCACGTCGGCCAGCAGCAAAGCGGCCGAGGCGGCTTGCTCCGGGTCCGGGTGCGGTCCCTGGAACAGGACCTCGCGTTCCTTCCTGAGATCAGGTGCGGGGGGAACCATAGCGCTCATCCTAGATCACCCTACCCTACGGTCAAGGTCCACGCCGGCGGTGCTGATCAGCCGGCCCAGGTGGCCTCGGCGACTCGATCCAGGCCGCTGAGGTCCTGGTGGGTCCGGACCCCCGTGTAGCCGGCCTTTGACAGGATGTCGGCCACGCCCGCTCCCTGGTCATACCCGTGCTCCAGCAGCAGCCGGCCGCCGGGGCGCAGATGCCGGTGGGCCTGTGCAGCGATTCGCCGGATGGCCTCGAGGCCATCGCGGCCACCCACCAGGGCCGCGCGGGGCTCGAATCGCACATCGCCCGAGGACAGATGCGGGTCGTCCATTCGCACGTATGGCGGGTTGCAGGCGATGAGATCCCAGAGCGGCCCAGCCAGGGGCTCGCACCAGTCACCCTGGGCAAAACGCACGTTGTCCAGCCCATGACGCTGCCCGTTCCGGCGGGCGACCTCCAATGGCTCGCGCGTGCGGTCCGTGGCCAGGATCTGGCATCGGGGCCGCTCGGCGGCGATGGCCAGCGCGATGGCACCGGTCCCCGTGCCCAGATCCGCCACCTTCCGGAAGCCATCGGCGGGAATGCAGGTTAGAGCAAGCTCCACCAGAGTCTCGGTCTCGGGGCGTGGAATCAGAGTGTGCTCGGAAACCACCAGATCCAGGGACCAGAACTCGCGCCGGCCGGTGAGGTAGGCGGTGGGCTCCCCGGACGCGCGGCGCCGGACCAGAGCGTCGAGCCGGTTGATCTGGTCCGTACTCAGCTCCCGCTCGCCCCACGCATACAGATGGCTGCGGGGGCGGTCCAGCACGTGGCCCAGAAGCACGGCGGCATCCAGGGCAGCGGTGTCATATCGGGTGCTCAGAGACCGGGCGGCATCGGCCAGAGCGGTGCGGATCGTCTGCATGAGGCGGATTCTATCCCCGCCCGCGGGGCGCGTACACCTGGGCCGGTGTGCCGGCCCAGGATTGGTTCAATTACTTCTGCTTGGTCTCTTCGGTCTTGGCGGCTGGGGCGGCTGGGGCTGCAGGCTTACCACCGACCTTCAGCAGCTCGATGTCGAAGACCAGGGTCTGGTCGGCCAGCGGACCGCGCTCTGCGTAGGCCAGGTTAGGCGGAATGAACAGCTTGTATTTCCCGCCTTCCTTCATATGCTGCAGGCCTTCGGTCCAGCCCTTGATGACACCATTGAGCCGGAAGGTGGCGGGCTTGTGGCGCTTGTAGGAGCTGTCGAACTCTTTGCCATCGATGAGCGTGCCGCGGTAGTTGACGGTCACCTCGTCCGCGGGTCCAGGCTGCATCCCGGTGCCCTCCTGCTCCACCTTGTACTGGAGGCCGCTGGGCAGGCTCACTACGCCCTCCTGCTTGGCATTCTTCTCCAGAAACGCCTTGCCCTCGGTGCGCCGGGCATTCAGCTCGTCCCGCCTCTTCTTCTGCAGCTCGGCGACGATCTTGCGCTTGAGATCGACGAGGGTCTGGTGCATTTCCGATTTGCTCATTGCCGGCTCGGTGCCGGCGAGTGCGTCCTGAATGCCCTTGACGATCGCCTCGGGGCTCAGCTCAACGCCCTGGTTCTTGAAATCGCCGCCGATCTGATAGCCGACGCTATAGTTGATGCGGTCGGTCTCGCTCTTGAGCTCGACCTTCTCCGCCGCACTCGCCGGCAACGCGATGGCCACTCCGAGTGCAGTGATTGCCAAAACCTTCATCATGGATACTCACTCCTGGTGCTAATCGTGTTTTTTATAACGGACTTCCGCCGTCGGCCTCGGGCTATCGGGGATGTCTCGCCATGGGGAGATGGTAGGATACCGTACTTCCCATCCGCCCTGCATCACGCTTGCCCGCCAGGCGGGTACGCCACAGCCCCCATACTGGTCTTGCTGCTGACGCTGTCCGAATAAAAGGGGCCGCCCAAAGGCGGCCCCTCCACTTTCACCGGACTCGGCCTTGCGCCGGTGCTACGCGATTACAGGCCCTGGCACCCGTTGGCGTTGGGATCGCCGACGCAGTACGGCACCATCATCTCGTTGTCCTCGTGCTCGACGATGTGGCAATGCCATACATAGAGGCCAGGGATGTCGAAGGTGGCCGCCACCGTCGTAGTCTCACCCGGGTACGAGATTACGGTGTCCTTCCAGCCGTTCTCCCACGGCTGCACACCGTTGCCGGGCACAGCGCTGCCGCCGCTGCCGGGAGCGGTACCCACTGCACGACGCTCCAGCACCTTGAACTTCACCAGATGCAGGTGGATGGGATGGGCGTCGGCCGTGTAGTTGCTGATGTCCCAGGCCTCGGTCGCACCCAGGGCCGGGTTGG
This sequence comes from uncultured Ectothiorhodospiraceae bacterium, assembly GCA_964461215.1. Taxonomy (GTDB): domain Bacteria; phylum Pseudomonadota; class Gammaproteobacteria; order JAABTG01; family JAABTG01; genus CAYWTP01. The sequence continues at coordinate 972 of CAYWTP010000287.1, read as the reverse complement.
TCACGATGGGGGAAGACCACAGCGTAGGTACCGGATTCCCATTGGCGTCAACGGTCCCCAGCAGCGCCGCTTTCGGCGCGAAAGGCATGCCGCCGCCCGCGCAGTCCGGGGGTATCGAGCCAGGTACCTGGGTGATCTCCCCGGTGACGGCGTCGACGTTGACACAGATCAGAGCGGATTCCTCTTCAAGCAGCGCCAAGGGTCGCGCGGCGAGCTGCCCGGCGGTCACGGCGCCGGCGGGGTCGTTGGGATCGGCGTTGCCCAGCACCAGGCTCTCCGGCGGGGTGGCTGCCAACGGATTCGGTAAGGTCCAGTGCCAGATCTTGATGGTTGGCTTGTCGCTGAGGCTGGCACCGTACAAGGCCTGGTCCACCACGAACTCCATGACCTGACCCGTCGTCCCCGGATCCGCGGCCATATCCGGGAAGCCGCCGAAGGGCGCGTCGGGCGCGGTGTTGATCATGCGGATCCGGGTGCCGGTGGGCAGGTTGCGGAAGTCCACGATCACGTCGGCGCGCTCGGCCAGCCCCATCAGCAGGGCCTGGTCGGTGCTGGCAGCCGGTATCGGCGCGGGGATGGTGCCGTCTCCCGGCAGCGGCGTGGCATAGCCGGTGCTCACCATCACCACCTGCGGCAGCAGGCTCTGCTCGGTGCCGATCTGGTAGAAGGGCAGCTCCGCGCCCAGGGTGCCGTCGGGATTCACCTGAAACATCGACAGGTTGAGGAACCGGGAGTTGCAGCCATTGAGCAGCCGCAGGCGGTAAAGCGCGGGAGCCACGGTGAACTTGGGCCAGGTGCGCCCGTTGACCACCATGGTGTTGAAGAACGCCTCGGGATTCCAGATGGGCGAGATGTCCGAGCCGGCATCCGGGATGAAGGGGATCTGCAGCTCGGACGGAGTCAGGCCCTCGAAGAAGGCACGGTCAGCCGGATAGAACAGCGAGCCGTCCGCGTTGAAGGAGCGGTCCTGGA
>CAYWTP010000286.1:0-4805 GCA_964461215.1 uncultured Ectothiorhodospiraceae bacterium | reverse complement strand
CCGTGACGACGGCAGTGGAGCCGAAGCCGATGCGGGTGAGAAACATCTTCATTTGTTCGACGGTAGTGTTCTGTGCTTCGTCCAGGATGATGAAGGCCTCGTTGAGGGTGCGCCCGCGCATGAAGGCCAGGGGCGCCACCTCGATGATGCTGCGCTCGATGAGCTTGCCTACGCGCTCGAATCCCAGCATCTCATACAGGGCGTCGTAGAGGGGGCGCAGGTACGGGTCGATCTTCTGGGCCATGTCCCCCGGCAGGAAGCCCAGGCGCTCACCCGCCTCCACCGCGGGTCTGACCAGCACCAGGCGCCGCACGCTGTCCGTTTCCAGGGCCGCCACGGCGCAGGCCACCGCCAGATAGGTCTTACCGGTGCCCGCCGGACCGATACCGAAATTGATGTCATGCTGCTGAATGTTCTGGAGATAGCGGTTCTGATTGGCGCCACGGCCTTTGATGACGCCCCGCTGAAGACGCATCACGGCCTCCTCGGCGGCAGGGTCCGCCAGCGCCGCCTCTACGCCGGATTCGTGCAAGAACAGATGCACCCGGGAAGGCGCCAGGGACTCCTCGGCGGCCGCCTGGTACAAGGACTTCAGCACCTGTGCCGCTGCGCGTACCGCCTGTGGATGGCCCAGCACGCGAAAGACACTGCCCCGTCTGTTGATCTCCACGCCCAGACGGCGCTCGACCTGGCACAAGTGCTCGTCGAACTGGCCGCACAAGTTCGCCAGCCGGCGGTTGTCGGCCGGCTCCAGCACCAGGTCGATGGAAGACGGGTGGTCGGCGCGGGCTGCGGTGGGGGCACTCAAAATGCTTTCAGACACCGTGGGCGAGGATCAGGCCCCTTCAGCACACCGCCACGACCGGGTGCTCCCCGCGCAGCGAGTTGGGTAGGGACTCGGTGATGCGCAGGTCGCAGAAGCTGCCGACCAGCGCCTCGGACCCGGTGAAGTTGACCACGCGGTTGTTCTCGGTGCGCCCGGCAAGCTGGCTCGGGCTCTTGCGCGATGCGCCCTGCACCAGCACCCGCTGCACGCTGCCCACCATGGCCTGGCTCACACCTTGGGCCAGTTCGCCGATACGCGCCTGAAGCCGGGTCAGGCGGTCCTTCTTGACCGCCAGGGGGACATCGTCGGGCAGATCCGCGGCCGGGGTACCCGGGCGGGGACTGTAGATGAAGCTGAAGGAATGATCGAAGCCGATCTCGTCGATGAGGTCTATGGTGGCCCGAAAGTCGGCGTCCGTCTCGCCCGGAAAGCCGACAATGAAGTCCGAAGACAGGCTCAGTTCCGGTCGCAGCTCGCGCAACCCCCGCACCTTGGCCTTGTACTCGGCGACGCCGTGGCCACGCTTCATCAGATGGAGAATCCGGTCCGAGCCGCTCTGCACCGGCAGGTGCAGATGACTGACCAGCTCGGGCACTTCGGCGTAGACCTGGATCAGGCTGTCGCTGAGCTCCACGGGATGTGATGTGGTGTAGCGGATACGATCAATACCATCTATAGCAGCGGCGTAGGTGATGAGCAAGGCAAGGTCCGCCACGTCGCCGTCGTGCGTGGGACCGCGATAAGCATTGACGTTCTGGCCCAGGAATGTGATCTCCCGCACCCCTTGGGCGGCCAAGGTGGCCACCTCGGCGATGACATCGTCGAAAGGACGGCTGACCTCCTCGCCACGGGTATAGGGGACCACACAGAAGGTGCAGTACTTGCTACAGCCTTCCATGACCGAGACGAAGGCCGTAGGGCCGTCGACCCGGGGCGCAGGCAGGCAATCGAACTTCTCGATCGCGGGAAACGAGATGTCAATGACGGAATGCCGATGGCCTACCACCTCATCGAGCATCCGCGGCAGGCGGTGCAGAGTCTGGGGGCCGTAGACGATGTCCACGTACGGTGCCCGCTCCCGTATGGCCTCCCCTTCCTGGCTGGCCACGCAGCCACCGACGCCGATGACCAGATCCGGTCGTAACCGCTTCCACTCGCGCCAGCGTCCGAGCTGCGAGAAGACCTTCTCCTGGGCCTTCTCGCGCACCGAGCAGGTGTTGAGCAGCAGAACGTCGGCATCCTCCGGCTCCGGCGTCAGAACCAGGCCACAGGCCTGCTCCAGGAGCTGCACCGTCCTGGACGAGTCGTACTCGTTCATCTGACACCCGAAGGTCTTGATGTAAAGCTTGCGCGCCATGACCGAGCTGCCGGCTATTGGGAAAGGGTGCCTACGCTACACGCCTCGCCGGCCATTTTCCAGGGAGCAGCGTCACAATCCGCGCCGCTGCGGCCGCGGTCAGGGGTTGAGTTCCGGAAGGCTGGGGCGGCGGGCGGCCAGCTGCGGCTGGGTGGGACTTGCCAGGGCACGCCGGAAGCGGCGCCGGAACTCGCGCCGCCAGCGCCGGACCTCCAGCTTGGCCGGAGAGTACACGGCGCGGTCCAGCTCGTGGAACAGGCGTTGCAATGGCGCCGCGTCCGCCCGTGGCCGATCCCGAGCGATTCGTTCGGCGATGCTGCGCAGGGGCGAGTTCGCCGGCATGTTCAGATGCTCGCACGCAAAGCGCCGCAGCACCTGGCAAAAGCCCACGGGGTCCGTTTCGGACCCAACGCAGCGGGTACACCACCAAGCCCTGATCCGCACCGGCAACAAGCCCACAACGGCACCCAAAACACTGGTCCCGACCCTGGCCGCGCCGGCACGCGCGACTGCCATGTACCGGGAGATCCCGCTGGGCATGACGGCCCGTAGCAGCCGGAAGACAATGGCGAAGAGCGTGCCCAGCAAGGGACCCAGCACCGCCGCCACCACGCCGCCGATACGCCGTAGCCAGCGGCTCCCGGTCTGGCCGCCGGTACCGACCCACATCCCGGAAATGAAGGCCAGCAGCAGGCCGCCGCCTACTGGCACCACGTAGTACCAGAAGGCGCGCTGCGTCAGCAGCCGCTTCATGAAGGAGGGCTCGACCGCCGCGGCAGCTCCGCTCATGGCCGCCTCGCCCACGAGCACCGTGTGTGCCGGGACATGGCTGCGAGCCAGCTTCTGGCCGATCACGTCCCACCACCCCACGGTCAGCTCCGGGAACTCCAGCCGGCCTTCCCGGGTAGGGACCAGGGTATAGGTCTCGACCCGCCGGCCCCACAGCACGCTGCCGTCGCCCACCAGCTTCCAGTCTGTCTGTGGGCGCTCCGGATAGATCTTGAAGTCGCGTGTCTTGAGCAGGGGCTCCAGGCTTTGCAGGTGTTCGCCAGTGACCCCGCGGGCCGTCTGAATGAGCGTGAGAGTCAGAGGCTCACCGGGTTTGCTGACCTTGTCCGCACCCCAGGTAGCCTTGATGTCAAGGAATTCCAGCGGGGTCTGGGCACCGGGCTCCAGCGGGCGTACGTGCAAGGTCACGGGAGAAGTCGCCAGATCCACGCTGCGGTCGGGCGCGGCACCTCCCCAGGGGGAATAACGCCCCATACCCTGAGACGGCACCGGCTTGGCCACGATACGCGCCGGCCCAACCTCCACCACACCGGAATTCATGGGTGTGAGCACGTACCGGTACTGGTTGACGATATAGCGCCGGCCGCGAACCATTTCGCTGGTAGCGGTGCCGCGATCCAGCTCCTCCACCGAGACTCCGGGGCCCACCGGCGGCGTCAGCTCCACACTCTGGAGGTTGTCCAGGCTGAAGATTCGGATGGTGTAGATCACCGACTGCTGAGCGAAGGGCGTATCCTTGCTCACGCTGGCCTCGGCCCACATTCCGCTGGCAGCCCCGGCGCTAGCCGGGAGAAGGAGAAGAAGCCCGAGCAAGGACTGCAGCATACCGGTTCTCATGACACACCCACCATACATTGACCAGGACCTCCGTCGCACCTGCGACCTGCGGAGCGACATTCTGTTATCGAAGAGAATACTTCTTCACCAGGGCCTGGGCTCTACGAACGCGCCCCGCTGGCGGCCCCATTCCCGGCGTTCCTCGATCAGGAATTGATTGCGCAGCAGACGCCCAGGGTCCGTATCGACCCGGTCCAGCCACTGCTCCACCATCCAATCGGATACCACCATGCCGCCCGGCGCATGGCCCGTCGGATTATCCAGACCGGGCGCCGGCGTCCGATCCTTATCCCCTTCCCCGGAGGCCTGACCCATCTGGTCCACCCGCTCCACCGCCCGGCTGGCGAGGCTGTCCTGGGGCTGATCCTGCTTCTTGCCTCCCTTGCCGGCACCCTTGGCGTCGTCACTTTGCTTATCCGCCCCGGCCTGCTGGCCTTGCTCACCCTGTCCGCGCTTTTCCTCCCGGTCCTTCTTCCCTCCCTCCCCGGCGTCGGCCAGGTCTTGGGGCCGCTGGCCGGCACCCTGCCGCTCGTTGGACTCGCCGGCCTCGTCCCGGGGCTGCTCGCCCTGGGCCTTGCCGGGCTTCTCCCCTGCATGCTCGCGCGGCTGCTCGGCGATCTGTTCGCCCGACTGCTCCCCGGACTGTTCCCCGGATTGCTCACCCGCCTGCTGCTGGTCCGAGACCTGTTTCCCCGGCGTCTGCTCCTGAGCCTGCTGCTCCCCTGACTGCTCACCGGACTGCTGCTGGTCGTCCGATGGCTGCTTGCCTGATTGCTGCTCCTGGACCTGCTGCTCGCCCGACTGCTCACCGGACCGCTGCTGGTCGGAGGATTGCTTGCCCGACTGCTGGTCCTGGGCCTGCTGCTGGTCGCCGGACCGCTGCTGGTCGGAAGACTGCTTGCCCGACTGCTGGTCCTGGGCCTGCTGCTGGTCGCCGGACTGCTGCTGGTCGGAAGACTGCTTGCCCGACTGCTGGTCCTGGGCCTGCTGCTGGTC
>CAYWTP010000285.1:0-4850 GCA_964461215.1 uncultured Ectothiorhodospiraceae bacterium | reverse complement strand
AGGAAAGGGGGCCGCCGAAAATACTCCGCATAGTCCCGATGTGGGCATAGACCCGATTCCACGGGGTGTTTGCACCGAGCAGCAAATACCGCGCGCGGGTGACACCGGCCAAGCGGGGCAGGGGTGGTCAGCACGACACCAGGGAGGATCCGGACGAGCCGACACCGGAGGAACGCCGCGCGGCGATGGCCTGGGCGTAACGCCTCAAGCGGGTCTTTGGCATCGACATCGAGACCTGTCCGGCCCGCGGTGGGGCAGTGCGGATCATCGCATGTATCGAAGGCCCGGTGGTGATCGAGAAGATCCTCACCCACCTCGAGGCGAGCGCCACCGAGCCGGAAGGCTCCCGGTTGCCGCCGTGCCGGGCGCCGCCCCTGCGCGCACTGTTCGACTTGATTCGGACCATCCGACAAGCACTGCCCGGGGCTGCGACACCAAAAGCGTGGCCGCGCTACCGGCTGGCCGAAGGGTCTGAAACAGGGGGCAGATCGCGCCGGTGAACCCGCCGTCGGGGCGGATTCGGGTGCCGAAATGCCGCTCAGAGGCGAGTTGCCGGTCAGATGGACGATCGATCGTCCGTGCCGATGGCCGCGGGCCGGCGTGCTGATGGACGAAAAGCCTGTTTATGCGGCTTATACTCGCGACCGGAAAAACAGGCGCGTCTGCTGCCCGGCGGCTGTCGCGCCGGCAGCTGCACGCCGCCACTGGCGGGTCCGGAGAGGCGAATCCCGCTCGAAGGGAATCAGCCGTCATTGCCTCGGCGGCAGGCCGCGAGGGCTCGTCCCACGCTGAGGCAGCCCAGCGGCACGACTGCCAGAGTGAGCAGGGTGGATACCAATACGCCGAACAGTAGCGATACGGCCATGCCCTGGAAGATGGGGTCGGTGAGGATCACTGCCGAGCCACCCGCCAAGGCCAGCGCGGTGATCAGGATCGGCCGGGTGCGTGCCTGGCAGGCGTCGAGCAGGGCCTCCTGCAGAGGTACGCCCTGACGCAGCTCCTGCAGCGCGAAGTCCACCAGCAGGATGGAGTTGCGCACGATGATGCCGGCGAGCGCGATGAAGCCGATCATGGAGGTGGCCGTGAATTCAGCCCCCAGGAGCCAGTGGCCCGGGATTATTCCCAACAGGGTGAGCGGGATAGGGGCCATGATGATCAGCGGGATGCGAAAGTCCCGAAATTCCATCACCAGCAGGAAGTAGATCATCAGCAGGGCTCCGGCGAAGGCCAGACCGAGGTCGCGGAAGGTCTCGTAGGTAACGGTCCACTCGCCCCCCCAGGCAAACGCCGAGCGCCCGTCTGCTGGGGGCGGTCCGGTGAGGGTGCCGCTGAGGGTTGCGCCGTCCGCCGTGGTGTAATCATGTAAGCTGTTGTCGATGCGGAGCATGGCGTAGATGGGCGAGTCGAGCCGTCCCACCGCATCGCCCATCACATACTCGAGGGGTCTCAGGTCCTTGTGGAAGATGGCCGCTTCCTGGGGCCGGTGCTCGAAGTGGCCGAGCTCGGCCAGAGGTACGCCGCCACCCAAGGCCGAGGGTATGGGGAGGTCTTCGAGATCGGCGGGGTTGGCGCGTTCGCCGTAGGGTGCGCCGATGACGATCCAGGTGGGCTCCAGTGCGGCCGGCCGTTTGATGTCGCCCGTATGTTCCTTCCCCATGGCCAAGCTGAGGTTCTTCAGGATGCTCTGCACCGAGACACCCCGGCGCTTGGCTTTGTTGGCGTCGACCTGGAAGTGCCACACGGGATACAGGCGCTGCATGCTGGTGTCCACGTCGGCTACCCCGGGAGTCTTTGCAAACAGCTTCCGCAGGTGCCTGGCGACGCGGCGAATGGTCTGCTGATCCGGGCCGTAGATTTCTGCCACTAGGGTCTGGAGTACCGGGGGACCGGGGGGCATCTCGACGACCGTGAGCCGCGCGCCAAAGTGTCGGGCAATGGGTTCCAGCAGCGCTCGCGTGGCTTCGGCGATCTGATGACTGGAGCGGTTGCGCGCTTGCTTGTCCACCAGCTGCACGTGGATCTGCGCCTGCCAGGGGCGGTTGCGCAGGTAGTAATGACGCACCATACCATTGAAGTCGAACGGAGCCGGGGTTCCTAGGTAGGTCTGGATGGCGGTGATCTCGGGGATCCCGTCCAGGGCGTTCACCAGGGACGCTGCGGCGTTGGCGGTGTCCGGCAGAGCGGTGCCCGCGGGGAGATCCAGCACCAGGTCGAATTCCGGTTTGTTGTCGTAGGGCAGCATCTTCACCACCACCCCACCGGCGGCGATGAGTCCCAGGGAGAGCACCAGGCCGCCTGCCAAAGCGCCCAAGAAGCGCAGCCGCAGCCGCGGGCGCTCCAGCAACGGGCGCAGGACCCGGCCGTAGAGCCCGCTGAGTCGTGCGCGCAGGCGCTCCTCGCGCTGCTCGTTGCGTTTGAGGGTGCCCATGTCGGGCTTGAGCCGCAGGGTCAGCCAGGGAGTCAGCGCGAAGGCGGCGAACAGAGAGAACAGCATGGCCACCGACCCAAGCACCGGGATGGGTGCCATGTAGGGACCCATCATGCCGCGCACGAAGGCCATAGGAAGCAGCGCCGCCACCACGGTAAAGGTGGCAATCACCGTGGGATTGCCCACCTCGCGAACCGCGTCCACCGCCACCGCCGTGGCTACTCCGCCAGCCAGCAGCCAGCGCCGGTAGATGTTTTCCACGACCACGATCGCATCGTCTACCAGGATGCCGATGGCAAAGATGAACGCGAACAGGCTGACGCGGTTGATGGAATAGTGCATCAGCCAGGCCGTGAACACGGTGATCAGGATCACCACCGGGATGATGACGGTGACCACCACCGCCGGGCGCATCCCGAGGGCGGCTAGCACCAGCAAGGTGACCAGGCCGGTGGCCACGAACAGCTTGAATACCAGTTCATTGACCTTGTCTTCGGCGGACTGACCGTAATTCCGGGTCACTGCCAGGTGTACGTCATCCGGAATCAGCCGCCCCCGCAGGGACTGCACCCGATCCAGGATGGCGCGGGCCACCTGCACTCCGTTGCTGCCAGCCTTCTTGGCGATGGCCAAGGTTACCGCCGCGGCGTCGGTTGCCCGAGGGCCGGTACCGGCGGGTCCGGAATGGAAGGTCACCTGGCTGTCCGGTGTTTCCGCTCCCTCACTCACCTGGGCGATGTCACCGAGGAACACCGGCTCGCCGTCGTGCACCCCCACGAGCAGCCGGGCCACGTCGTCGGCATTGTGCAGGAAGCCGCCGGCATAGAGCTGGAAGTGGACGTCGTCCGCGTCCGCTGCCCCCACGTCCTGGGAGCGGTTGGCCGCTTCAATAGCAGTGGCAATCTGTTCCAGGCTGAGTCCATAGGCATTGAGCTGGGCCGGCTGCACGCGCACTTTCAAGTGCCGCTCGCGACCGCCGGCGACAAAACCTTCGCCGGTATCGGGTATCTGCTTCAGCTCCTGCAGCAGACTCACGGCAAGCTGTCGCAGCGCGGCATCGTCCAACGTCTGCGACCAGAGGGTGAGGCAGACGATGGGCACGTCGTTGATGCCCTTGCGCTGGATCAGGGGCGGGCGCACCCCGGGGGGCATCCGGTCGAGGTTTGCCATCACCTTCTGATAGACCTTGACGATGGACGGCCCCACTTGTTCGCCTACCTGGAAACGCACGGTCACCAGTCCCTGCTCGTGGGCGCTCATGGAATAGACGTGCTTGACGCCGGGAATCTCCGACATGAGCCGTTCCAGGGGTTCCACGGCCAGCCCGGCCACCTCATTTGCACTGGCGCCGGGAAACTGCAGGTAGATGTCCACCAAGGGCACCGAGATCTGGGGGTCCTCCTGACGCGGGGCGAACAATAGGCCGACTACCCCCAACCCAAGCATGGCAAGCAGGATCAAGGGGGAGAGCGGCGAACGGATGAAGCTCGCCGCGAGGCGGCCCGCCAGGCCGGGCGTCGTGGGCGGGTTGGGGATCGGGGAGGTGTCGGTCACGAAGCGGTCTTCTCCAGTTGCCGTTAGGGACGATCAATTGTCGTGAGCACGGATCCTGTCCCGGCCCCTCCCAGCTATACCTGACGCTTTAGTGATCGTGACCAGCCCTGGCTCGTCGCGCGCTGGGGACGGAGCTTGATTACGACCAGGGCGCCATGAATTCGGGGCTCCCCTCAGGGGCGCGGGCGCGTTGCGTCCGAGGCTCTCTGGGATTACCCGGGCAATTTCTGGACCAGGTCGTTGTCTGCCAGATGCCCGGGAGGAACTCATGGGCTGCCCAGACGCCTGGTGGAAATCGACCGGTTCACCGGGGGCCTGGTGGAGAGGGACCACGAGGGTCCACGCGGGAGGGCTCAACGGCGGGACTGTTCCAGCTTCAGACGACCTGATCTCGCGGAATCTGCGTCGAGCCCAATTGCAGCACGAGGCGCAGATTCGTGCGCGGGAAAACCGTCTCGGTGCCATTGAGCTCCTCGCACAATTTCGCGATCACCCGATCGGTTGCAGCGTTCGCGCCATGGTGCAGGCGCACCGTCAAGGTGCCTGCATCGGGGTCTGGCAGCAGATCTGCCTCGGTGGTGTAGAGGGCGCGTAGCAGCCGACGCGCCTCGTCGGGCCGTTTGAGGTGCTCGCGCAGGCTGTTGGCCATGGCTGTCTCGGCACGATAGGCAATCATCTTGATGGTATCGACGAGGTGCTTGGACTGGGTGCTGAGCTGGCGAAAGCGCGCCTCCTCGGGAAGCTCCGCGACCGTGATGTGGTGAGGGGTCTCCTGGCGCTTGGCCTTGAGCACGTCGAGCTCGTTTTGCAGGGTTTCGATCTCCTCTTGCAGCGCCGCCTTGCGCCGCACGAACGGCTCGACATGCTG
>CAYWTP010000284.1:1878-4850 GCA_964461215.1 uncultured Ectothiorhodospiraceae bacterium | reverse complement strand
CTCCAGCGCCACGAAACGCTGGCGCGTGCTCTGCTTCAGATCCTTGAGCACGCTCTGGTAGCCGGGGTTGTAGGAGATGGCCAGACAGAAGTCCTCCGGTGCTTCCAGCAGCTCCCCCTTCTTCTCCATCGGCAGCACCCGCCGATCGTCGCCCAGGGGATGGATCACCACCGTGGTGTCCTTGCGGGCCTCCACCACCTCGTCCAGGTAGCAGATCCCGCCGCAGCGCACCGCCCGCGCCAGAGGGCCGTCGACCCAGACCGTCTCGCCGCCGTCCACCAGATAGCGGCCGACCAGGTCCGAGGCGGTGAGGTCGTCGTGGCAGGATACGGTGATCAAGGGCCGCTGCAGCCGCCACGCCATGTGCTCCATGAACCGGGTCTTGCCGCAGCCGGTAGGCCCTTTGAGCAGCACCGGGAGCTGATTCTGGTAGGCGGCCTCGAACAGAGCAATCTCGTTGCTCACCGGCTCGTAGTACGGCTCCTCGGTGACCAGGTACTCTTCCGGCTTGAAGGTGCGTGCTTCCATCGGCTTCCTCGGGTCTCACGTTCGACCGTGCCAGTGTACACCACGGCCCCCCGGGCTTTACCCGCGTGAGCAAAAGGGTTTTGCTGGTTCACGTCTCACCCCTCACATTCACCTCTTCTATTCGCTTATATGAAATTTTCATGGTGCTTTTGGGGCTGTTTAGTGGCAGTTTCCTTCGCGGCAAGGTATTGTCTGCCGTCCCGTGAGTCCGTGCCCCCTCGTGTCCGCTATTACGGGCGGTTCACGCATCTCCCGTAGGTTCGCATCCGTGACGGAGGACGAGTAATGACCGATGTAGTCGCAACCAACCAGACCATCCTGGTCGTGGGCGGTGGTATCAGCGGCATGACAGCGGCGCTGGAAGCCGCCGAGTGCGGGAAGGACGTCGTGCTCGTAGAGAAGAACCCCTCCGTGGGTGGGCGTGTCAGCCAGCTCTACAAGTACTTCCCCAAGATGTGCTTTCCCACCTGCGGTATGGAAATCAACGTCCGGCGCATCAAGGCGAACAAGCGGCTGCGCCTCATCACCATGGCCGAAGTGGTGAAGATCGCCGGCGAGCCGGGCGACTATACCGCCACCATCCGCATCGCGTCCCGCTACGTGAACGAGAACTGCACGGGTTGCGGCGAGTGCGCCAAGGCCGTGGGTGCCGAGTTCGACGACGAGTTCAACTACGGCCTGTCGAAGCGCAAGGGCGCCTATCTGCCCTTCAACATGGCCTATCCCCAGCGCTACGTGATTGATCCCCGGGTCATCGGCACCGACGACGCACAGAAGGCGAAGGACGCCTGCAAGTTCGGCGCCGTGGACCTGGAGATGCAGGAAGAGACCATCGAGCTCAAGGCTGGCGCGGTGATCTGGGCCACGGGCTGGAAGCCATACGACGCCAGCAAGATCCAGCCCTACGGCTACGACCGTATGAAGAACGTGATCACCAGCGTGGAGCTGGAGCGGATGATGGACCCCATGGGCCCCACCGGCGGCAAGCTGGTGCGCCCGTCCGACGGCAAGGAGGCCAGGGACGTCGCCTTTATCCAGTGCGCCGGCTCCCGGGACAAGAATCATCTGGCCCACTGCTCGCGCATCTGCTGCATGGCTTCCCTGAAGCAGAGCACCTATCTGCGCGAGAAGTACGGCGACGAGGGCAAGGCCACGATCTACTACATCGACATCCGCGCAATCGACCGCTTCGAGGACTTCTACACCAAGGTCAAGCAGGACAGCAACGTCAGCTTCGTCAAGTCCAAGGTCGCCAGCATCACCGAGGACAAGGCTACCGGCAACCCGATCCTGAATGGGGTGGACACCGAAGGCTACCACCGCTATAGCAATCCCCACGATCTGGTGGTGCTGGCCGTCGGCATGGAGCCCAGCGTTCCGCGGGACGGCTTCCCGGTGAAGCTGACCATCAACGAAGAAGGGTTCATCGAGCCCGACGAGGCCAACGGCGCCATCTTCGCCGCCGGCAGTGCCTCCGACGCGCTGGACGTTAACCGGTCCGTGCAGCATGCCACGGCCAGCGCCTTGCGGGCCATCCAGGTGGTCAATCGTGTCGCGGCAGTGGAGGGTTAAGCAGTGGCTGATATGAAGATAGGAGCTTATATCTGCAAGGGCTGTGGCCTGGGTGAGCGTCTGGATACCGCCCAGCTCGAGATGGTCGCGACCCGCGAAGGCAAGGCCGCGCTGGCCAAGCAGCACGATTTCCTCTGCTCGGCCGACGGCGTGGCCATGATTCAGAAGGACATCGAGGAGGGCGTGACCCACGTGGCCATCGCCGCCTGCTCGCGCCGCGCCAAGACCGACGCCTTCGGCTTCGAGAATGTAGCCATCTCGCGCGGCAACCTGCGCGAGGGCGTGATCTGGGTTCGCCCGGACACCGACGAGGCCCGGGAAACCACGCAGGAAATGGCGGCCGACTACGTGCGCATGATGTGCGCCGAGGCGAAAGCCATGAAGCAGCCTGCTCCCAGCGGCGAGCAGAGCCTGAACAATCACCTGCTGGTGGTCGGGGGCGGTGTGAGCGGCATGACGGCGGCGGTCGAGGCCTCCAAGGCCGGAAATCCCGTAACCCTGGTGGAGAGGTCCGCCCAGCTCGGCGGGGCGGCCGCCGCGCTATACAAGTGCGTGCCCACCCGGGCCCCCTACAAGGATCCTGCCGACACCCCGGTGGCGGATCTGTCCACCCAGATCGAGGCCGATCCCAACATCAAGGTTTATCTGAACGCCAGCATCACCAAGACCTCCGGTGCCCCTGGGCGGTTCTCGGCCGACATCACCACCGAGAGCGGCTCCACCGTCACCGAGAACTTCGGCGCCATCGTGCAGACCACCGGATTCAAGCCTTATGACGCCAATCAACTCCCCGAGCTTGGCTACGGCAAGAGCAAGGACGTGGTGACCCAGATGGAGCTGGAGGCCCTTGCCAAGGCGGCCAACGGTGGTGC
>CAYWTP010000284.1:0-1868 GCA_964461215.1 uncultured Ectothiorhodospiraceae bacterium | reverse complement strand
CTCCGACGGCAAGGAGGTCAAGCGGGTGGTGTTCGTGCAGTGCGCCGGCCAGCGCAGCGAGAAGGAGGGGCACCTGTCCTACTGCTCCGGCTTCTGCTGTGCCACCAGCATCAAGCAGGCGATGTACTTCCGGGACAGCAATCCGGACATCGACACCGTCATCCTGTTCGACGACCTGCGCACGCCCGGCGCGGGGGGCGAGGACTTTTACCGCAGCGGCCAGGACAAGGGAGTGGCCTTCAGCAAGGGCAAGGTCAGCGAAGTGGTGCCGGGCGGGGCCGGCCTGTCGGTCAAGTTCAAGGACCTGATTCTGAACGAGGACATTACCACGGAGGCCGATCTGGTGGTGCTGGCCACGGGCATGGTGGCCAACTCCGGACCCAATCCCTATATCGCCCAAGAGATGGAAGACGCCGAAAAGGCGGGCGACACGGAGAAGGTGGCCAAGCTCAAGCAGCAGGTCGAGGTAGCGCCGCCGTCCATCCTGAACCTGGACTACCGGCAGGGTACCGACGTCCCCCAGCTCGTACATGGCTTCACCGACTCGCACTTCATCTGCTTCCCCTACGAGACCCGCCGCTCCGGCATCTATACGGCCGGACCGGTGCGCCGGCCCATGGACATTGCGCAGGCCCGGGAGGACGCTACCGGTGCGGTGCTCAAGGCCATCCAGGCGGCCGAGAACGCGGCCCAGGGCCGGGGGGCGCATCCGCGCTCGGGTGATCTGTCCTTCCCCAGCTTCCGCAAGGAGGGCTGTACGCAGTGCAAGCGCTGCACCGTGGAGTGCCCCTTCGGCGCCATCAATGAAGACGAGCAGCGCTATCCGCAGTTCAACGAGTCGCGTTGCCGGCGCTGCGGCACCTGCATGGGTGCTTGCCCGGTGCGGGTCATCTCCTTCGAGAACTACTCGGTGGACACGGTCGGCAACCAGATCAAGAACGTGGACATGCCCGAGGAGTTCGACGAGAAGCCCCGCATCCTGGTTCTTGCGTGCGAGAACGACGCGTATCCCGCCCTGGATATGGCCGGCATGAACCGGGTCGAGTACAGTGCTTTTGCGCGCGTGGTTCCCGTGCGCTGCCTGGGCTCGGTCAACACCATCTGGATCTCGGATGCGCTGAACAGCGGCTACGACGGCGTGGTTCTGATGGGCTGCCAGAAGGGCGACAACTACCAGTGCCACTTCGTCAGGGGCTCGGAGATGGCCCACTACCGCATGAGCAAGGTGGACGACACCCTGCAGAGCCTGTCCCTGGAGAAGGAGCGCGTCGCCACCTACGAGGTGGCCATCACCGACATCCAGCGGGCGCCCAAGCTGATCAACGAGATGGCCGAGACGGTCGAGAAGATCGGCATGAGCCCGTTCAAGTTCTGATTGGACTGTCCGGGCGGGGGTATTGCAACGGGTGTGCGATGCGCACCGGGGACGAATTCCAGGAGAGCGTGTGATGAGTGAAGCGGCAACGAAGTACGCCGGAAATTTCCTGAAAGAGGTCGAGGCCAACGTCGAAGAGGGCGATTGGGTCAAGATGTGCATGCAGTGCGGAGTGTGCTCCGGCTCCTGCCCGCTGGGCCCATACTGGGACCATCCGCCGCAGGAGCTCTTCATGATGATTCGCGCCAATAAGCGCGAAGAGGTGCTGTCCTCCAGCTCCATGTGGATGTGCACGTCCTGCTACAACTGCATCGTGCGTTGTCCGCGGGGCCTGCCGATCACCCACATCATGCACGGCCTGGCCAACTATGCCCACCGGCTCGGCGTTGCTCCGCAGGACCAGCCCACGCGCAAGTTCGCCAAGCGCTTCTGGGACAACCTGTCGAAGACCGGCCGCGTCAACGAGCTGAAGCTGGGCCTGTCCCTTTATTTC
>CAYWTP010000283.1:0-4858 GCA_964461215.1 uncultured Ectothiorhodospiraceae bacterium | reverse complement strand
GCATTAGTCCGCTGGGTCGGCACAGGATTTCTTCGGTGTTCCGGTCTATGTAGCCCGGATGAAACGCAGTGCAATCCGGGAAAGGCTCGCGCACAGGCGCAAGGAGGCGGAGCGATGGCGTCCAGACCCTCTGTGCAGGCCGAACTGTCTCCCGCTGTCAGACCCTTCCACCCACCTCGGCCGCCAGCCTGCGCAGCTCACCCAGCAGCTCCAGCGCCGAGCGCTGGCTCGCCGCCGCTGGCGCCGCCATCGCGAGGCGCAGCCACAGGTCGCGGCGGATGTCTTCCGGCAGCACGTTCTCAAGGTACTCCAACGCCGTGCCGTGGAGGTTGCGGTTGCCACTGCCCAGGGCCTGCAGCGCGAGCCGCATCGCCTCCTGCTCGAACACCAGGCCGAGCAGCGAGAAGATGTGCTCGACGGCACGGTTCAAAATGGGGCTGGGGCCGGCGCCCTCGTCGGCTGCCGGGAGAGGCTGCGAGATGCGCAGGGTGTGGGCATGCCAGGTGGTCTCGTCCACGTGCAGCTCCCGCCGCACGGCGGCGACGACTGCCTGGCGGGGTATCCTCAGACCCGGATCACGGCCGTGCATGCGGGCAAGCGCCCGGCCGCACGCATAGCGCACGTTGAAATCGTATGCCTCCAGACCCTGGGCCAGCGCCACCACCGCCCTGGGGCTGTAGCACACCTCCAGCACGCTGGGAATACGTTGGCGGGCGGCCAGGGGAACGTCGGGATCCAACATGGCGTCGGTGAGCTGTCCGATGACGCGCGGTGCCTGCCAGCGCAGCTCGGTGCGCGCATCCTCCGCAACCGCATCGTTGGCCAGCAGCGGGATCACGTAGGACGCAAGGCGCAGGTCCACGAAGTCACTGTCCAGCGCCCGGCGGATCAACGCCGGATCCTTCGATGTCAGGGCGCCCACCAGCCGGGAGAAATGACGCACCGCGACCGGTGTCGCCGAGGCGGTCAATTCGGGGGGCGGATCCGGCCGCGGCTCCGCCGCCAGCTCAGGCGCGGTGTCCGATTCCGACTCCTCTGTCTCCCGGGTCCGGGCAAATCGCATCTGGCGGATCCGCTCCATCAGCAGCCTGCGCTCCATGGACGGGCTGATCTCAGCCAGCACATATTGTGTGGTAGCGTCGAGCACCGGGCGCAGGTCCGCCGTAACCGCTCCCTTGCGCAAGGTGCGTGCAAGCTGCGCGATATAGCCCTGGTGCAGCCGGGCCACCACGTACAGCACGAGGCCCGCGATGGCCACGGCGAACACCAGGATGGTCTGATTGGAGAACGCCGGGGTCACGGCCAGGAGCAGCAGCACCAAGCCACCACCAAGCATGTCGCCCAGTCGATCGGCGGCGACGTCGATGATGGTCTTGGTGGGCCGCTTGCGGCGCGGCGGCAGCGGCGTGTAGAGCAGCTCGAACGCGGTGCGGAACAGCGAGTTGGCGAGCACCGCCTGCCCTCCGCGCACCACCGCCACGGTCCACAGCCCGGGCCAGGCCAGCCCTACCATGCCGGCGAGCATCACCGTGGCCGGTAATACCCCCAGCACACGCCCGGGGCTGATGTGCGCCAGCAGCCGGGGCCCGAAGCCGCTTTGCAAGGCGAAGCTGACCACGCCCAGGATGGCGTAGAAGCTGGCGAAGAACGCCACCAGCTCCTCGCCGGTCCGGAAGCGGGCCGAAGCCTCCGCCTTGAGCACGTAGTCCAGCAGCGCCGCCATCACCGCCACCAGCGCCACCAGGATCGCCATCCGCCGCAGGTACTCGCTCCTGGCCAGCAGCAGGAATCCCGATTGGGTACGCCCGAGGGAATCCAGGCCGCCGGCTCCGCCTGGGGCGCCGATCCCCAGCACGGTGACCACGCACAGGCCGTGCACCGCCGCCAGCACCAGCAGCATGGTACGCAGATCGGTCAGCGCCGTGACCTGGGCCGCTAGGAATCCACCCAGCACTCCACCCAGGGTCGCGGCGCCCGCCACCCGCGCGACCGTGCCGCGGGCCGAGTGCGGATCGAAGCGCTCGTTGATCACCGACCAGAAGCCGCTGATCAAGATGGCACCGAAGATCGCCATGTGCATGTACAGGACAACCGCTACCGCCTGGGGCGTCAC
Organism: uncultured Ectothiorhodospiraceae bacterium; assembly: GCA_964461215.1. Taxonomy (GTDB): domain Bacteria; phylum Pseudomonadota; class Gammaproteobacteria; order JAABTG01; family JAABTG01; genus CAYWTP01. The sequence continues at coordinate 2,745 of CAYWTP010000283.1, read as the reverse complement.
GCCGAACAGCACCCACTCCGCCACGAACAGCGTCGCGCTGACCGCGAAGCTCGCGGGAACCAGGATACGCGGGCCGAAGCGGGCCAGCAGCCGCGACATGGCCAGAACCGCCAGCATGGACAGCACCGCCGCGACGATAACGGCCTTGGGCAGCTCGGTGACGTGGAACTGGGACAGGAACAAGGCGTCCCGGGTCGCCTTGCCGGCCACCTGGTGCCCGATCATCAGGATCGCCGAGGCCAGCGCCAGCCCGGTGGCCTGCTTGTCGGATGATAAGGGTGCGCCTCCCATACAGACGCCAGTTTACACGCGAGCAGCCCGAGAAAGCCCCCCGCGTGCGCCATCCGCCCTTCGCTCTCGGCCCTACCGGGCCAGGAACAATGTAGCCCCGATGCAGCGCAGCGAAATCCGGGATAACTCCCGGTCCGGCGTCAGGAAGATAAACCACAAGGACACAAAGGCACACGGGAAGGCGTGAAAGCTTGTCCTTCGTACCCTTTGTGTCTTTGTGCTGAGTTCTCCCCGCCTCATCCCTGACCCCACGCGGGCACGGGTGACGGCACCAGGGCCTGGTATTCCCGGGCCAGCGCCGCAAGCACCCCCAGCCACAGCGCACACACACCAATGGTGATCCAGCTCAGGTCCGCCGCCCCGAGCCGGAACGGCAGCCACTGCGTGAACAGCAGGATCAGGGCCGAGCCGAGCACCTTGAACAGGCGGTATCCCAGCATGTCGATCCAGGCCTTGGCCTGATAGGTGTGCACCGGGTCTACGGGAATGTAAAGCAGCTCCTTGGAGGCGCGATTGATGGAATAGGAAAGGCCGCGGTCGCTGATCTTCGTCGCCGCCACCATGCCCAAGGAAGTGTGCAAGGTAAAGCCGAAGGAAAACAATGCCAGCAGCAGGGGCTGTACCGCCATGCCCGCGATAGCGCCCAGGTAGCGGTGGATCACCGGCGTAAACACCAGATTGACGGCCACCGACGCCAGCCCCAGTACGCTGAAGAATTCGGAGAGGTAGGCCGTGCGATCGTCCATCACCGGATAGGCAATCGCCACCATCTTCACGAACTGGAACTCCACCATCGGCTGGGCGAGCTGGGCACAGAGCAAAGCGGCCGCGATGAGGATCAGATACCGGCTGCCCACCAGCGCCCGCCAGCCCTCCCCCGCCACCGGCGAGCGCCCCGTAACGGAAGCCTCGCGGTACATGCCCATGCGCCCCATGGCGAGATTCAGGATCAGCGTCAACCCGAGCGTACCGGCGCAGGACAGCAGCAAATCCGGCGTGGTCATGGCCGTTAGCTTGAGCAGGGCCGCAGCCAGCACACCCCCGATCACGCCACCCACCAGACCGCCGGTGCCCACGAACCAATAGGAGCGCCTGCCTTCCTTGGTAGCCATCACCGTGTTGGCCAGGCTCCAGAACTGCTCCACCAGGATCACGCTGAAGATGTCCACGAACACGTAGAACCCGAGACTGCCCGCCTTGGGCGCAAGGCCCAGCATGACGCGGAACACAACCAGTGCGGCGACGAACAGCAGCAGCGAGCCCAACACCACGTTCAGCCGCCGGTAGCGTGCCACCAGGCGGTGATAAGTACCGATGAAGGTCAGTAGCACCACCGCCGACAGAATCCAGACCATCGGAAAGGAGTCTGCCCCCCAGTACTCGATGATCAGCGACCGGCTCGCCGACTTGACCTGGTAGTACGCCAGAATGATGAGCAGAAAGTTGACGAACAGGACCACCGCGCGCCGCAGGACACCGGGACGGTCGGGCGCACTGGCAGGGGAATCAGGCATGACTCGGACAGGGCTCCCGGTTACGGCGTGGCGATTGCGCGACCTGCGCGCCGCTCATTGTAGCGGGACCCGCAACCGGCGTCCTTACGGTCCTCTTGCGACCCCGTTAACCCGTGCCAAAAACTGGCGCCACCAGAACCCCGAGCAGGCTGAAGCCGGGCGTTGACTCGGTCCGGGAACCTCTGCGATAGTGCAGTCCAGCGTCATGGCCAGGAGGCCTCGACATGGACCGCTCCCGCCAAAATCGCAGCCACCCCCCGGCGATCGAGCGACAGCCACCAGGCATCTCACGTCGGGTGGGCCTCAGCCTGCCGCCGCACAACCAGCAACATCCAGGGGTTTGGCTCTTCTCCCGCCGCGCTTCTGGGTCGTGGTTCTCCCCAGCCTCGGTCGGGCGCCGGCTCCCCCCGGATACTCAGCACCCTGGACTAGGGCCTGCGCCCGGCCAGCCCATCCCGCCGGATCACCTGACGACAGAGGAATCCCAGCGCGTTGAACACCTGATTCTGGGTGCTGGGCGCCACGCGCCCTTCCACCGCCGGGTGAATGAGAAGCTGCGCCACCTGGGGCGCGTCCATCTGCCCAGCATGCGCCTTGCCCTTAACGAGTATGTAGCGCCGACCGTGAAAAACGTCAGTCCGCTCCGTCCGGCCCCGGCAATCCCTGACACGCAGCACCCCGCCCACGCGTTCCAGGAACGGAGACGGCTTTCCCTGGCTCATCGAAGGTTTTCCTCTTGAGCGTTGACGAGGATCTTAGTATCGAGGGCCTACTTAGAGGCACCCATTGATGATCCCGCATAATATCCGGATGGACTCCGCGCCCCTATGGGGCGCCGGACCTCGCTACCGCTCGGCGGTCATCCGGGGCGTTGGGCGGCTACTAGCAACACTTCTTCACGTGGATTAATCGTTCATGTTCAAGTTTCTTGAAAAACAAA
>CAYWTP010000282.1:0-4894 GCA_964461215.1 uncultured Ectothiorhodospiraceae bacterium | reverse complement strand
GCGCACCGGCTGTCCACGATCGTGGACGCCGACCAGATCCTGGTGCTCGACGGTGGCCGGATCGTGGAGCGCGGTACGCATGCAGAGCTGCTTGCAGCGGGCGGTACCTATGCCCGCATGTGGGCGCTGCAAGCAGCCGAGCAGAAAGAGCAGGGGGGCAGGGGCGAGCTTGCCGCATTCCCGGGGCTGGAGCCCGGGGCCGGTGCCACCACCGTGGTGGGGTTGGCCAAGACCCGGTAAATTAGTAAACTATTATTCTTTGGCCACCCGGCTGGCGGCCTGCGCGGATCCATGCTTCACCGGCCCGATTCCGGGATCTTGTGCCGCGCCCGGCCCCTCGGGCACCGAATTGTGGAGCGTTGTCATGTTCGACAGCAACTACTCAAGCTGTGCGGAGGCAGAGCCCTTCGCCCTGCGGGTTATCGGCGACAGCATGGAGCCGGAATTCAAGGACGGAGCGATCATCATCATCGATCCGGCCGGGGTGGTGGAGAACGGCTGCTACGTCATCGCCGTGCACGGCGAGGAGTATATCTTCCGGCAGCTCGTGGTGGAGGAAGGCCAGATGTTTCTGCGGGCCCTGAACGACGCCTACCCTGATCTGCCTCTGCCCGGAGGCATCAACGACCTCAAGGGGCGGATCGTCCAGCAGCAGGCCGGACGGCGGCGCAAGGATCGGAAGCATTATGTGTAGTAGACCTACATAGGTTAGTTCTTAAGCAAAGTACGCGGTGTCCATGTGAGGTTTGCAGGACCGTGAGCAGCAGGGATGCTGCGACCGAGCCCACACGGACGTGTTCACGGCGTGTCCTGCGGGCCTCACATGGACGGCACGGCCTAAAGATCCTACGTATGAGTAGACCTAAGGCTTGAGGGGTGGCTTCGGTTAGCTTCATATTGTTACATTGACTTTTGCCGCGGCTCGAGACGGGAGTTCGGAAAGAATCTCTCGACAGCCAGCCCCAAATGTGACCAGGCGGAATCAGGCGCCTCATCGCTCAGAGCAGTAGCTGACGTGAGTGCCGAGTGCCCGGAGCACGAGCAGGAAGCGCAGGGCACCGAGGATCACCTCGACGGTGGCCGCGAAGGCGTAGAAGAAGAACAGGTTCCCAATGACGTGCAGCCAGCTCCCGTGTGCGACCGCCGCCGCGTATCCCGGCGCTTTTGTCCGATTTGGCGCCGCGGATCGGCGACCTGATGCCGACCCGCGGCGGTTTGGCGATCGTAATGATCAGTGCATGTACGCTCTGGCTTCTTCTCCCGGATTAGGCAGGCCCGCTACCCGCCAGGCTTCCCGGCTGCCGTGGAACAACGCATCCACCGCATCGCGGTCCATCCCGAACACCCAGGCCACGTAAGACATGGGAGGCAGCGTGCCATGGGCCAGGAAGTGCTCGCGCATGTAATGGATGATGTGCCAGTGGTCGTCGCTCAGGGGCTTAAGCCCGTCCTCTGCGGCGATGTGACGCGCCATCTCAGGATTCCACGTATAGGGGTCCCTCAGAAAGCCGTCCTCATCGAACTCCGGGTGTACCCGGACTCTTGCAGCACGCCCCATGATTCACCTCCGTTGGTGGTTATTGCTTGGGAGCCGGAGCTGTCTCGCTCCAGTCAGTAGACCTTTAGCACAGGGGGTTTGTTCTGGCCAGGGTAGGGCTTGAGGCTTGAGGGGTGGCTTCCCGCCCGGGGTGTGAGAGCGCAGGTTGGTCCGCAGCCGTCGGGAGGGTGCGGCGGCTCAGTCGCGTCGGGGCTGGCGGGGGGTGCGGCGGCGGCCGGTGTAGGCGGCGATGGCTTTGACGATATCGCTGAATGGCAGGCGGTCCAGGCTGCCGTAAGCGTCGCGGGCGGCGCTGACCAACGCGTGAATGTCGTCTACCCGTGCCGCCTGCGGGGCAACCGCTTCCAGCACGCCCCTGAGGCCACCGGCCTGAACCTTCATCTCCCGGGCGTGGGGCAGCGCGCCAACCGGACCCGCCACGTGCAGGGTGAAGCGGGCGCTCTCCCTCAGCAGATTGCGCAGATGGGTGCAGTTCTGCTGGGCAGTCCATAGCGTACAGACCACACCCTCGCGCTCTCCCAAGTTGAACCGGCTGACCAGGCTGCAGCCGCACTGCCGGCTCAGGATCGCCTTCTCGAAGGGACAAGGCAGGTCCCGGACCTCGTTATAGGTCTTTCTGAACTCGTCTTCTTCCATTGTGAGGACGCAAAGCCGGAGCCGCTGCGGATCTGGGGCAGTGAGCTACGGCGAGGGGTTCGGGTGCTCGGCATGGATGGCCTCGATGCCCGCCAGGACCTCATCGGAGAGCGAGAGCTGGGCGCTGCCGAGGTTGGAGCCCAGTTGATCGAGGCTGGTGGCACCGGCGATGGCGCTGATCACGAATGGCCGGCTGCAAACGTACGCGAGTGCCATCTGGGCCGGATCCAGGCCGTGATTCCGGGCCAGGGTCACATAGGCCCGCGTCGCCGCCACGGCCTGCGGGTTGCTGTAGCGAGTGTATTCCGGATATCGCGTGAGCCGCGCACCAGCGGGGGCCGCCCCATCGACATACTTGCCCGAGAGCACTCCGAAGCCGAGGGGCGAGTAGGCCAGCAGGCCTGCGGACTCGCGGTGGGCCACCTCCGCCAAACCCACCTCGAAGGTTCGGTTGAGCAAGCTGTACGGGTTCTGGATGCTGACCACTCGCGGCAGCCCGAACCGTTCGGCGGTTGCGATAAAGCGCATGACGCCCCACGCAGTCTCGTTGGACAGCCCTACGTACCGGATCTTGCCGGCTTGCAGCAGCTCTCCCAGCGCCTCCAGGGTCTCTTCCATGGGCGTGAGATCCTGTTGCGGCTGATGCTGATAGCCGAGCTGGCCGAAGAAGTTCGTGCTGCGCTCCGGCCAGTGAAGCTGATACAGGTCGACGTAATCGGTGCGCAGTCGGCGCAGGCTTCCGTCCAGGGCCGTGGCGATGCTCGCGCGGTCATAACGGGACCTGCCGTCGCGGATGTGGTCCAGTCGGCCCTCCCAGGGGCCCGCCATCTTGGTGGCCAGGACGATCTGCTCCCGGTTGCGGCGCCGGGACAGCCAGCTTCCGATGTAGAGCTCGGTGCGGCCGGCGGTTTCGGCGCGCGGCGGGATGGGATACATCTCCGCAGTGTCGATGAAGTTGACCCCTGCCTCCAGCGCCGCGTCGAGCTGGTTGTGGGCCTCGGCCTCCGTGTTCTGCTCGCCCCAGGTCATGGTGCCCAGGCAGATCACGCTGACACGTAAGTCGGAGAAACCCAGGGTGCGGTATTGCATTAGGAAAGGGTCCCGTGGTGGTGCACAGACCATTCTACACCAGCCCTTCGGAGGCTAAACCATCGCCCTAGCGGGGAGAATAAGTGGATCGATGTGTGCGCTCACCTACCTGTCAGCCTTGAGATATCGCGGCGGTCTTTCTTGGTGGGCCGGCCGGCCCCCGCGGGCCGGGCCGCCTCGGCCCGGCGCTGCTCGGCGGCGGCTTCTCGCTGCGCCCGGCTGTGCTGGGTTTCCAGATACAGGCCGGTGGCCTTCTTGGCCGATACGCGGCGGGGGCATAGCTGCTGGACGACGACGGTGATCTCCCAGCTTCCCTTGCGCACCCGTACCTCGCTGCCTGGGCGAAGTGCCCGGGCGGGTTTCACCCGCTGACCGTCCACGTGCACCTTACCTCCGCTGATCGCCTCGGCCGCCAGGCTGCGCGTCTTGAAGAACCGGGCCGTCCACAGCCACTTGTCGAGACGCTGGGAGGGTGGTTCATCGCGGGAAGGCTCCGGCATGTGGACTAATCCAAGCCCAGCAGCGCGTCCAGCTTGCCCTCCCGATCCAGGGCGGCCATGTCATCGTAGCCCCCTACGTGGAAGCCCTCGATGAAGATCTGGGGCACCGATTGACGCCGGCTGCGGGCCTCCATCTCGCTCCGCAGGGCTTTGTCGCCGCCCACGTCGACCACCGTGTACTGAACGCCCTTGCGGTCCAGCAGCGCCCGGGCGCGGATGCAGTAGGGACAGTACGCCGTCAGGTAGATCACGATGTTTGGCATGATGGTCCCACCGGGATACTGAGTGCTTCCTTGGCCGGGCTCGGTCTCCGGCGCACCATTCTTTCAGTTTCCGGTAACCGCGTCCATGCGGGAAACCCGCAACAAAAAAAGCGGGTCCCCGACCCGCTTCTTCTGGCAACCCCCGTACTACCGAGCAGGGCTACTTCTTCACCCACTCCGGGAAGTTGTCGGTGCTCTTGTCCTTGCCATCGGCGTAGCCGGCTTCATAGGCCTCGGTGACCCGCTGCTCCTCACGCTCGGGCATATTCAGATAACCGGCCTCCCAGCCCTGGATATACTCGGGCTCGACGCCCATCTTTTCCATCTTGTCCACGGCTTCATAGTAGGACTTGTCCATACCAGGTCTCCTGTGCTGTGACTGATAGGAAGTGTGAAAATCAGCCAAAGATTCTCCCATACCGATCCCGGCCGGCGCAACAAACCGTCCCCCCTCATCCCGGTGCTACGATAGCCTCGCCTTGTGCGCAGGCCGTGCCCCGCAGCGAAGTTCGGCTTAGGCCTTGCTGGACCGAAACCGTTAGCCAAACACCGACGCCGTGCTCCGGCCGGCGCAGTGCCTAGGCGGGCCCGCAGTTCCGCTGGCGCCGTGGACAATGGCAAAGTAAAATGGTCAGTCTTTGTTCTGGCCTGCGTGACCGGTGTAAGCATTGCACATAGGTTAGTTCTTAAGCCAAGTACGCGGTGTCCATGTGAGGTTTGCAGGACCGTGAGCAGCAGGGATGCTGCGACCGAGCCCACACGGACGTGTTCACGGCGTGTCCTGCGGGCCTCCCATGGACGGCACGGCCTAAAGATCCTACGTATGAAGCATTGCATATCGATCACCT
>CAYWTP010000281.1:0-4895 GCA_964461215.1 uncultured Ectothiorhodospiraceae bacterium | reverse complement strand
ACCTGGCTACGAACCAGGCGGTCGGGAGTTCGAATCTCTCCGGGCGCGCCATATTCGTGGTGGTGGGGTTGCCGCAGCCGATGTTTCTGCAACAGGCCGTCGCTGGCGCGTCAATGCGCTGGGGCCCATGCCATGCTGGCCGGTTTCCCCTGTACCCCGGCAGTACATTCAGTGGCGATGGACTTTGCGCCACTGACTCCTCTCCCCGCCACTGAAAGCAGTCGCGTCGATGGCCGCGGCGCCATGCGGCCGGCCCTGTCCAGAGAGCGAGGTCCGTGGTCTCGTGTCGCGGATATTCGTGTGACACGGGGGCGGCGAAAGTCATCGGGCCGAAGCCACTCGCGCATCGCGTATCCCCGGCGAGCTTCCCGCCCACTCGAGGTTGACTCTTCCACCCTCGAACAGGCCCCTTCCGCGACCGGTCCCCCGATTCCCGGGTAGTTGTGGCCTTGCCAGGCCATAGCGGCCCCAGGGTCCGTTTTGCATACTGTGACACGGAATGTGGAAATTGGAAATCCGATTGTCAAACAATGTGTTAGCATAGCTTGGCCAATGGTCGCGCGGCCTCGTACGGCGTAACTTACGTACCTGCGCCCCAAAGGGTGCACACGTGGCGCTTCGGCGACGATCCGGCTATCGGCGAGGTCCTTGCAGGCGGCCGGGCACCGGCTAATGTTATGGGCAATCGCCGCCGATACCCTGGCTGGACACGGGGGCGTTGGAACCTGCGGGACTGAGCCCGTGGAGCAGAGTGAATGCTTGCACGCGACCTTGAGCTCGCCCAGCGCCATCGCGGTGCGGACGCGAGTGGCGGTAGCGTTGCTGGACAGACCCGTGCACCGCGATGATTTTGTGCGGGGAGGAGCCCGTAAGCATGCCTCCACGCGCGCCATTCGATAGTCGTCTCACACACGCTTAGGACCATGGCTATCCGCGTCTTCAGACACTATGTGCCGACATCCCTGGTGGTGCTCGGGGCGGTAGAGTTTCTCTTGCTACTGCTGGCCGTACATGCGGGCGTCTCGTTGCGCCTCCTTGCGGGCGAGCCCATTGGCGAGCTGCTTACCGGGCCGCTGATGCCTAAGGCAGTACTGTTTGCCTCAGTGATCATGGTAATGATGGTTGCCACCGGTTTGTATCAGCAAGACCTGCGCGATGGCGTGAAGGGCATTGCAGCGCGAATCAGCGTGAGCTTTCTTTTCGCTCTTCTGGCGATGTCGCTTATTGGCTACGCCCTGCCTTCCATGTTCCTTGGGAGCGAGGCCTTCGCGGTCGCGTTCAGCTCCGCATTCTTCGGTATTATTCTATCCCGCCTCCTGTTCTATACGCTGATTGACTACGACTCGCTCAAGACCAGAGTCCTCGTGTTGGGCGCGGGAAGCCAGGCCAGTCAGATAGAGCAGCTCAGGAGGAAGTCTGACAGGCATGGAGTCATCGTCATTGGCTATGTGCACATGCGCAATGATCACGACGTGGTGGACCCGGCCAAGGTACTGCAGGTAGAGACCACGTTGCCGGCCCTGGTGGGCGAATACGACGTGGATGAGATCGTGATTGCCGTAGACGACAGAAAGAAGAATTTTCCCGTCGACGAAATAATCGAGTGTAAGTTGAGCGGGGTCAGAGTGATAGATCTTCTGACTTTTTTCGAGCGACAAACCGGGAAGATCAAGCTCGATATATTGCATCCGAGCAGCATCATACTTCTGGACGGCTTCAGTCATGCGGTTCTAAGGAGCTTCAGCAAGCGGGCCTTTGATGTCGTCGTCAGCTTGCTCATGCTGCTGGCCGCTGCGCCCGTGATGCTGCTCACTGCTCTTGGAATCGTGCTGGAATCCAAAGGCCACGGCCCGGTCTTCTATCGGCAGGAGCGTGTAGGGCGGAATGGTAAGGCTTTCGACGTCGTCAAGTTTCGCAGCATGCGCGTAGACGCGGAAAGGGACGGAGTAGCAAAATGGGCTCATAAGAATGATCCCCGCGTGACTTTCGTGGGATCGTTCATTCGAAAGACGCGTATCGACGAGCTACCGCAGCTCATCAACGTCCTGCGGGGCGACATGAGCTTCGTGGGTCCAAGGCCGGAGCGGCCACAGTTCGTGAAGGAGCTCTCGGCGAAGATCCCGTACTACGCCATGCGGCACCGGGTCAATCCCGGGATCACCGGCTGGGCGCAGATAAGGTATCCTTACGGTGCCTCGGAGAAGGATGCCCGGGAGAAGCTGCAGTTCGACCTGTATTACATCAAGAACTACAGCATCTTCCTGGATTTGACTATCCTGTTCCAGACAGTTCAAGTCATTCTTTGGGGCCAGGGAGCGCGTTAGCCGCCGATGAATCTCGTTGCGCTGGTCTCTCATCTTGCCGGAGCTGCGCTGTTCCTGGCGCTCAGTGTGTTGCTGGGGTTCGGGTGGCGCGGGCGAGCGGAAGGCGGGCTGCTGCTGCTGGCGGCGACAATTCAGACGGCATGGCTGGGGACCCTGGCCTATCAGGCCGTCGATCCCAGCCTTCCGGACACCGTTCCTCAGGCCATGGAAATCCTTCGCGATTCTGCATGGTTCCTATTCTTCCTCAGGCTTCTTGGATATTCGGGCCCGAGGCGCAGCGTCCTGCCTGCCAATATCAGACGTCTGAGTACGGGTATTTATTCGTTTTTGGCGATACTTCTTGGCTTGGTCCTCCTGCACCCGATTATCAGCACCCAGATAGGTAGAATCGGCAGCGGCAACGTCACGCTCCTGGGCTTTGTGCTTCTGTCGGTCGTGGGTTTGGTCCTCGTAGAGCAGCTCTTCCGGAACACTCACCCCGACTACCGATGGCAGATCAAGTTCCTGTGCTTCGGTGTGGGCGGCATGCTTGCTTACGACTTCTACTATTACTCCGACGCAGTGCTGTTCACCCGGACGGATCCGGCCCTATGGGCCGCCCGGGGAGGAGTCAACGCCCTTGTGGCGCCGCTGATTGCGGTCGCGGCCAAGCGCAATCGGGACTGGTCCGTAGAGGTTTTCGCGTCAAAGACGATAGTTTTCCACTCCGCCACCTTCCTGGGCGCCGGGCTCTATCTGCTGACCATGGCTGGGGCGGGCTACTACGTCCGCCAATTTGGAGGTGGCTGGGGGCCTACCGTACAGACGGTGTTCTTGTTCGGCGCGGTCATTCTGCTCGCTGTCCTGCTTTTCTCGGGGCAGGTTCGTGCCCACCTCAAGCTCTTTCTCAACAAGCACTTTTTTGGATACAAGTACGACTACAGGGCGGAGTGGCTGCGATTTATCAATACCCTGTCGGCGAACGGCCAGGGAACGGACGTACGCCAGAGTGCCATTAGGGCGATTGCCGATATCGTGGAGAGTCCCGGCGGGATCCTATGGACTCCCGACGGCTCCGGTGCTTTCGCACCAGTGGCGAGGCTCAGCATGCCCGAGCCCAAGGGCGCGCGGGAGCCTGTAGGCGGCTCTCTAGTGCGATTTCTGGAGCAACAGGAGTGGATCATCGACCTGTCGGAATACGATCGGGAGCCGGAGCTGTACTCCAGCCTGGAGCTGCCGGGCTGGCTTGGAGACCTACCTAACGCCTGGCTGGTTGTGCCCCTTATGCTGGATCAGCGGCTGGCGGGCTTTGTTGTACTAGCGCGCTCTCGGGGGAACTTCACCTTCAACTGGGAAGACACGGATTTGTTGAAGATGGTCGGACGACAGGCCGGAAGCTATCTGGCGCTGCTCAACGTTACCCAGGCACTGGCCGATGCCCGCCAGTTTGAGGCTTTCAACCGCCTTTCGGCATATGTGGTCCATGATCTCAAGAACATGGTTGCTCAGCTCTCGCTGGTCGTGTCCAACGCGAAGAAGTACCTGCATAATCCGGAGTTCGCGAAGGACGCCATACACACCGTGGAGAATACGGTAGCCCGAATGAACCGCCTGCTTGAGCAGCTGCGCAAGGACCGTATCCGGGGAGTCGATGTGCGGGTTGTCGACCTCAAGGAGGTTGTTGACGAAGTCGTCAAGACCCGGTCGGTGGCCCGTCCCTGCCCGGTGCTGGAACGTGCGGAAGAGGGATTGTGTATACTTGCTAACCGGGACCGTCTTACGGCCGTGGTTGGGCACTTGGTACAGAACGCGCAGGAAGCCACTTCCGCCGAGGGGACGGTCTCGCTGAGCCTTGTTCGTGATGGGGGACAAGCGGTCGTGGTAGTGGAGGACAATGGGATTGGCATGGACTCGGAGTTCATCCGTGAGCGCCTGTTCAGGCCGTTCGACACGACCAAGGGGAATGCCGGAATGGGAGTCGGGGCCTACGAGGTGCGAGAGTTCGCACGTGCTCAGGGGGGTGAGGTCGAGGTGGACAGTGAGCCGGGACGAGGCACACGGTTTCGCCTCGCCCTTGCGCTGGCACAGGAAGCCGATTCGGTACCCAAGGTATCCATGGCGCAGTAGGGGGCAGTCTTGAATAAGAGCATATCTGAACCCCGGACGTTGCTTATAGTTGAGGACGACCCTGGGTTGCAGAGTCAGCTCCGGTGGTGTTTCGAAGGCTACAACGTATTGTTGGCCGAGGACCGTGAGTCAACACTCAGTCAGGTTCGGCGCTTCGAGCCTCCCGTGGTAACTTTGGACCTGGGCTTGCCTCCAGACCCGGCTAATGCCTCGGAAGGGCTTGAGGTGCTCCAGCAGATCCTGTCTTTAGCCCCCAATACAAAGGTTGTTGTCGTCACCGGCAACGATGAGCGTGACAATGCGGTGCGTGCGATCGGACTCGGGGCTTACGATTTCTATCAAAAGCCGATCGATGCGGATGTCCTGGGCTTGATAGTCGACCGGGCCTTCGTGCTCTACGATCTGGAGCGTGATAACCGGCGGCTTGCGCAGAAACAGTCCGACTCGCCGCTGCAAGGCATCATT
>CAYWTP010000280.1:0-4897 GCA_964461215.1 uncultured Ectothiorhodospiraceae bacterium | reverse complement strand
GCCCGGCCGGCGCCGAAGGCGCAACTCGCCCGGAATCGCTCAGGCCAAAGGACCGCCGGGACCAATCGTTGACTCTGGAGAGCGGCCGTCGCTCGGTCCGGGCAAGTCCCGGCAAGGCGGCCCACCGACGGGGCAGGAATCCGGTCCGTCAGCGGCGGCCCGGCGTTCCAAACTCTCAGGTATACGGACAGAGGGGCGGCGGAGGCCAGCAGGCTTCACGCCGCCTTGTTTGCGTCCGCAAGATGCCCGGGCCGCGTGCCGGGCCACGGAGTACCTGGATGGGACATCGAACCCCGCTCTATCCCCAGCACCTCGCCGCCGGCGCCAAGATCGTGGACTTTGCCGGCTGGGACATGCCCCTTCATTACGGCTCGCAGATCGAGGAGCACCATGGCGTCCGCCGGGCCGCCGGGATGTTCGACGTCTCCCACATGGCGGTTGTGGACGTGACGGGGGGGCAGGTTCGCCCGTACCTGCGCACCCTCCTAGCCAACAACGTGGACCGGCTGGCCGCACCCGGCAAGGCCCTGTACTCCTGCATGCTCAACGCCCACGGCGGCGTGATCGATGATCTCATCGTCTACTATCGGCACGATCAGCATTTTCGCATGGTGGTCAACGCCGGCACCCGGGACAAGGACCTGGCCTGGCTGCACGACCATGCTCTGGACTACGGAGTGGCGATCAAGGAGCGGCGGGATCTGGCCATGCTGGCCGTGCAAGGGCCCGAGGCCCGGGAGCGGGTCCACGGCTTGCTCGATGCCGACTTTGCGACGGCGGTTGCATCACTTCCCCGATTTCAAGCCGCGTGGCGCGACGAGCTGTTTGTGGCCCGCACGGGCTATACGGGCGAGGACGGCTACGAGACCATCCTGCCCGCCGAGCAAGCCGCCCAGCTCTGGACCCGGCTGCTCGCGGCGGGGGTTACTCCAGCGGGGCTGGGAGCGCGGGACACCCTGCGCCTGGAAGCCGGCATGAATCTCTACGGTGCCGACATGGATGAGCGGACCACTCCTCTGGAGAGCGGACTCGCCTGGACCGTCGCCTGGGAGCCACCGGACCGCTACTTCAACGGCCGCGAGGTGCTGGAGGCCCAGCGCCGCGACGGGATGATCCGAGAGCTGGTGGGACTGGTGCTGGAGGCCAAGGGCGTGCTGCGCAACCACCAGGCCGTGTACGCGGCCGGCGGCGAAGGTGAGATCACCAGCGGCAGCTTTTCTCCCACCCTGGGGGTTGCCATCGCGCTTGCCCGGGTCCCGTCCGGCACCACCGGCATGGTTGAGGTACAGGTGCGGGGCCGGCGCCTGCCGGCGCGGATCGTGAAGCCGCCCTTCGTGAGAAACGGCCGTTCCTGCATTTGACCGCGATGCCGCATAATTTGCCCACGGGCGGATCTGGACTTACCTACCGGCTTTCTTGGGCAGGGCCTGGAGCCCTCGCAAAGACATAAGATCACGGGGTTGATTCATGAGCCACATACCGGATGAACTGAAGTATACCGAGTCCCATGAATGGGTCCGTGAGGAAGACGATGGAACGCTCACGGTGGGCATTACCGACCACGCCCAGGAGCTTCTGGGCGATCTGGTCTACGTGGAGCTGCCCGAGGTGGGGCGAACCCTGGACGCCCGGGAAGAGTTCGGGGTGGTGGAATCGGTCAAGGCGGCCTCGGACGTATACAGCCCGGTGAATGCAGAGGTGGTGGCCGTCAACGAGGCGCTGGCCGACGCTCCCGAGCGGATCAACGAGGATCCCTACGGGGAGGGCTGGCTGGTGCGGCTGCGGCCCGGCTCCCCGGAAGAGCTGGAGAATCTGCTCGACAAGGACGGTTATGCCGAGATGGTGGAGCAGGTAGAGGACTAGCCCGGGTGCCGTTCATTCCGCACACGCAGCAGGATGTGAGCGAGATGCTCGCCGCCATCGGCGTGGACTCGATCGATGCTCTGTTCGACGAGATCGCGCCGGAGCTGCGCTGCGGCCCTCTGGAGCGAGTGCCGCCGGCCCTGAGTGAGCTGGAAATCGCGCGGCTCATGCGCTCCCGGGCAGCCCAGGATGCGGGCGCCACCTGCTTCATAGGCGCCGGCGCCTATGACCATCACGTTCCCGCTGCGGTCTGGGAGCTGGCTACCCGCGGAGAGTTCTACTCCGCATATACACCCTACCAGGCCGAGGCCAGCCAGGGGACTCTGCAGCTCATCTACGAGTTCCAGTCCATGGTCACCGCCCTGACTGGGATGGACGCGGCCAACGCCTCCTTGTATGACGGGGCCTCGGCCCTGGCGGAGGCCGTGCTCATGGCCGTACGCCTGAATCGGTCGTCCAAGTCCCGCCGGGTCCTGATTCCGGCCACGGTGCACCCGGCTTACCGGCAAGTGATCCGCAACATCGTGCACCATCAGGGCATCGAGCTGGTGGAGGTGCCGTACGAGCGTGAGAGCGGGGCCACCGATGCCACCGCCCTGGAGGCTTATGCCGGCGAGGACTTCGCCGCCCTGGTGATCCCGCAACCCAACTTTTTCGGCGTGCTGGAGGCAGCCGATACCCTGACTGACTGGGCTCACGCCAACGGGCTGCTCGCGATCGCGGTGGTCAACCCCGTCTCTCTGGCACTGCTCAAGCCGCCCGGCCGCTGGGGAGCCCACGGCGTGGACGTCACCTGCGGCGAAGGGCAGCCCCTGGGCGTGCCGTTGTCGGGAGGAGGACCTTACTTCGGGTTCATGTGCTGCAAGCAGGCACACGTGCGGCAGATGCCCGGGCGCATCGTCGGCCGGACCCTGGACGCCGACGGCAAGCCCGGCTTTACCCTCACCCTGCAAGCCCGCGAGCAGCACATCCGGCGCTCGAAGGCCACTTCCAACATCTGCACCAACCAGGGTTTGATGGTCACTGCCGCCACGATCCACATGGCGATCATGGGCGCCGCAGGCCTGCGGGCCGCAGCCAGTGCCAGTCACCGCAACACCCTGCGGCTGCTGGAAGGGGTTGCGGCCTTGGACGGTGTAACACGCGTGTTCCAGGGTCCGTTCTTCAACGAGGTGGTGCTGCGTCTGGATGCGGCCGTGGCCGGCGTGCTGCGAGCCATGGCGGTACAGAACATCCTGGCAGGCTACAGCCTGGGCGAGCACTACCCGGAACTCGATAGCTGCATTCTGGTGTGCGCAACGGAGAAGCGCACCGCAGAGGAGGTGGCCGCTTACGTCAGCCACCTGGGACGCATCCTCGTCAAGCTGGGGAAGGCGCCCTGTCCCATCCGGCCGAAGATGGCCTAGCCGACTGCGTTCCCACAATCTCACTGACAATGACACAGGAGTAGAACCATGGCGACCGTAACCCTGAAAGGCAATCCGATGAATCTCAGCGGTGATCTGCCCGCGCTGGGCAGCCAGGCCCCGGACTTCCGGCTGGTAGGCAAGGACCTGGCCGATGTGTCGCTGAAGGACTTCTCAGGCAAGAAGAAGCTGCTCAACATCGTGCCCAGCCTGGACACGCCCGTATGTGCCATCTCTACCAAGAAGTTCAACGAGCACGCCGCCGAGCACAACGACACCGTCATACTGATAATCTCGGCCGACCTGCCGTTTGCCTCCAGCCGGTTCTGCACCGCCGAGGGGCTGGATAACGTCGTCACCCTGGCCATGATGCGCTCGCGGAACTTCGCCAAGGACTACGGCGTGCTGATCGACGACGGGCCCCTGGCCGGTATTACGGCGCGGGCCGTCGTGGTGCTGGACGCCGACAACAAGGTGGCCTACACGCAGCTCGTCCCCGAGATCGGCCAGGAGCCCGACTACGAGTCCGCCCTGGCGGCGCTGTAGGCGGGACGGCAAGAGAGGAACAACGTCACCACGAAGACACAAAGATGAAGATTTTCTTGATTGGGAGCTTCGTGTCCTTTGTGTCTTTGTGGTTGATAATTTTCTCTCGTACTAGCAAGCCCGTTGAATGAGTGACGAGATGCTGATCTTCGAGCAGTCGCGGGCGGGTCGGGTGACCCGCACCCAGATGGCACCGGATGCCGGCGAGATCACGGACATTCCGGCCCACCTTCTGCGCACCGAGCCCCCGGCCTTGCCGGAAGTCTCGGAGCTGCAGGCGGTACGCCACTACACGCGGCTGTCACAGAAAAACTTCTCCATCGACACCCAGTTCTATCCGCTGGGCTCGTGCACCATGAAATACAACCCGCGGGCGTGCAACACCCTGGCCATGCTGCCGGGGCTGGTCGACAGCCATCCGCTCGCACCGCTCACCCACAGCCAGGGGCTCATGGCCTGCTTGTTCGAGCTGCAGGAGATGCTCAAGGAGGTCACCGGGATGCGCGGGGTGTCGCTCACGCCCATGGCCGGTGCCCAGGGCGAGCTGGCCGGCGTGGCCATGATCCGGGCCTACCACGACGCCCGCGGCGACCATGGCCGGCGCGAGATCCTGGTGCCCGACGCGGCCCACGGCACCAATCCCGCGACGGCCGTGATGTGCGGCTACAAGATGCGCGAGATCCCAACGGATGAGCAGGGTGACGTCGACTTGGGGGCCCTGTCGGCCGCGGTCGGTGCGCAGACCGCCGGCATCATGCTTACCAACCCCTCCACCCTGGGAGTGTTCGAGCGCCGCATCCGCGAGATTGCCCGCATTGTCCACGACAGCGGGGGGTTGCTCTACTACGACGGGGCCAACCTGAACGCCATTCTGGGCAAGGCTCGCCCGGGAGACATGGGCTTCGACGTAGTCCATATGAATTTGCACAAGACCTTCTCTACACCCCATGGGGGTGGCGGCCCGGGCGCGGGGCCCGTGGGAGTGAGCGAGCGGCTGTTGCCGTTCCTGCCCGTGCCCATGGTGGTCGGCGAGGATGGCGAGTACCGCTGGCTGACGGAGGCCGACCACCCGCAGAGCATCG
>CAYWTP010000279.1:0-4902 GCA_964461215.1 uncultured Ectothiorhodospiraceae bacterium | reverse complement strand
TCCTGTGCGGTGATGTCGACGCCGTCCTCGAAGCGCAGCAGGTTCTCGAGCAGGATCTTCAGCGAGAACGGCAGCCGTGCGACGTCGAAGCGATCCTGCAGGGCGGGCAGGCGGAAGATCTCGTAGCCGGTGCCGGCCACGTCCAGGGTGCTACGGGTGTTGAAGCTGTCGCTCATCGGGGTTCCCGGGGTCTGTCCAGTCTATGAGCACCTGATTATACATGGGGGAGCCGGCGTCGTCGGTGCTCAGTGAGGACGCCGGGAAGGGATTTCCGGCCTACGAGGGGACAGGGATCTGTAGGCTGGAATTTCCATGCCGACGTGACCGTGGCAAGTTGCCGTCACAGATGAATCGCTCGCTCGTCAACGGCCAGGGCCGCCTCGTGCAGGGCCTCGGACAGCGTGGGGTGGGCGTGGACGATGCGTGCCAGATCCTCGGTGCTGGCGGCGAACTCCATGGCGGTGACGGCCTCTGCAATCAGCTCCGAGGCGTGCTGGCCGATGATGTGCACGCCCAGGATCCGATCCGTCTGGGCGTGGCCGACGATCTTGACCAGGCCGGCGGTGTGTCCGCTGCCCAGTGCTCGGCCGCTGGCGCGGAACGGAAAGCTGCCGATGCGGCAGGGCACGCCTTCGGCCCGCAAGTCCTGCTCGCTGCGCCCCACCCAGGCGATCTCCGGCTCGGTGTAGATCACCCAGGGGATGGTGTCGTAGCTCACGTGCCCGGCCATGCCGGCGATGGTCTCGGCCGCCGCCACCCCTTCCTCCGACCCCTTGTGGGCTAGCATGGGGCCGCGCACCACGTCACCGATGGCGTAGATGCCGTCGACGGAGGTGCGGCACTGCCCGTCCACCACAATCCGTCCACGCTCGTCGAGTGCCAGCCCCACGGCCTCGGGTGCGAGTCCCGCGGTATTGGGGCGCCGGCCTACCGCCACCACCAGCTTGTCCACCTGCAATCGGTGGCCGCCGGCGGCATCCTCGTAGTCCACAGACACGGCTTGCCCATCAATCCCGGCTTGCTTGACATGTGCGCCCAGGCGGATGTCCAGGCCCTGCGCCTTGAGCTGCTTGAAGGCCTCGCGGGCGATCTGGGTGTCGGCGGCAGGCAGGAAGTTGTCCATTGCCTCCAGTATGGTGACACTGGCGCCAAGCCGGGCCCACACGCTGCCCAGCTCCAGCCCAATTACCCCGGCGCCGATGATCCCCAGCCGGGGTGGCACCGCCTCCAGCGCCAGCGCTCCCGCGGAGTCCAGGATGTAGCGCCCATCGAAGGGGGCCTCGGCAAGCTCGGCCGGAACGGAGCCGGTGGCGATGATGATGTGGCTGGCCTCCACGAGCTGCGGCGGCGAGCCTTCGGCGCCGTGGATCTCCACCTTCCTGTCCGGTGCCAGCCGGCCAGTGCCCTGCAGCCACTCCACCTTGTTCTTCTTGAACAGCCCGGCGATACCCCGGGTGAGCACGGTCACGATCTTGCTCTTGCGTGCCTGCATGGTGGCGACGTCGACCCGCACGTTCGCAGCGGTGATGCCGTGCTCGGGCAGATGCTTGACGATCTGGTCGTACTGCGCGGAGCTTTCCAGCAGTGCCTTGGATGGAATGCAGCCCACGTTCAGGCAAGTCCCGCCCAGCGACGGCTCGCCTTCGGGATTGCGCCAGTTGTCCACGCAGGCCGTGCGCAGCCCGAGCTGAGCACAGCGGATGGCAGCGACGTAGCCGGCCGGCCCTCCGCCGATGACGATGGTGTCGTAGGTTTGCATCGTGATTTGTGATTTGTGAATCGTGACTGGCAACTCGTAACTCGTAACTCGCTATTGGGGTTTACGGCTGAATCGGATCACGAGTTACGAATCACGAGTCACGTTCTCTGTCAAATCTCCAACAACATCCGCGCCGGATCTTCAATGGCTTCCTTGATGGTCACCAGGAATTGGATGGCCTCGCGGCCGTCCACGATCCGGTGATCATAGGTCAGGGCCAGGTACATCATGGGCCGGACGACCACCTGGCCGTTCTCGGCCATGGGCCGTTCCTGGATCTTGTGCATGCCCAGAATCGCACTCTGGGGCGGATTGAGTATGGGGGTGGAGAGCAGGGAGCCGAAGACCCCGCCGTTGGTGATGGTGAAGGTCCCACCCACCAGATCGTCCGGGCTCAGCTTGCCGTCCTGGGCCTTGTCGGCAAAGCCGGCGATGCGCGTCTCGATCTCGGCAAAGGACAGCCGATCCACGTCGCGCAGCACCGGTACCACCAGGCCGCGGGGCGAGCCCACGGCGATGCCGACGTCGTAGTAGTCGTGATAGACGATGTCCTGAGCGTCCACGTAGGCATTGACCTTGGCGAAGCGCTGCAAGCCCAGGACCGAGGCCTTGGCGAAGAAGGACATGAATCCCAGGCGCGCGCCGTGAGCCTTCTCGAAGGCTTCCCGGTAGCGCTTGCGCAGCTCCATGACCGGCTGCATGTTCACCTCGTTGAAGGTGGTGAGCATGGCCGCGTTGTGCTGGGCCGACACCAGCCTCTCGGCCACTCGCGCCCGCAGCCGGGACATGGACTCACGCCGCTCGCCGCGGCCCCCCACCGCCTCTACCGGGGTGACCACCGGTGCCGGCAGGGATAGCTCCGCCACCGGCGGCGGGGTGCTTCCCGCCTGGGCCATGTGATCCAGCACGTCGGCCTTGGTGAGGCGCCCGCCGCGGCCGGTGGCTTTGATCTGCGCCGGATCCAGGGCATGCTCGGCTACCAGGCGGCGCACCGCAGGACTGAGCGCCGGCTCGGCGGCCGCCGGCTCGGGCTCCTGTCGGGCCATGACCTGGGGCGGTGCGGTGTCCTGGGTCTTCTCCTCCGCGCCATAGTCGGTGTCGATGGTTGCGATCAGCTCCGCGCTGGAAACCGACGCGCCTTCCTCCTTGGCGATATCCTTCAGCACCCCGTCGTCCGGGGAGGTGACTTCCAGGACGACCTTGTCGGTCTCGATGTCGATGAGGCTATCGCCCCGCTTCACGGATTCTCCCGGCTTCTTCTGCCATTGCAGCAGGGTGGCCTCGGCGATGGATTCGGCCAGGGCCGGAACTCTGACTTCCACAATCACGGCTTTGCCCCCGTTTGGGTTGTTGTGTTCAATTCCTGATTGCGCCCATTCTCAAATGGCGTGCCCCTAGCCCGCATATCTCACCAGGGATCGCGGATCCTGGCGCCGCGCAGGTGCGTCTGGACGCCGCTCCGCAGCGAAATTCATAGCCGTAGCTATATCAGCGTACCTCCGTCGGCCCGGTGCGGCATGGTGAGATATGCGGGCTACACCCCGGGCCGCCTCACCGCGCATGTCCGTCCCCTCATGCGCTACGCCGGCGGCGTGAGCGAATATCGCTGAATTGGAAAGAGCCGTCCACCAGGGCCTTCTGCTGCTCGATGTGCTTGTGCAGATAGCCTACCGCAGGGGAGGCCGAGGGTGGGCGGGCCATGCTGTCCAGCGTGTGGTCTGGCAGCAGGCAGGGCTTCAGGTGCGAGTGGATATAGAACCAGGCGCCCTGGTTAGATGGCTCTTCCTGGACCCAGCGCGTTACTGTGGCCTTGGAGTAGCGGTGCAGGACCCGGCGCACCTCCTCCTCGGGAAAGGGGTAGAGCTGCTCCACCCGGACAATGGCCGTGTCGGTGCGCTCGTGCTGGCGCCGTGCCTCCAACAGGTCGAAATACACTTTTCCCGAGCACAGCAGTACATGGCGCACCGCGTCCGGCTCGACCGCGTCTACCTCGTCGATGACGGTCTGGAACTGCCCGTGGGCAAGCTCCTCCAGGGACGAGGTCGAGTAGCGGTGACGCAGCAGGCTCTTGGGCGTCATGACTACCAGAGGGCGGCGGTAGGGCCGCAGCATCTGCCGGCGCAGCATGTGGAACATTTGGGCCGGCGTGCTGGGGAAGCAGACCTGCATGTTGTCCTCGGCGCAGAGCTGCAGGTAGCGCTCCAGGCGCGCGGAGGAGTGCTCCGGCCCCTGGCCGTCGTAGCCGTGGGGCAAGAACATCACCAGGCCCGAGTAGCGTTTCCACTTGGCCTCGGAGGAGCTGATGAACTGATCGATCACCACCTGGGCGTTGTTCGCGAAGTCGCCGAACTGGGCCTCCCAGATCACCAGGCTGTCCGGATCGGCGGCGCTGTAGCCCAGCTCGTAGCCCAGGACCGCCTCCTCCGATAGCAGCGAGTCGATGACCAGGAACTGGGGCTGACTCTCGGACAGATGCTGCAGCGGGATGTAGCGGCAGCCGTCGGCCTGGTTGTGCAGCACCGCGTGGCGATGGAAGAACGTGCCGCGGCCGCTGTCCTGGCCCGACAAGCGTATGGGATAGCCGTTCTCCAGCAACGTGGCGTAGGCCAGGGTCTCGGCTGCCCCCCAGTCCAGCGACTGCTGGGCTTGCGCCATCTTGCGCCGGGCCTCGAGGATCTTCTTAACCGTGGGATGCAGCTTGACCTCCTCGGGCACGATGGTCAGCTCATGCAGCAGCCGGCTGAGGTCCGTGATGGCGACGCCGGTCTGTGCGGGATCCGTCCAGTGGCCGTTCCGGTAGCGCGCCCAGTCCACCGCGTAGGTCGCTTTGAAGTCGGTCAGAATGGGCCGCGATACGACCTCGCCGGCCTCCAGCTTGCGCTCGTACTCGCGCAGCGTGTCTTCGGCTTGCTCGAGAGTGACCGCCTCTTCGGCGATCAGCTTGTCGCGGTAGATCCGCCGTACCGGCGGATGGCTGCGGATTTTCTGATACATGATCGGCTGGGTGGCGGCGGGCTCGTCGGCTTCGCTGTGACCATAGCGGCGGTAGCAGATCAGGTCCACCACCACGTCCTTGTTGAAGGTGGTGCGGTAGTCCAGGGCCAGGTTGGCGACGAAGACCACGGCCTCCGGATCATCGCCGT
>CAYWTP010000278.1:0-4924 GCA_964461215.1 uncultured Ectothiorhodospiraceae bacterium | reverse complement strand
CGTTGTCCACGCTCTCGTCAATCCGCTGCTGCATGTGGGTCAGCTCGAAGAGCTTCTCCACCGCTCTGCGATGGCTCTGTGCGTCGGCCGATGCAACCTGCGGCGGGATCAGCCAGATCGCCGCCACGGCCAGCAGGCAAAAAACTCTTGATAGGTTCATTGCGGAAGCTCCTCCTCGGGTATCGTAGTAAGAGACCGGTCTCGGCGCCTGCTCCTACCGGGGCTACTTTGCCACACTTCGTACCGGCATCTCCATCTTGCCCGCGATGCCCGAAGCCTGGGGGGAGACGGAAGACCGGAGCTACAAAGAGGTTTAGAATCTCTCACGGTAGCCGTGCCCATTAGGGGCGGACGGATCGAGCCATGAAGCGACTGTACTTTCTGATACCCGACGCGGGCACGGCGCGCCGCATCGTGCACGAGCTGCTCGACAGCGGTGTGGCGCCTGACGGCATTCACCTGTTGGCCAGGCACACGCTACACATCGACGAGCTGCCGCACGGGGCGGTATCGGCGAGCGCAAGCCTACTGCATGCCGTGGAGCGGGGAGCCGAGGCCGGAGGCACGGTGGGTGCCGTGGCCGGACTCACGGCCGTAGCTCTTCCGGGCGGCCTGGTGCTGGCCGGCGGTGCCATTGTGCTGCTGGCATTGGCCGGCGCGGGGGTGGGTGCCCTCACCGCCGGTCTGCTGGGGCGCAGGACGCACGATCCGGAAGTGGCGCGGCTGGAAGAGGGCCTGGCCCGGAACGAGGTGTTGATGCTGGTGGATGCGGAGCCCGAACGGATGCCCAATCTCGAGGAACTGGTCCGGGGGCATCACCCCGATGTGAGAATTGCGGCCGTGAGGCCTGGGGCGTGAAGCTGCAGGTCGAAGAGCTGTCTCGCGCACAGACGCAAAGACCGCTAAGGAAGCGGATATTCAGCTATGGGCGTTGGCGTAGGGGCCCTGTCCAGGCGGCGGGCCGTCCGTCAACGCGCTGCGTAGGGCCGCCAGCGTCTTGCGCAAATTCGGCCCTACCAAGACCTGCGTGATCCGCCCTTGACGGATCTCAAGCACCGCAGGGATGAGCCGAACCTCAAAGCGCTTGGCAAGCTCCGGTGACTGGGACACGTCCACCTTGAGAACGTCGTGGCCGTGCGCGGCCAAGTCTTCCATGACGGGGGTGATTCCACGGCAGTGACCGCATCCGGGTCCGAAGAAGTATACCCACAGCCGTGCGCCGCGCAGTCTCTGGTCGTCCATCAGGTCGCTGACGTCCGGGGCGCATCTTCCAGCCCGCCAACGCATGAGCCAGTGTGGCACCCAGTACGCCACCACTAGCAACAGGGCGATCGCCAGGATGTAGAGGGGAATGAACTGCAGCATTTGCGGTATCTCGGTGGCGGCCATGCAACGTATCCGGTTGGACTCATCGGCTTCGGCCCACCAATTTCCACGGTTGCTTATATTATCGCCCAAAGCCCAGCTTCCTACAGCCGGGCCGGCCCAGTGCGTCTGCTGGCCACTACGGGTGCGCAACGGTACGGCCACCCGACGCTGACGGGCCAGGGATGGCTGCAGGAGCGGCCGCCATGCCGCGAGTAGATACGGCGGGTCGTGCTGGACCCGTTCGCGGCCTAATGCCCGCTCCTACGGAGAAAGGCTCGATTCGGCCCGCAGGTCCGCCCGTAGGAGCGAGCTTGCTCGCGAACAGATGTTCGCGTGTCACGTTCCCCGGCGAGCCGGCTCCTACATCCCTGTTTCCAGCCGCGCCACCTCGGACATCATGTCGGGCTTCCACGGCGGATCGAACACGATCTCCACATGGGCCGCCGCGACGGTGGGGATCAGCTCGAGCCGGCTGGTGACGTCCTGCGCCAGCACCTCGCCCATGCCGCAGCTCGGGTCGGTGAGTGTCATCTTGACCCACACCTCCCGTTCCTGACCGGCGGATTCCGCGACACGGCACTCGTAGACCAGCCCCAGGTCGACGATGTTGACCGGGATCTCGGGGTCATAACAGCTCCTGAGCTGCTCCCAGGCGGTCGCTGTGACGTCCTCGGTGCTGGCATGCTCCGGGAGCGTTGGCGGCTCGATCGGCTGCTTGCCCAGGGCGTCGCCGTCACTTCCTGCGATGCGGAACATCTTGCCCTGCACGTACACCGTGAAGCTTCCACCCAGCGCCTGGGCCAGGGAGCCCACCGTACCCTTGGGCAGATTGACCTCCAGCCCCTCCGGCACGGTTACCGCGGGGCAGTCTCGGCTCAGTCTCACCGGCTCGCTGTATCGGCCGTACATCGTGCACCTCCTGCTATGGGGGCGGCCGGTGCTCGCTCACCGGTACGCACCTCGAACATCGTTCTTTCGCCACGATGGCTGACAACACTTTACGCCGGCTTGACAGAGATCGGAATCCGCCACGTCCAAACGGTCTCCGCCGGCTCAGCGACTGCCGCTTGGCGGCTGGAAGAGGCGCACATGCCGGTGTTTGAACAGTCCCACCAGCGCCATTCCGGCCAGGAACCCGCCGACGTGGGCCGCAAAGGCCACGCCACCCTGGTGGCCGGAGGTCGCCGCCGAGGACACGAGCTGCAGCACGAACCAGAAGCCCAGGACCAGGGCGGCGGGCAGGGTGATGAACTCGATGATAATGAGGATGGGGATGAGCACCAGCACCCTGGCCCTGGGATACAGCAGCAGGTAGGCGCCGAGAACCCCCGAGATGGCGCCGCTGGCCCCCACCATTGGAACCGTGGAGGAGGGGTCGGCCAGGGACTGGGCCATAGCCGCGGCGGTGCCGCACACCAGGTAGAAGGCCAGGTACCGCCCGTGTCCCATGGCGTCCTCGACATTGTTGCCGAAGATCCACAGATACAGCATGTTACCCAGCAGGTGCAGCCAGCCGCCATGGAGAAACATGGACGTCACGACCGTTACCGCCGGCGGAACCATGCGTAGATCCGGAGGCAGGGAGGCGCCGGCGAAGAGAGTCGCCGGAATCATGCCCAGCCCATAGATAGCGACCTCCTGCCCGGTCCGGCTGAGCGAAATTTGCCACAGAAACATGAGAACGCAGGCAGCGATGAGCCCGTAGGTGACGTAGGGCGTGCTCAGCATGGGGTTGTCGTCACGCAGGGGAATCATCGCGCCGTGCTCGTGCCTCTCGGGCTCCCGCTTGCTCCCGGCTCGTCCCGCGCGGACGGCGGAAGTCCCCGCCGCTTACCTGCGGCGCCGGTCCCGCGGCGGCTACGGACTCCCATGAGTCGCCCATGACGGGATGGGGATGAAGGCGAAGGGCCGCGCCAGGGGCTCGCCGATGAAGATCCCCTGTCCGGGCCAGGCCACGCTCTTCCAGTAGGACTCGATGAGCGTCTCTCCGTTGAGGTAATGTTGGAGCACTACCCCGGGATTGGGAAACTTTTGGGGGAATGCACAAGGCTCCACCACGGTACCGTAGCTGCCGGTGGCTCCGGCGCGCAGCCACGCCAGGCTGCTCATCTGCCGGCTGTCCGTGAGCCGGCCGCCCGACGACGTCAGGTGGTCGGCGATGGCGCCTGGGAGGTACCGGTTCATATCGATGTCGGGTACCTGCTTGAGTCCCGTGAAGTAGAACAGCACGTCCTGCCGATGCGTGAGACTGTTGGCCTGGATCTCCTCCAGCCGGACTCTGCTGCCGAAATAGCGGACCACGGCGGGATACACCAACGCCCGGACGTTGCGCGCCTTGTCGCTGGTGCTCAGCAGATAGCCGGTGCCGGCCGGATAGGTGCCATCGGCCGCCACACCCCTTTCGATCAGAGCCCTGACCTGATCGAAGTCGTCACCGGCCAGGGCCATGGCGGGTCGCCAGCCGAAGCTGGTGTAGGGCGTGCGGCTGTCGGAGTCGTAATACGGGCTGGCACGGGTGGGCTTGCAGCCCTTGGCGCAGAACCCCTTGTCGTAGCCGGCGGCGAAGGCCGTAGTGATGGACATGCAGCCTACCCGGTAGGGGGCGGCCCAGGTGAGCGCGTAGGCCTGAACTTGGGCCGGCGTCTGCTTGTCCACCTGCGCCTTGACGGCGTTGAACTCGCGCGGGCTGAGCCCGGGATTCCCCGCCGGGAAGTTTACGTGGACCATGTTCTGCGCCGGGATCCCCCGGGCCCGCTGGTAGTACTGCCCAATGCGCACGCTCAGGGGGTCGGAGTCGTTAACAATCACCGCAAGCTGCGCCGCCCCGAAGAGACGGGGGGCGGCAGGTGGGGCCGTCGAGGCCCCCACCGTTATCTGGCAGGCAACCGTCAGAAGCAGGCCGAGCAGCAGCGCGCAACGCATTAGTCGGCCCCCTGCTGCGGTGGCCGTGCCGACCTGAGCGGCCGACGCCGGCCACTTCTGCGACGTGCGGTCCTTGCCGCCGATGCAGCCTGCGGCGTCAGCCCCCGGAACCCTCGGGCTGCAGCACAATGCCCGCCAGGGGTGGCAGGGTAACGGCAAGCGAGTAGGGACGGTCCATCCACGGTATGGCCTCCGCGACCAGAGGTGCCGGGCCGTTGCCAAGATTGCTGCCGCCATAGTAGCGGGAGTCGGAATTGAAGATCTCCCGATAGCTACCCGGTCCGGGAACCCCGATGCGGTAGCCGTGGCGCGGCACCGGCGTGAAGTTGACCACCACCACAACGAACTCCTCATCGGCCCTGCGGACAAAGCTCAGCACCGACTGCTGCGAGTCGTGACAGTCAATCCATTCGAACCCCTGCCATTGGAACTCGTCGCGGTGCAGGGCGGGCGTGCGGTGATACAGCCGGTTCAGATCCTTGACCGCCTGCTGCATGCCCTGATGAACCGGATAATCCAGCACGTACCAGTCCAGCACCTGCGTGCTGTTCCACTCCAAGCCCTGGCCGAACTCGCAACCCATGAACAGTAGCTTTTTTCCCGGGTGGGTAAACATGTAGGTGTAGAGCAGGCG
>CAYWTP010000277.1:0-4942 GCA_964461215.1 uncultured Ectothiorhodospiraceae bacterium | reverse complement strand
GAACAGGCTGGCAGCCGCTTCGAACGGTATGCCCACGGGGAGGACAACCATGCGAACTACCCAGGTACTGATTCTAGGACTGCTGGGCACGGCGTTGCCGGTGCAGTTTGCCGTCGCGGACGCGGACGGTGAGCGGGCGGCGCTGGCGCAGATCATCCACGAACTCCAGGCCATTGATCCACTTATTGCGGAAGCCGCCTCACAGGCCAATCCGGATGCCCGCATCCGCTTCCAGTACGACTGGCTGCGCCAGGACCTACACACGATTCAGCAGGGTATCCAGACACACATCGACGCCCCGCGTTCCGAACCCAGAACCTTCCCGCCCCTGCGCGGCGATTACCGCCGGTGAGGAGCGGTCATGACGGCAGCACAGGCCTCGGCATTTCAGGCGGGTTCCGGTTTCACGCCGGCGACGCTACTGACGGGTATCGCCTCCATCGTGCTGGTACTCACCTTCATCTGGGTGATCTGGGTAACGCTCGGCACCTTCCGGGCCTGGCAGAACGGGCAGGTCGTGTTGTTCGACGTGATCTGGGCCACGCTGCGCGCCAGCATCGTGCTTATGGTGCTGGGATTTTATCTGCGCTAGTGGCGAGCGGCGACTGGCACAGGCATTCGGGGATGTCCCCGGGTTTTTGAACAGGGGGCAACCCCGTTAATCGGAGAGCAAACCATGGTGAGGAAAACAGCAAGGCAGGTGGCAACGGTGGCCGGGTTACTGGCACTGTCGGCAGGTCAGTCGGTCTGGGCGGCACTGCCGACCCCGGTCGCCCCCAGTACCGCACCGGCGGCTGGCGACTGGATCGCGTTGATCAAGGGCTACATCAAGGACGGCGGCCTGGTGCTGGGGCTGGCGATCGCCGTGCTCGGGTTCGTGTGGGTGGCCTATCTCGGCTTCGCCAAGTTCAACGAGGCGCGCCAGGGTAAGGCGGAGTGGGCCGAGGTCGGTGTGCTCGGGATCGTCGGTGCCGTGGTGCTGATCTTCGCCAGCTACCTGCTGACCGAAGCGGCCGGCGTCATCTGAACGATGGCCCGGCGCGACGACATCCTGGCCGACCGGCTCAATGTGGAGCCGGCCATCTTCAAGGGCTGTTCGTCGTCGGAGCTGGGCCTGCTGGTGAGTGTGGCCGCGCTTGTCTGGTTACCCGTGTCTCTCCTCCTCACGGGCCTGATGGGCGCGGTCACCATGGGATTCGGGATGGCCGGTGTCGGTGTGGTGGCCACGGTGATCGTAATGGCGGGCCTGTTCCAGCGCCTGAAACGCGGTCGCCCGGATGGCTACTACCAGCAACAGATCGCCATCTGGCTGTCTGATCACGGCCTGCGGCAGGCGCCGTTCATTCGGCGCAGCGGTGCCTGGGACCTCGGGAGGACGCGCGATGCGGCGCTATCGTACCGGGATCGATAACGTCCGCGCCCACCTGCGCTCGCTGTGGGTGGTGATCAGTTGCCAGTTCGCCGTGATCCTGGCGCTCTGGTTCGGCTGGAGTCAGGCCCCGAAACAGCTGACCGTGCACGTGCCCCCGGACCTGCGCTCCGGCGCGACACTTGCGGTCAACGAAGTGCCGGCGGCCAACGTGTACGCCTTTGCCTTCTACATCTACCAGCAGCTCAACCGCTGGCCGGAGAACGGGGCCAAGGACTACGGCCAGGCCATCTTCCGGATCTCACCGTATGTGACGCCACGTTACCGCGCCGAATTGCTCGCGGATCTCGAGTTGAAGGGCCGGCAGGGTGAGCTGGCGTCCCGGGTGCGCGGTGTGCAGGAGATTGCCGGCCATGGCTACGAGGAACGCCGCGTCGACGTCCTCGCACCCGGCGTGTGGGTGGTCTGGCTCGATCTCGAGCTGTTCGAATCGGTCAAGGGCATGACGGTGAAGAAGACCGCCATTCGCTATCCGTTGCGGGTCGTCAGCCTCGATGTCGATCCGGAGACCAATCCCTGGGGGCTGGCGCTGGACGGCTTTGCCAGCACCGGACCGCAGCGCTTGAGCGAGGCGGAACTCCATGAAGAAAAGAAGACCGTGAAATAGGCGAGGGAAGAATCCAGCATGCAAACGCGCAATCCGATGCCGTACGTACTCGCCCTTGGGCTGGGGTGGCTGCTCTGCTTGTTACAGGCTCGGGCGCTGGCCGGTGAGGAGACCCTGGAGCGCATCGAGTGGAAGAAGGCGCCCATTCCCATCGAACTCGTGGTCGGCCAGGAACAGCGCATCGAATTTCCCGCCGCGGTGAAGGTCGGTGTGCCGGACGCCCTGCCATCCCGGCTGCGGATCCAGAGTGTCAACGGGGCGCTCTACCTGCTGGCACATGCACCGTTCGAGAAAAGCCGGTTGCTGGTGCGCGAGCTCGACCGTGGCCGGATCTACCTGTTCGATGTCACGGCGACCGAAACCGGCGGTACGGGTCATCCGATCCAGATCTTTGTAGCCGAGCCCTCGGTGTCCGCGCAGGACAACACACCAGACGGCCAGGATGTCGAGCGCGGATCGGCCGGCTATATCCCGCTGATCCGCTTCGCTGCGCAACAGCTGTATGCGCCCACCCGCTTGCTGAAGGATGCACCGGGTGTGGTCCGTGTCCCCGTCGCACGCGACCCGGTCGACCTGCTGCACGGCGGTGCGATCGAGGCCACCCCGCTGGTTGCCTGGCGTGCCCATGGTCTGTATGTCACGGCGGTCAAGCTCACCAATCGCACTGCACAAGCGCAGACGCTGGATCCGCGCGCGCTGCGCGGTCGCTGGCTGGCGGCGACCTTCCAGCATCATCGCCTGTTACCCCAGGGCGATGAAGCCGACACCACGGCCGTCTACCTGATCTCGGCCCGGCCGTTTGCCGTCTCGCACTAGGGGTTCCCATGGCCGTTGCGACCTCGAACCGATTGCTCCCCCTGCTCGCCGGCGCCGTGGTGCTGATGCTGGCCTTCGTCACCGTCAAATCCTGCACGGGAAAACCGCAGGATCCGCTCGTCATGGAGGCCGTGCCGCAGGCGCCGGCCCCCGATGCCGACAGTCCCGCCGACACCATCAAGACACTCACGGCCAACGTCGCCGCCATGACCACGGAAGTCCAGGCCCTGCACAAGGACAATGAGCAGCTGCGCAAGGAGAACGGGGATCTGCTGGCCAGTCGTCACCAGATCGAGGAGAACGTCGCGACCCGGGTCAAGCGTGAACTGCTCTCGCGCGAGAAGGACCAGGATGCCCGACACCGCGCCGATACCGGCGTGCTCTCCGCGCTGACCGCACGCGTGGATGCGCTGTCCCAATCACTCACCCAGCACCATCCGGCATCGGGCAGTAGTGACATCCCGGTGGGGCTGGGGCTCGACGGGGTCGGCCAAGGCGGGGCAGGGAGCGATACGCTGGTCTGGATCGATCCGCTGGAGTCGGCGGATACGGCCGCACCGGCTGCTACCGGGAACAGTTTGTTGCGGCGGGTGAGTCCGCCGGTCGAACACCCATCGACCGCGGTACGTGAGCAAACGCGCCAGCTGGCACAGGCCCTGCAGAGTGTCCATCCCGTCTACACTGTGCCCCGCAACGCCACCCTGATCGGCTCGACCGCGATGACCGCCTTGGTCGGACGGGTGCCGGTGCAGGGGCAGGTGCGCGATCCGATGCCGTTCAAGGTGATCACCGGGGCGGACAACCTGGCGGCCAATGGCCTGACCATTCCCGGCGTGCAGGGCATGGTGTGGAGCGGTACCGCTATCGGCGACTGGACGCTTTCATGTGTGACTGGCCGGCTCGACTCGGTGACCTTCGTGTTCGAGGACGGCACCATCCGCACGATCTCCAGTGATGACAAAGGCAACCAAACTGGGGGAGCGAACAAGGCGCTTGGCTGGATCTCGGATGAACAGGGGATCCCCTGTGTCACGGGGGATCGCAAGACCAATGCCCCGGCCTTTCTCACCCAGCGCATCGGCATGATGGCCATTCAGGCGGCGGCGGATGCCGCGGCCAATGCGCAGACCACGTCCATCGTGAGTGACGCCGGCAGTGTCAGCCGCAGCGTCACCGGGGATACCGGAAAATTCGTGCTCGGCAAGACGATCGCCGGCGGCAGCGAAGAGGTCTCGAAATGGTTGCTGGAACGCCAGTCCCAGAGCTTCGATGCCGTGTTCGTGCCGGCCGGCGCCCATCTCGCCATCCATGTCGATCGCGAACTCCCCATCGATCTCGATACCCACGGCAGGAAACTGACCCATGAAACGGCTCTCGATCCCACTCTTCGCGCTCGGCTGGATTAGTCTGGTGCTGGCCGGCTGCGCCAGCACCAAGGACACCGTGTTGCCTCGGAATGGCCCTTCGATGAAGGCCATCTATGACGGTCATATGCAGGCGCTGCAGGTACAGGACCCGCGCGTGGCTCGGGGTGAACTGGGCACGCGCTCCCTCACGACCGGGGAGGCGGAGCTGCAGGGCTATACCCGGGAGGCCTTCAACGAGCTTGATGTCCTGTTTCCGCGCCTGCCCAATCCGACCCTGGTGATGTACGTGTTCCCTCACCTGGCCGGTCCGACGCAGGCGCCGGTGCCCGGCTATGCCACGGCCTTCCCGCTGTACGAGCAGGTGGAATATGCCCTGCCCGGTGAAGTGCCAAGTCGGCTATCCGGTGAGACGCCGTGAGGCTTTTCCGACGGCGGTCTTCCCTGCCGAACGGCGAGGAATGGGCCTCCGATACACCGGTCACCACCCGCCAGGTCAAACGCCAGTATGAGCGTCCGCCGTCCTTTACCGATCTGCTGCCGTGGATGGAGTACCACCCGGCCAGTCGTACCTTTGTGCTGGAGGACGGCATCAGTGTCGGCGCACTGTTCGAACTGACGCCGGCCGGCACCGAGGCACGCACGCCGCAGTTCATGACGCAACTGCGCGATGCCATCCAGACCGCACTGACCGATGCCATTCCCGAAGAAGACGATGCCCCGTGG
>CAYWTP010000276.1:0-4957 GCA_964461215.1 uncultured Ectothiorhodospiraceae bacterium | reverse complement strand
CGCCAGCAGCACGCCGTGAAAGATCCCTGAGAGGATCAACCACTTCGGCAAGCCTGCGCGAGCGAATCCAGCGGTCATGGGTTCACGGCGTCCGGTAGCCCAGCGTCAGCATGATGTTGCGCTCCGGTGCGGGATAGTAACCGGTTTCCGAGACAGAGGTGGCAGGATTGAACGCCCGCGCGGCATACTCGCTGTAGCGCTTGCCCATCAGGTTGTTCACCCGAACGGAGAGGCTCCATGGCCCCTGCTCGCGGTCGGCATGGAGGTTAACCACCCCGTATCCGGGCAGCCGCGCCAGCGCGCCTGCGTAGTCCCCGGAAGCCACCCGCCGGCTGATGACCTGCCACTCGGCGAAGATCCCCCAGGGTCCGGGCGGGCGATATTCCCCGGCCAGCCGCAGCGTGTGCGCCGCCACGAACGGAATGGCCCTGCCACGCAACGATCCCGCATCGAATCGGGCATCCACATAGCTGTAGTCCGCCGATATGCTCGAGGCGCTGCCCAGCGCCTGCGTCCCCGAGAGGATCAGCCCGTCCCGGCGGGTAGCACCCAGATTGGTATTCGCGCCGAAGGGACCGGCCGCAGGATCGAAGTCGATCTCGTCCCTGAGATCCAGGCGGTAGGCGGTCGCCTCCAGGCGTGAGGACCCGTGCCGCCAGTCCGTCCCCATCTCGTAGGACACACCGGTTTGGGTGCGCAGGCCGGTCACCCCCGGCACCGTCTGGGTCTGCTCGTCGGCCAGTGGGAAGCGCAGACTCTCGTCCCGGCGCACGAACAATCGCCAGGCCTCGTCCGGCCGGACTACGAGACCGAGCTCCCGGACCCATTGCTTGTCATCCAAGGCCACGCCATTCGGAAAACCCGTGCCGAAGACCGGCCTGTCGAACAATCGGTTGTGCACGCCGGCCCGGCGCAGTCCCGCCGTGACGCTGAGTCCCGAGCCCACCGGAACCACCGCCTGGAGGTAGATCCCCCACATCTGCTGGAAGTTGTCGGTTACGCCGAATGGGGACGCCAGACGGTAGTCCGTGCGGTCCAGATCCGCGCCCAGCGTCAGGATCAGATCCCCAGCCGGCATGGGCAGATCACCCACCAGCCGCGGCGTAAGACTGCGGTGATGACGATCCTGGGCGAACGCAATCCCGGACAGCACCCCGTCGGCACCGGCCCTGCGTTCGGTCACCTCGGCCTCGAGCTGGAACTTGCTCCCCAGCGCCTGACGTATCCCCAGGCGGCTGACGTGGGTTCCGCCAGCGGAGAAATCCTTGGGAAACCGCGTCTGCCGGCGGTCGGCGGCCAGTTCGTCCGCAAAAATGCCACCCGGCGTCCGGAGGTCTTCCGCGACCTCTTCGTGCTCCAGGAAGATCTCGCCCGAATCGTACCCGTAGCTGAGATTCACCAGGCTCTGCCCATAGCGCAGCGCGCTGTTGTCGCGATAGCCGTCGCTCAGGCGTCGTTCCCCCGAGAGCCGGAAGGCAAAGCCGTTGTCGAGGCGGTCACTCAGGGCGCCCCGGAGCACGCGCTGCTGATAGCTGCCTGCGGAGCCTTGCACGTTTGCCGCGAAGCGCTGCGGCCGGCGGGTAATGATGTTCACCACGCCACCCACCGCCTGGTCACCGAACAAGGTGCCCGCCGAGCCTTCTATGATCTCGATGCGTTCGACCTCTCCAACGGGGATGCTGCTCAGCTCCGGTGCGGCCAGGTCGGTGTTGTTCAGGCGCCTGCCGTCCACCAGTATCAGAGTGTTGGCGGCGGCGTTCGCCCCGAACCCGCGCAGGCTCACGCTGGTGCGCGTGCCGTCGCCGTAGAGGTCAGCGAGCTGCACGCCGCCGCGCCCCGACAGCACCTGAGCCAGATGGGTGGCACCGCTGGCCTCAATCTCCCGGCGGGAAATGACGCTGATCTGGGCCGGCGTCGTTACCAGGCTATGCTCCGAACGGGTGGCGCTCACCACCACCTCCGGCACCTCAAGAGATCCCAGGCTGCCGCCGGCGACCGGACCGGCGTGGGTCAGGATGACCGCCAGGATCACGACGAGCGATCGAACGGGCGCCACAAGAGTCCTCCCCTGCCGGATGATGGATGCGGCGGAAGCCGGCCAGCGGGAGTGAACGCCCAGGGGCAGCCCCTGCCCTGGTGGGAAGGGCCCTGCGTCGACCCACCGCACCGCCCGCCGCAGCACTGTTGTCGTCGCATCCGGCCGGTCTCCGGGCTCATGAGTGGCAGCGCCTGCGGACCGCCTTCCCACGCAGCTGCGCAGTGGCATGTTGATCCGCTTGTACTCATTCACCGTTGCGGGGGCAGCGCCGGGATTGCCCTGGTCGAAGACCGGGCTCACCGGCTTCCCGTTTAACTCCCGGGACGGCTGTCCCGGGAGCACCGGATGCGGTAAAGCACCTCCACTCTAGTCAGCCGGCAGCCGAGTTGTCAACGGCCGGGGATGGCGGACCAGACGAGCAATTGCCTCGGAAACCGCGGAGGCTCAGTCGGCCGGCTCCGCGGCCGCGGCAGGGCGCTTGACTCCCAGGAGCCGAACTCGCCGCCGGGAGCCCAGGAATCGATCACCCCATTGGTAGCATACCAGCGCCAGCGAGATCAGAGCCGCGCCGGCGAGAACCTGCCACGGGATGCGCTCATGGTTGAATACCTGCCCCAGAACCAGGGCCAGGACGGGGGTGATCAAGGTGATCAACGCCACCCGGCTGGCCTCCAGATGCTTGAGCACGTAGTAGTACAGGCTGAAGCCCAGGGCCGAGCCGAAGATTCCAGTGTAGACGATGGCCGCCCCAGCGCGCAGGCTCACTGCCTGGGGCAGGACGCCGTCGCGGATGATCCAGGTCGCCAGGAATAAGGGCAGCGAACAGAGCAGCCCTCCCGTCGTCACCGCGAGAGCCGGCAGGCCTGTGGCCAGGCGCTTCACCCACACCGCGCTGGCCGAATGCACCAGCACCGCGACCACGATGCCGGCGATGCCGAGGTGGGCGGCAGGCCCCAATTGCAAGGACTCGCCGAAGATCACCGTGAGTCCCGCCAGACCCAAAAGCAGACCCAACAGCCGGGCCGCAGTGAGGCTGTGCTCCCCCAGCCACAGCCGTGCCATCAAGGCGGTGGCGATGGGCGCCAGGCCGAAGATCACTGACATCAGGCCCGATGGGATGAACTGGGCGGACCAGTAAGTGGTCTGCATCGCGCCGTAGATGCCCAGGCCAGCAGCCAGATACGTCCTGCGGGCCTGCGCGTGCCACGGCAGGCGGGCGCCGAGCAGACGCAGCAGAGCCAGGCACAGGGCCGCACCAATCAGCATGCGCCCGGTCGCACTGAACCAGGGCCCGACGCCCTCGCTGCCCCACTTGATGCTCAAGGGCGTGGTAGCCCAGATCACCACCACGCCCAGGTAAGCCGCCCACACCGACATCTTCCAATCTCCAGAAACGAGAAAGGCCGCAGATCCGAAAACCTGCGGCCTTTCCAGGGTCAGCTAAACGAAGCCGAAGTATTACATCACAACCCCCGAACGCGCAGGCACCGCGACACCGCACCACAGGCGGCGCCACTTCGGCATTACGCGATGGAATACGGCGTTTGAGGGAGTCATGCGCTGCATGGTGAAAGAGAACGTCAGGGAAGTCAACCGGGAGCCCGGGCCTTACATGCCAAAAGCGTCCAGGGTCCAGCCAACACCACCCACGGTGGCCTCCGGGTGGTGCTTGTGCACCAGATCCTCCACCTCCTTGACCCGCGAGAGAGGAACGTCCACCAGCAGCAGGATCTCGCCGTGAGCAATGGCTTCCCTAAGCTCGCTCAGATGCGCGTTGGGCACATAGGTGAAGAGCAGCCCCAGCACAAAGCTCGTCACCACCACACCCGCTGCGACCAACGCCCAGCCGGCCGAGCCCGCCGCCAAGGCGGCCAACAGCCCTGCGAATGCGGCGGCAAACACCGCAAGGTTGCCCCTCCAAACGGCATTCTCCACGGTACGCACCAGATCCCGGCGCTGGGCATGGCCGGCACTGGGCAGATCACCCAGGTTCACGCCCTCTCGGGCCACGGCGTGCAGGTGCTCCCGGTCCAGTCCGAGGTCCTGAAGCTCCCCAACCACGCGGGAGGCCTGGGAAACATAGGGAAACAGGAAATAGAGCCTTCTCAACATGGCGTCCTCCTTCACGACTACCGGGCGCGCCGGGACGGCGCTACCGCGTGAGCGGGCTGGCGGGCAAATTACCCGAGCAATCCACTCAAGTAGAGTCCTACCACTCTAAGAGGTTCCGCGGACACAGGCATCGGTGTTGGGCTAATATTCCACCCATGGCGACGAATGCCCCCCAGGAGAATCGCGATGGGACGGAGGAACCCGGGGTCCTCGTTCCGATGGACCACGATTACAGTCAGCGCCCCCAGAAGCCCATCCGGCTCAAGCCCGGCATCGCGCAGGAGCCACCGGGGCCGGCTACCCGGCGTTCCCCCGCTGAGAGCGTTGAGCCGGCACCCCCTTCCGGCAACGGCGCGCAGAGCGCGTCGGCCCAGAAGGCCAGGAAAGCCCGGGGACCGGCCGGCTCATCCTCGTGGGCCATCAAGGGAGTATCAAGCCAGACGCGCAGGCTGGCGGAAAACGCAGCGGCACGGGCGGGAATGCCAC
Organism: uncultured Ectothiorhodospiraceae bacterium; assembly: GCA_964461215.1. Taxonomy (GTDB): domain Bacteria; phylum Pseudomonadota; class Gammaproteobacteria; order JAABTG01; family JAABTG01; genus CAYWTP01. The sequence continues at coordinate 321 of CAYWTP010000276.1, read as the reverse complement.
TGAGCGAGTGGCTGGACATGGCCATCAAGCAGGCAGCCGCAGGGCCGGTGGTGCCCCGCTCCGCCGATACCGGTCACGGCGAGATCGTGATTCACGCGCTGAAAGAGATCAACGAGCGCGTCAGGGTCCTGGAACAGAAGAAGACTCTTTGGGATGTCCTGACCGCCTTGTTTGGCGGCAGTGGGCGCTGACGCGAAGCTCCTCGCAAAAGCAGGCCACGGGTTACCACCCAAAGCAAGAGGCCACACCTCTTGGAGATGCGGCCTCTCATAGGTTAGTTCTTAAGCCAAGTACGCGGTGTCCATGTGAGGTTTGCAGGAC
>CAYWTP010000275.1:0-4992 GCA_964461215.1 uncultured Ectothiorhodospiraceae bacterium | reverse complement strand
AGGTCTTCGAAGAGACTGTCTTGCCTGGCGCTTGCGACTTGGACACCGCTGTGCCTACTCTTACGTGGGAAGGTCTATCGTTGAGGCAAGTCTGGTGGGCTCACGGCGTTGTCTCCCCCCCGCTGCGTATGCCTGCTGCCGCGGAAATGGTCTGCGAATCGGGGCCTCTCCAGAGCATGGATCCAATTCTGCCGCAGGCGGCACGTCAGGCCAAGTCCCGCGGGGCTTGGCAGAAGTCGGGGCCAAGAGGGCGCTGAATGGAACGATTGTTCCGGGTTCCAGTGGTCGCATGGTGGTATTCGGAGCCCGCGATGGCCTCCCCCGGTTTTGCTTGACATGTCCCCCGGAAAGAGTCGCGTGAGTGTCAGGGACCGGTATCGTGGTGCCCTGCTGGGCCTGGCCGCGGGCGATGCGCTGGGCACGACGTTGGAGTTTCAGCCGCCGGGCAGCTATGCGCCGCTTACCGATATGGTGGGGGGCGGGCCGTTCGGGCTGGCGCCAGGGCGATGGACGGACGATACGTCCATGGCCCTGTGTCTGGCGGAGAGCCTGGTGCAGACGCGGGGGTTCGGTCCGGCGGACCAGATGCGGCGTTATGTGCGGTGGCGCCGTGAGGGGTATCTGTCCAGCACCGGGCGCTGCTTCGACATCGGCAACACCGTCTCGGCGGCGCTGCGGCGCTTCGAGGCGACGGGCGATCCGTTTGCCGGGGAGACCGACGCGGCCCACGGTGGCAACGGGTCCCTGATGCGCCTGGCCCCGGTGCCGCTGGCATTCGCCAGGGAGCCTGCCGAGGCCGTTCGCCTGGCGGGCGATATGTCACGCACTACGCATGGGGCGCCCGAACCGGTGGACGCCTGCCGCTACTACGCGGGCCTACTGGTGGGGGCGTTGCGGGGCGAGCTCAAGGACGTTCTGCTCGGTCCCCGCTACAGTCCTGTTCCCGGACTCTGGGAGGCGCAGCCGTTGGCGCTGCGCATCGACGCGGTTGCGGCCGGCTCCTTCAAGCACAAGCAGCCGCCAGCCATCCGTGGCACGGGGTATGTCGTGCAGGCCTTGGAGGCGGCATTGTGGGCCTTCTGGCACCACGAGGATTTTCAGTCCGGCGCCCTGGCGGCTGTCAACCTGGGCGACGATGCCGACACCACGGGGGCAATCTATGGGCAGCTTGCCGGTGCGTACTACGGCATGGAGGCGATACCGGTACACTGGCGCGAGCGCCTGGCCCTGCGGAACCGCATCGAGTCACTGGCCGACGCCCTGCTGGCGCTCGCGGAGGCTGTGGTCCGGAACACAGGCTCGGGTCCGGGGGAATTCTAGTCAGGATCCTCTGCGCCTCAGCGTCTCTGCGGGAGAAGAAGATCTTTGGAGGTGTTCGCGCAGAGACGCACAGACGCAATGGGTTCAGTTCGTCCTTACGGGATCTACGCGTCACCTCTGAAGCGGCGGAGCGGGCTTAAGCCGACACTGCTAGGGCGGCGATGTAGAGCGCGGTCAGCCCGATGCCTACCAGCATCCTGGCCGGAAAACGGGTGCGCCGCTGCTCGGGATGGCGGAAGTCGTAAGCCATGATGGAGTAGACCCGATCGTGGACCTGATCCTGCATGACGTGAATTGCCCGGTTCTGCATTGCTCGATCTCCTCGTCTTTGCTCGGTGATAGTACCTGTTCCTTCCCGACACGTAAGTTCTCATATCGTTCTCATGCGGACAGTGTAGGAAACGTATAGAGAACCGTCAAGTCCGCATGAAGGAATTCCTGCGAGCGTCCCCGTTATACTGTGGCGCCCATGTATGTCCGGCGCCCGTCTCTCATGCATCAGAAGCAGGTCCAGGATTGCATCGAAGCCCTGTGCCAGAAGGGTTGCCGATCCGTGCGTGAGAGCATCATGGCCCTCGAGCATGGGGAGAAGCTGCCTGAAACCAGGGGACTCACGGCCGAGCAGGTGCAGGTCGTGCTGGACGATCTCAAAGCCGTGATGGCGGTCTACGGAGACGTGTGCCCTCCCTGAGGTCCGACGGAGAACACACGGCCAGGGAAGGGGTGGCGCCCCTTGCTCACGGCAAGGTTTGGCATGGACCGCCTTTCGGAGTCGCTGTCAAGCTCCGTTGCTATCTTATGCACAGGCGGACGCCCTGCCTGCCACAATTCATCGGCGGGTGCAATAGGCGCGGGGTCTGACTGACATTCTGTCGGTAAGGTCTTGATAATTTGCGTCTTGTTGTGACTGGCTAAGTTGTCGTCAATTCGTAGCAAAGCCTATCGCGATGCGGCCTAGGCGCCGCTGTTCGCAATTGCTCCACAGAGTTATCCACAGCTCATGTGGACAACACCGAAATCTCATTTGCGGGTAGATGCTTAAGAATTCTTAAGGTGAAAGCACCTTCACTTCCGACTGTAAGTTGCGGTTGAGGCTGCCTGCCACGAGCCCTCCGTTTGCGACGGCCGGGGTGATTGATCTGGATTGGCGAGCCGGCGACCGGGCCGCTGCCGTTAAAGCCGGAAACCGATCTCGGATGCGGGCCTGCGTGGGTGCGGCCGTCAAACGGGGTCGTCGCCCCTGACAGAATGGGTATAATCCGGGGAGTGGTCGCGGCAGGCGCCAAGCCAGCTTGCTGGGCACGGTACGCGCTGCGGTGTGATCGTTTTGCCCCCAACGGGAGGAACAACCCACGTGAAGGTCTGCCCAATCATCCTCGCCGGTGGCTCGGGGACCCGGCTGTGGCCGTTGTCCCGGGAGCACTACCCCAAGCAGCTACTGCCCCTGCACGGCGCCGACACCCTGCTACAGCAGACCGTCACCCGCCTGGATGGTTTCGGGCGGCGGGCGAACGGGCGCGTGCTGGAGGAAGTCATGGAGGTGGATGCGCCAATAGTGGTGTGCAACGAGGAGCACCGCTTTCTCATCGCCGAGCAGCTACGCGGGATCGGGCGCAACGCGAACGGCATCCTGTTGGAGCCGGCGGCCCGCAATACGGCTCCGGCGCTGACCATTGCCGCTCTGGCTGCCACCGACGATGGCGCGGACCCGGTGCTGCTGGTAATGCCGGCCGACCACGTGATCGCCGATGTGGCCGCATTCCAGGACGCCGCGGCGGTGGCGGTAGGGCTGGCGAGCCGCGGTACCATCGCCACCTTCGGGGTGGTCCCCGACCGCCCGGAAACCGGCTATGGATACATCGAGAAGGGTGCGCCCCTGGCGGCCGAGATTGGTGACGGGCCGCAGGCCTACGTTCTGGCGGCTTTCGTCGAGAAGCCCGATCTGGATACCGCCCGCGGCTATTTGGATTCGGGCCGCTTCCTCTGGAACAGCGGCATGTTCGTAGTGCGGGCAAGCGCGTGGATGGAGGCCATCGACCGCTTCCGGCCCGATATCGCCAGGGCCTGCCGGGAGGCCATCGGTCAGGGCCATTCAGACAAGGACTTCTGTCGGGTGGACGAGAAGGCATTCGCCGCCTGTCCCAGCGACTCCATCGACTACGCGGTGATGGAGAGGCTGGTCGCCGAGGGCCGCGACGGCGGCTCTTCTTCCGCGGCGGCCGTCATTCCCTTGCAGGCGGGCTGGTCCGACGTGGGCGCCTGGTCTTCTCTGTGGGAGATCAGCACCCGGGATACCGACGGCAATGTGACCCAGGGCGACGTGTTCGCCTACGACACCGGCGACAGCCTGCTGCTGGCCGAGCACCGTCTGCTGGCGGCCGTGGGCGTGCGGGACCTGGTAGTGATCGAGACTCCCGATGCGGTGATGGTGGCCGGTCGGGAGCACGCCCAGGACGTGAAGAAGGTCACCGATTGGCTCAAGGCGCAGAAGCGCGACGAGGGCAAGATGCACCGGCGGGTCTACCGCCCCTGGGGCAGCTACGAATGCCTGGACCTGGGCGATCGGTTTCAGGTCAAGCGCTTGCGGATCCACCCGGGAGCGGCCATCTCGCTGCAGATGCACCACCATCGGGCCGAGCACTGGGTCGTCGTCCGGGGCACCGCGACGGTGACCCGGGGCGAGGAGACGTTTCTGCTGACCGAGAACCAGTCCACCTACATTCCCCTGGGCGTCACCCACCGCCTGGAGAACTCCGGGAAGGTTCCGCTGGAGATCGTCGAGGTCCAGTCCGGCAGCTACCTGGGCGAGGACGACATCGTGCGCTTCGAGGATCGCTACGACCGCAAGAGCCAGTAGCGGGAGTGGGGTAGGAGCGAGCTTGCTCGCGAAGATCCCGCAGCGCCGTAGCCGGATGCAGCGCAGCGGAATCGGGGTACAAGGACACGAAGGTATGCTTCCGTGTTCTTCCGTGGCCGAATTCTTCGCCCCTCACTCCTCACTCCTTACCCCTCACATCTTCTCAAACCTCATCGACAGATCCACGGCCTTCACGTCCTTGGTCAGCGCCCCCACCGAGATGTAGTGTACGCCGGTCTCGGCGAAGCTGCGGATCGTCTCCAGGGTGACGTTGCCGGAAACCTCCAGCTTCGCGAGGCCGGCGGTCATGTGCGCGGCGGCGCGCATGTGTTCGATATTGAAGTTGTCCAGGAGTACGGTGTCGGCCCCGGCGTCCAGAGCCTGGGCAAGCTCTTCCAGATCCTCCACCTCCACTTCCACTTTCAAATCGGGATGATAGCGATGGGCCGAGGACACGGCGGCGCCAATGGAGCCGGCGGCCAGGATGTGGTTTTCCTTGATCAGCACGGCGTCGTACAGGCCAATGCGATGGTTGTGGCAGCCGCCGCAGCGCACGGCGTACTTCTGGGCCGTACGCAGGCCCGGGACGGTCTTGCGCGTGTCGAGGACCCGCACGCCCGTGCCGGCCACCGCATCGGCGTAACGTCGGGCCAGGGTGGCGGTGCCCGACAGGATCTGGAGAAAGTTCAGGGCCGTGCGCTCGCCGGTGAGCAGGGGCCGGGACGGGCCGGACAGGTGGCAGATGGTCTGGCCAGGGACGATGGGATCGCCGTCCGCTGCGTTCCACTCTACGGCAACGTCTTCATCCAGCTGCG
>CAYWTP010000274.1:0-5056 GCA_964461215.1 uncultured Ectothiorhodospiraceae bacterium | reverse complement strand
AAGCAGGCCCCGGTGACGTACACCAAGGACATACGGCCGATCCTGGAGAAGAATTGTGTGTCCTGCCATGTCCCGGGCGGCGAGGGGTACGAGAAGAGCGGCCTGAGCATGGCCACCTATGACACCCTGATGAAGGGCACCAAGTTCGGTCCCGTGATCGTTCCCGGCAACAGCACGTCGAGCACGCTCCTGCTGCTGCTGGAAGGCAAGGCCGACCCCTCCATCAGGATGCCGCACGGGACCAAGGAGAATCTGCCCGAAGCGCAGATTGCCTTGTTCCGCGACTGGATCGATCAGGGCGCCAACCAGTAGGCGGCCGTCGCGGGGCCAGGATCAGGAAAGCCTGCGGCTCTGGATGAAGGCATCCATGGCCTCTGGATCCGCGGGCTGGCTCATGCCGAGCAAAGCGCGCGCGACATCCAGCCAGTGGTCCTTGCCCAGCTCGGCAGCCTCCAGCAGAGGCTCGGTGTGGCCCTGCGCCGTCCACTCCCGATAGGCCGTCAGCAGTCGCGGGTACAGCTCGCGGCGCATGGCCCGAAAGTTTGCAAAGAAGAAATGTATGGAGGCCTCGGCACCCGCCCGTACCAGGTCGGGCAGGGTGACGAGGCAGTCGGCCAGCAGGTCACGCACTGCCCGCGCCTGGATCTCCACCCTGGACCGGGCCAGGGCCATCATCATCGTGGACCAGTCGGCGCCCAGCAGCTCCCCGGCCATGGCCTCGCCAAGCTCATGCAGCGTAAGCGCGGAGGTTTCCAGGTCCGTCATCTGGTCCAGAGCCTTCTCGTCATCCTGGCCAAAGCCATAGTAGGATACCGCCCGGGCCATGGCGTTATCCGGCTGCTTGCGCCAGCGCCAGTCCTCCACATTCTCCCAGAGCATGCGCCGCAAGGACTCCCTGCGGATGTAGATCGTTTGGTTCTGGAGCATGGCCGGCGGCGCGCTGAGGTCCCGCGCATACTCATCGCTGGAGACCAGGATGCGGAAGCCGTTGCGGGTTTCCTGACGCAGCAGCCGCCCCAGAAAGAAGTGCGGCTTCACGAAGCGACCGTAGCCGGCGCTGTAGACCAACCCCGCGGGGAGCAGGTTCCGGTTCACCTCGCCCGCATCGAAAGGATCGCTGCACCCTTCGTTCAGGGGCAGGCACTGGAACTCCGTGGGCTCCAGGCGCTCCCAAAGCTGCTCGCGACGGATGACCCATTCCCCAAGCGCCGCCATTGGCAGCCGCTCGGTCAGACCGAAGCCCTTCTCCCAGCGAAAGTACTCGCGCATCTTCAGCAGATACACGCACATGGTGTACTCCCGCGCGTGGCGGGCATCGGAGATGTGACAGTTCTGTTGGACTACGGAGCGAAGCTGTTGAACGTCGTACATGGGATGCCCCCCTGGCCGGCTCACCCGCGCTGAGCTTGAATGGGCCGCCATTCCTGAGCAAAATACTATGATTTGTTAAGCTAGCATGTTACGAACTGCGGCGCCAGCAGCGATACCTGCTTAATGCGACCGACCCCGCACTTAGCTTTACCGAACCGACGGATTCCAACGCAGGAGACTACCGAAGTGGCACTGAAACGCATCAAGAGCACCTGGCACAGGCCGAACCCGGAGCAAGCCGCGGATAAATCCCTGGAAGAGATCGCCGGCGCGCTGGCCTTCATCACCTGGCGAATTGCTCTTGACGGCGCGAAGGAGCTGCACGGAGAAGGCTACTTCTACACCTCGGACCAACAGCGCGTTGCAGTAATCGCTGAATTCGTGGCTTTTCTCATTCAGGTGGCCGACCGCGTCGTCTACGGCATGCTGGAGGACAACGAGCGCAAGGTGTTCGTCAACGCCCTGGCCCAGCGCCTCGCCGGGCAGGTGCAGGACAATCTGACCGATTTGTTCGGCCCTGGCGACTACGCCGGCGCCTTCATCGCCACGCTCAATGAACGGCTGGCCGACTATTCGGAGTTCTCCTTCGCCGAGGGCTCGCCCGGCTATGACTTCCTGCGCTACTTCGGCGGCCGGATACTAAAGATTATGGGCGAGGACCAGACCAACCGCTGGGTCATCGACCAGATCATGGAGCGGTCGGCGCCGGAGGCCATAGTCCAGCTCAACAAGAGCATCGCCAACCTGTTCGCCTGACCCCGCGGCCTCGGCCCCGGACCCGGCCTCAGAAGTACTTCAGCGTCTCTGCGAAGAACCGCTCAGGAGGCAGGCCGGCCTCCGTAAACCGCTTGCGGGCGGTGGCCACCAGACCCTGGGACCCCACCACGTAGAGGTCCCAGGCCGACAGATCGGGGGTGTCCTGAACCACCCGCTCCAGCGCCGTCAGCTCGCTCCAACGCTGCTCCTGCCCGCTCTCGATCAGGCTCGTCAGCGGCTGATAGACGAAGTCGTCCAGGGCGTCGCACCAGGAGCGGCACAGGTTGTCCAAATAGTGCTCTCCCCGCCGCAAGGCCATCCAATACAGCCGCATGGGCTGCCCGCCGTCCAGGGAGATGGCGTGCTCGATAAGGCTCTTGATGGGGGCGAAGCCCGTGTCGTAGGCGAAGAACACGGCAGGCCGGCCCGAGTGCCCGTCGAAGGTGAACTCTCCCTCGGGTCCCTCCACGGTAATAGGGTGGGAAGGCTTCAGGTAGCCGAATGCGTATTCGGAAAACGCGTCGCCGGGTACGCGCCGGATGTGGAACTCAAGCTGTACGCCGTTGCAGGGACAGCTTGCAATGGCACGGTAGCGGGGCAGAAGCCCCGGCAGGGTGAGGCGGACCGACTGCCCGGCCAGGAAGGCCAGGGTCTGCTGGCGGGGCGTGCGCACCTGCATCAGCAGCAGATCCTCGCCCAAGCGCTGAAGCTTGTGCACGCGGGCGGCAATCGATTGGTGTGGGACGTCGGCTGCGTCGTCCACCTCGCTGGCTTCCAGCACCACGTCGGAGTCTGCCGCCACGCAGCACAGCAGGTGGTAGCCCAGCCCCCGCTCGGCCTCCCCCAGCGTGAAATCGTGGAAACGCACCTCACGCACGCGGCCCGAGCGCACCCGGGCCTTGCACTGGCCGCACGAGCCGTTGGTGCAGCGGTAGGGCAGCGCAATCCCGGATCGCAATCCTGCCTCCAGCACCGTCTCGTTGGGCTGGGCCGAGAACTGCACCCCACCGGGCTCAAGTCGAATCGTGGCCGTCATGCATTGGGCTCTCGTTTGTTCTTTATGCACCCCGGACGGGCAAGCGTTCAAGGTGCGCCGTCCGCAATCAAGATCCTGGACCGGGATCCTATCCGATCAATGCCAATCCGGGCTCCCCCGCAGACAGGCGATCTCCCTCAGCAGTGGCGTCGTGATGGGCTCGAGCTTGCGGCGCATCAGGGAGCCGATGGCGGTGGTGTGGGAGAACACCGGGCGTACCACCGGATAGCCGAGCCGGGACAGAATCAGCAGCGCCCGCAGCTCAGGCCTGAGCTCGGGAACAGCCCCGACCAGCTCCGCCAGCCCGGCCGGGCACGAGCCTGACTGCCCGTAGATCCAGGACTCGGCATCCCGAATAAGCACGTCCAGCTCCGCCTCCGGATCGGCGTCCGGCCGCACCTCGGAGAAGTACCGGGCGATGACATCAAACAGCACATTGACCAGATCCTGGCTGCCGGGACGCTTCATTACCTGGCCAGCCGTCCTGAGAAAGCTCTGACCGGCACCGCTCAGCACACGCAGAAGCTGGCGCGCGTACGGGTTGCCGGCGGCGGCCAGCGGCTCGATGCGGGGCAGGAGTGCCTCAGCATCGTCCCTCGGCGGCTCGGGCTCGGGAAGGTCCTCCGGGGTGGCGGCGAGAAACCCCACGTGATACGCATTCTTGTTCCGCCCTCTCTTCCACAGATCGAGACGGGTTTGCCCGTCCACCAGACCGGGTTGCAGAACCAGGCGCACCGACTCGATCACCGCCAGTGGCTCTTCCTCGAAGGGCAGGAACTCCACCAGGAACTCGGCCAGTACCGGACCGATGCCCCCGTCTGCCACGCTCCGCCGCTCCAGCATCCTGCGTGCGTTCTCGGCGGTGGGCATCGCCCACCAGGCCCGCCGTGCCAGCTCGTTGGTCAGGCCGTTGGCGTGCACCACCGCGACCACGGCCTCGGGCTCACCCAGCAGCAGCAGCTGCTCCAGGCTCTCGTCGCGAGCCTGGCCCATACGGGTCCACCGTTTCAAATACACCGGGTAGCCACCGGGTGATCCCAGCACGTGTCCGGAGATCAGCTCCCGCACATAGCGCAGGTAGCGCTCGTCCCGGCAGGTCGGATTGAGCCGCACTTTGGCCTCCCCGCGCTCCGTCAGCCCGCAGACGGTCATGGACGATTCGTCGATGCGGATCGCCTGGGGCTTGCTCGCCAGCAACACGTTCAGGCGCAGGCTGTCTTCGGCAGAGAGATCGGACATTGGCAGGGCTTAAGGCCTGAGGCTGTAGGCTGTAGGCTGTAGGCTGTAGGCAAAAGACTATCACGCGCGGAGGCGCGGAGGCGCTAAGACCAAAGGCACAAAGAAGAGCTTATGTAGTCTGGACCTCGTGCCCTTTGTGCCTTTGGAGTGAACTCTTCTCTCCTCACGCCTCACTCCTCACCGCTCGATCAGTTGAGCTGCACCCGCTGCCCCCACGGCACCTTGGACTTGCCTTTGACCAGCCACAGCACCGGATAGGGCGGCTCGGCGGACGGGAACTGGCCGTTGGCGTCGGTGAAGTAGACCAGCAGATCAGGCCGGCGGCCACGGCGATCGACCCAGTCGAACACCGGCGAGAAACGGGTTCCTCCGCCCCCCTTTAGCTCCGTCGGCAGGTCCACGTCCTCCCATGGCTCAAACTCCCAGGGTCCGTCCGGGGACAGGGTGGCGTCGCATGCGACCAGGGTAAGGCGTGCCCGGATCTGTCCCTTGAGGCCGTTGACCTCTGCCAGGAACTCGCCGATCTCCTGATCGTTCACCGAGCCGCTGGTATCCAGCGCAACCACCAGGTCGACCTGCGCACTGCGCAGGCTGGGCAGGATGGCTTCACCTTCGCGGCGCGAGGAGGGACGCATGTAGCTGTAGTCGTCCCGC
>CAYWTP010000273.1:0-5056 GCA_964461215.1 uncultured Ectothiorhodospiraceae bacterium | reverse complement strand
CACTGTCGCCGACATCACCCCACTTCCAGTAACCGGTGTCACGGTCGGGATCGGCAAGGCTGTCCGAACGCATGAAGGTCGGGACGGTCTCCGGAAACGGTCGGCCGCAGAGGTAAACAAGGGTGTTCAGATCAGACCGCTCGAAAGCGGGGTCCACGGAGAACTCTGTGCCAGAATCAGCCGTGCCGAGCGGTCTCCCGTTGCCGGCCACAGTAATGCCCACTGGAGCAGACAGGCGGGTTCTGCGCCTGCTCAGCTACAACATCCAGACCGGGATCACATCCGAGCGCTACCGACACTACTTGACCAACAGTTGGAAGCACGTGTTGCCTCATGCTGGCCGACTGAGCAATCTCGACCGCATCGCCGAGGCGCTGACCCAATTCGATCTGGTCGGATTGCAGGAGGTCGACTCCGGAAGCCTGCGCACCGGCTTCGTAAATCAGACCGAGTACCTGGCCGAGAGGGCGGGCTTTCCCTATTGGTATCACCAGGTCAACCGGCGCGTGGGGGCCATCGCCCAGCACAGTAACGGGTTGCTCAGCCGCCTGCCGGCCCACGACGTTGGCGACTATAAGCTTCCAGGACTGCCGGGCCGCGGAGTCCTGATGGCGCGCTTCGGCACGTCCGAGGACGCCGTGGCGCTCTTCATCATCCACCTCGCCCTGGGGCGGCGGGCACGCCTGCGCCAGCTCGCCTTTCTGCGGGAAAAGGTGACCCGGTACCGCTACGCCATCGTCATGGGTGATCTCAACTGCGACTACCAGAGTAAGGAGCTGGCGTTCCTGGTGCAAAGCACCTCCTTGCACGGTCCGGCCGAGTCCCTGCGGACCTTTCCGAGCTGGAGCCCCCGCCGCCACATCGACCACATTCTCGTGAGCGCCCCCATCAAGGTCACCCGCGCGTACGTCCCGGCCTGGCAGTTCTCAGACCATCTGCCCATCGCCGTCGAAGTGACCCTACCGAACAGTCTGGGAGTGTGACTGGCCCTCCATTTTGGTGCGCCCGCCGGCGGCTCCGGTTGCCCTGGACGCCTCATCCATAGTAGCTTACGAGCCCAAAATCGTTCCCAAGAACGCCTCACGAGGACCGGACGCATGGCGACGATACTAATCGTCGAGGATTCGCCTACAGAGGCTCATTTTCTCAGTGAGATGCTCCGCCGCAACGGGTTCCAGACGTTGATCGCAGCCGACGCCGAGGACGGCATACAGCAGGCCCGTAGCCACAAACCCGACGTCATCCTGATGGACTTGGTGATGCCTGGGCTGAACGGCTTTCAAGCCACGCGTCTGCTTACCCGTGATGCCGAGACCTCCTCCATACCCGTGGTGGTCGTGTCCAGCAAAGGGCAGGAGACGGACAAGGTGTGGGCACAGCGCCAAGGAGCCAGGGACTACGTGACCAAGCCGGTGAACGAGGACGATCTGTTGCGCAAGCTCAGCGGGCTGATCTCGTCGTGACGTTGCGCGATGGGCACTGATGAGGACTTGGGATGAATGCATGCTCATGACCCAGGGAACGAACGGCCAGCAAGCCCTGGCCTGATGCGTTATTGGTCTACAGTATGCTTGCAGATGAGGGCCGCAAGGAGTCCGAGCGGCTCTTAGTGGTTGCAATCGTCCCGCTTCGCGATAAGCTTGGGGTGTCCAGCGTTCTACCTGCCCGGCACCGTCAGGCCGAGGCGGATTCAGTCTTGGGAGTGGTTCCGACATGAGATTCTGTCCGAATATCAAAGGCTTCTGCCTTAAGAACGAGTGGGCTGCCGGCACCTTCGCGCTTTTAGGGGCAGCGACGCTGTTTGCGACCATTTGGGTGGCAATCAATTTCCAGCCGCTCATCTACCAGTGGCTTAAGCAGGACATCCTATCGCACGGCCTGCTGTTCGGCGCCGCCGTACTGGCCGATCTCCTGCTGGTCTTCGGGCTGCTGTGCCTGGGCTTCGGCGAGTGTGCCGAGGAAGACCGCAAATCTCCCCATACCTATCGCGGCCGCCGCAGCGAGCTGTTCCCGGAGGTTCTGGATGTGGTCGAGGCCATCGGCAGCAACCCCCGGCGTCGGCCACGCGACGGCTGATCGCCATAGCCCTTACGGGCCGGCGCCTGCCGGCCCGTCGCTCAAATGAAACCCCTAGTCATCGTCGGTACCGGGCTTGCCGGATATACCGTGGCGCGCGAATGGAGGCGCCTGGCCCCTGAGTCTCCGCTGCTCGTCCTGACCCGCGACGACGCCAGCTCTTACTCCAAGCCCATGCTTTCGAACGCCTTGGCAAGCGGCAAGACGCCGGCCGCCTTGCCCAATGCCACCGGTGCGCGGATGGCCGCACAGCTTCAGGCGGATATACTTCCGCACACCACTGTTTCGTCCATCGACCCAGCGCCGCATACCCTGCTGGCCGAGGGTAAGTCATACGGCTATGGGAAGCTGGTTCTGGCCCTGGGAGCCGACCCGATCCGCCTGGACATGCAGGGAGATGGCACCGCAGACATCCTGTCCGTCAACGACCTTGCGGACTACTCCCGTTTCCGCCAGCAACTGCAAGGGCGGCGAAAAGTGCTGATTATGGGGGCCGGATTGATTGGCTGCGAGTTCGCCAACGACCTGGTGAGCACCGGGCACGAGGTGGATGTCGTAGACCCGGCGCCGAATCCCCTTGGACGCCTGGTGCCGCAAGCCGCCGGGCAAGCCATGGAAGGCGCTCTGGCCAAGATCGGTGTTCGCTGGCATTTAGGCCTAGTCGTGACAAGCGTGGAACATGCCGGCCGGGGCTACCGAATCACCTTGTCCGACGGGTCGGTACTCACATCCGACCTGGTCCTCTCCGCGGTCGGGTTGCGCCCGCGGACCGAGCTGGCGTCCCGTACCGGACTGAGCACCAACCGGGGCATCGTGGTGGACCGGACCTTGGCCGCCAGCGCCACCGACATCTACGCCCTGGGCGATTGTGCCGAGGTGGCGGGGCTCGTGTTGCCTTTCGTCATGCCCATCATGCACGCAGCCAGGGCTCTGGCCAGGACCCTGACGGGCGAGACCACGACGGTGACCTACCCTGCCATGCCGGTGGTCGTCAAGACCCCCTCTTGGCCCACGGTGGTCGCACCGCCGTTGCCGGGCCGGGAAGGCGATTGGGATACGCTGGTCACCGCCACCGGCGTACGGGCGGTGTATCGCGACGGCGCGGGAAAGCTGCTGGGATTTGCTCTATGCGGCGAAGCCGTTGCCGAGAAGAACGCCCTGGGCAAGGAGCTGTCCGGCTGGCTGGGCTAGCAAGTACGCGGTGCAGATCCGGGCGGTCTCTGGCCGGGCGCGAGAAGTTCAAAGTCACGGCCGTGAACGACGCCAGTCCAAGGTCAGAAGCCGATCTTGCCGTCGCCGTTGAGCAATGGCGCGAGGTCGCCTCACCTCAGCGCGGTGCCGGCGTCCACCCTATGGAGACGAGCATGAAGCTTCAGACCTAGCGCCGGACCAGGCACGACTTGCCCGTGAGGCAAGGGCAGCTTCCGGCCAGGTCTTTCTGTTGCTCATACTGCTCAATCGAGATGGGATGCTGCCAGCCACAACGGGGACAGATCGAGCAGGCCGGCGTGCAGACTATCCAGACGAGCACGGCCCCGGCAGGCAGGAACAAGGGCCAGTACAGGAACGAGGCCGTGAGCAGCAGCAGAAACGCCACGGTCGCCCCCAAGCCAGCACCCCTGATTCTCTCCTTCCCCTGGTAGTGGCAGTTGGTGCAGTGAATCCTCTTGGAACAGAATGTGAGCGCCATCCTCTCACCCCTCCTCCAGCAAGCATCAGGCCGCGGCCTCACGCCCTTACCTCCACCCACTAGCGGGAACGGTTGGGCGGGCCGTCTGATTGTCAGCCTGCGGCTAACGGGCTCACCCCGAACGAGCCCGCAGGGACGGGCTCTTCGAGATCGCTCTAGCCTTATTAATATAAATTAGCTCAGATTGAACCAAACGCAAACTTCCTCACACTTCCCTGCATTCCTTAACACTGCACAAACACACTCCGGCGGGTCGCCTGGTGCCGCGCAAGGAGCCGCCCCTTATCGCACCTTGACCTTGATCAACTCCTCGCCATCTGGGCCCGCAATGTGAACCGCACACGCGATGCACGGGTCGAAGCTGTGGATTGTGCGCAGGATCTCCACCGGCTGCATCGGATCATGGAGCTGATGATTGTCCTCCAGCGCCGCCTCATAGGGCCCGGCCTGATTGCCCGCATCCCGCGGTCCGGCGTTCCAGGTGCTGGGAACCACCGCCTGATAGTTGGCGATCTTCTCGTTCTCGATCACGACCCAATGGGCCAGGGCGCCACGCGGAGCCTCCATATAGCCCACGCCGCGCGCCTGCTTGGGCCACGAGGAGGGCTCCCACAGCGTCTCATTGAAAGTCTTGCTGTCGCCGGCCTTGATGTTAGCCACCAGGTTGTCGTACCAGACCTGCATGGCGTCGGCTATGACCTTGGTCTCCAGGGTGCGGGCCGCAGTGCGGCCGAGGGTGGAGAACAGTGCGGTGACCGGTATGTCCAGCTTGCTGAGCGCCATGTCCACCAGCTCCTTGGTCTGGGCGTGCCCCGTCGCATACAGCATCAGCACCCGGGCGAGCGGCCCCACCTCCATGGACTTGCCCTTCCAGCGCGGTGACTTCAGCCACGAGTAGGATTGCTCCACCGCCAAGTGCTCGTAGGGGGGCTTGGGCCCGGTATAGCTCAGCGTGGTCTCGCCGTCATACGGATGCAGGCCCGTGTCCTTGCCACCGGAGTAGTCGTACCACGAGTGCGCCACGAATTCCTGGATCTGGTCGCCGGCGTTCATGTCCACCTCGTGTATCTTCGACAGATCGCGGTCGAGGATCACGCCCGGGGGTATCAGGTACGTACTGGGATCGTCCATGCCCTTTTCGGGAAAATCACCATAGGTTAGGAAGTTGTGGGTGCCCTCTCCCCGGCTGCCCCAATCCTTGTAGAAGCTCGCGATCGCCAACGTGTCCGGCACATAGACCTGGTCCACGAACGCGCCCATCTGAGTGATGATGTTCTGTACCTGAGACAG
>CAYWTP010000272.1:0-5122 GCA_964461215.1 uncultured Ectothiorhodospiraceae bacterium | reverse complement strand
TGAGCGCCCCGGCGACCAGGAAGACCCAGAATGTGACCAGGGCGAGGTTCGGGCTGAACAGCTCGCGTTCGGTCTCCTCCGGCACGAGGTAGTAGGCGGCACCCATGAAGCCGAACAGCAGCCAGACGATCAGCAGGTTGGTGTGGACCATCCGGGCCGTGTTGAACGGGATCTCGGGGAACAGGAAATCGCCGATGACGTATTGCAGGCCGAGGATCAGCCCGAACAGGATCTGGCCGACGAACAGCCCGATGGCCGCGATGAAGTAAGGCTTGGCGACAGCTTGCGACTTGTATTGCATGGCTCTGAACTCCTCTGGGATCAGCCCTGGACGTTCGGGGGCCAGGTTGCCGCGTTGATCTCGGACGTGTACTTCAGGAACTCGGCGATGGCGTCGAGATCCGCGTCGGAGAAGTTGAACTGGGGCATGCTGCGCCGCCCGGGGACGCCGTTCTTCGGGCGGCCCTTGATAAAGCCGATGATGGCTTCCTTGCTCTTGCCGAAACGCACGTAGACGTTGCCGAGTTCAGGAGCGAAGTAGGCCCCTTCGCCGAGCAGGGTGTGGCAGCCGATGCAATCGTTCTTCTCCCACAACGCCTTGCCGCGGGCTACCTTCTGGGTTAGGTTGGCTCGGTTGTCGCGCTCTGGCAGTGCGGAGTTGGTGTCGAAAGTTAGTGCCAGAAAGAGCAGAATGAAGAACACGCTGCCACCGTAAAAGATGTTGCGTGCCATGGCCTTGGTAAACCCCTGGGACATCGACGGGACCCTCCGATTGGAATCGACGTGGGGTCATTAGAGTCGCCGGTGGCCTGCGGGGCCTTGACCTTTATCAAAACGGTCCCGGTGGGGGCGGGGTGACCCAGATGCCGACCGATACTTCCCCAGTGGATGATCTGATCGCCGATCTCAGGCAGGGCACGCTGTTCGCGCGTTTGACCGCGGATCAGCTCGCCCGCGTGGCACGGCTGGCGCGGCGGGTGCGGCTGAATGAGAGCCAATCCCTGTTCGAGCAGGGAGACGAGGCCAGGCGCTTCTACCTGGTGCTCAACGGCTACGTGAAGCTGTTTCGGGTCTCTCCGGACGGTGACGAGAAGGTCATCGAGGTGGTCTCACCGCGCAGCACCTTCGCCGAGGCCCTGATGTTCCTGGACCGGCCCGTCTACCCTGTCAGCGCCTCGGCCCTTAGCGACGCGGAGCTCGTCAGCGTCGATGCCCGGGACTTCGCGGCCATGCTGCGCGCGTCTGTCGACACCTGCTTTCTGCTGCTGGGCGACATGAGCCAGCGGCTTCGGGGCCTCATCCGGGAGATCGATAATTTGAGCCTGCAGAGCGCCAGCTGCCGGGTGGCCGGCTATCTGCTCAAGCGCGTCCCCTCGGATGCCGAGGTCTTCGAGCTGGAGGTCCCGAAGGGCGTCGTGGCCTCGCGCCTCTCGGTGAAGCCGGAGACCTTCTCTCGCATTCTCAAGAGCCTGAGCAGTCAGGGGCTCGTGGCCATCAAGGGCAGCCGGGTCGAGGTGCTCGACCGCGCGGGCCTCGAACAGGCCGCCGACGTCAGTGCCATGGGGGCGGATTCCCTGGAAGACACCTTCCTTTACCCCTGTCCGCCGAAGCCGCCGCCGTCCTGATTGGAAGGGGGCGCGACAGCGTCCCCCATCTCGCCGCTCTCGTTCGTCCGTGGAGAGTTCATGACGGTCTCCGCCATTCACTGACGCCTCATTATCCGAGGGCCCTCGCGCTGCTTTTTCGAGCAGCCTCGATCCCCCGGTTTCCCCGGCGCTTGATGTTGATCAAGGCCCCGGGGGCTGCCTCTCTGGTAAGTAGCATAGTGAGCCCCCTGGCCAAGCCCCTGATCGATGCCGGCAGCGACAACGTGGCAGTTTGCTTCAGCAGCCTCAAACAGCGCCGGTGCCGCGCGTGGGGTCAGGTCGCGTCCGATGTCGCTAGGCGCATTCGGCAGGCGTGGACTCCGCCCGGGCGGCCGCACCTTTTTCCGGGTCATGCATTTGCTGGTGGTGGTGCTTTTCGCCGCGCATGCCGCCACGGCGGCTGCCGCTGCGGACCTGCTTTCGCTCGGAAGGCATTTCTTCGCGGGGGCGGACCGCACGGGAGAGCTTGGCGGTAAGCCGCCGGCGGCACCGGTTTACCGGGCCGACGAGCTGCTCGGCTATGTGCTTCTAACCGATCGGGTCGTGCCGATCCCGGCCTACTCCGGAAAGCCCATCTCGACCGCCGTCGGAATCAATCTCGATGGCATCATCACGGGTACCCGCATCGTGCACCACGAGGAGCCGATTCTGGTGGTCGGGGTGACTGCACAGCACCTGGCCCGCTATACCGCGCAGTATGTCGGCAAGTCGGTCAATGACCGGGTCAAGATCGGCGGAGAGCCCCGTGCGGGCTACGAGACCGTGGACGGGATCTCGGGGGCCACCATCACGGTGATGGTGATCAACCGCACCATCATGGCCGCAGCCCGCAAGGTTGCCGAGACGCGCGGAATTCCAAGGGCGTCCCGGCAAGCGGTGACCGGGTCGGCTGCCGCCGGGCCGGAGCCACGGTTCGACCCGGTGCTTGACCCCATCTGGGGTTACGCCTGGAGGCAGAAGCAGATCCAGACCGTGGTGCTGGTCGTGGCGCTGGTGCTGCTGTCCTTGATCCTGGTGTTCCAGGACTGGCTGGCCCGTTACCCCAGGCTGCTCCTGACGGTGCGCGACGGCTACCTCATATTCACCCTGTTGTTTATCGGCTGGTACGGCCTGGCCCAGCTCTCGGTGGTGAATGTGCTCACCTTCGTGCATGCCGCCATGCACGGATTTTCCTGGGACGTGTTCCTGGTGGACCCCATGATGTTCCTGCTCTGGGGCTTCGTGGCCGTCACCGTGGTGCTCTGGGGCAGGGGAGTCTACTGCGGCTGGCTGTGCCCCTTCGGCGCTGTTCAGGAGCTGGTGCATCAGATCGGGCAGAGGCTCGGTGTACGAAGCCTGGAGCTGCCCCAGATGCTGCACGAGCGCCTGTGGGCGATCAAGTACGTCATCTTCATCGCCCTGTTCGGCCTGTCGCTGGAGTCCCTGGGAGGGGCCGCTCGTTTTCTGGAGGTGGAGCCCTTCAAGACGGCGATCACCTTGCGTTTCCACCGCGAATGGCCCTTCGTGCTCTACGCGGGGGGGCTGGTCGCCGCATCGGTGTTCAACCGCAAGTTCTACTGCCGCTACCTGTGTCCCCTGGGGGCAGCCCTCACGTTCCCCGGGGCGCTTCCGGATCTTCGACTGGCTGCGCCGGCGCAAGGAATGCGGGCGTCCTTGTCAGATCTGTGCCGAGGCGTGCGAGGTTCGGGCCATCAGCCCCACGGGCGAGATTAACGCCAACGAGTGTCACTACTGCCTGGATTGCCAGGTCACCTTCTGGAATGACCGCAAATGCCCGCCCCTGGTCGAGCGCCGCAAGCGCCGGGAGCGTCAGGCTGGGCGCGCTAGAAGGGCACCGTCCTCCGAGCCCGTTCCCGTGGACCTTGTGCTGCCCCCGGCGAAACCGCGCAAGGGCTGACGATTCTGGACGGACGCCTGGTGAGGACTCACTACGCCGCTGACCTATTCATTGTTTGAGCTCCCTGTGCTCCCCGTGCCCCCGTGGTGAACTTCACCGGCAACAGCGACGCCGACGCCGACGGCGTGTACCTGCTGCAACGGGTGCAGGAGCGATTTCCGAGGCGGGCCGGCTACCTCAGGGATAGCCTGGGAGTCTCGGGCCCGGCATTCTGCGGCCGCCACATCGCCGTAGACGACCTGCTGGTCGACTTCTTCTTCGACCCCGATACCCTGGAGGAGCTGAAACGGCTGCCGATGGTGCAGCCTTCGGGCGAGTACAACGTCTACAATAAGGTGACCCTGTCTGCGGGCACCGGCCATTGAGGCGCAAGACGGGGATTGACCCCGGACCCCAAGCAGCGAGGAGATCACCCGTGGCATCCATCAGCGGCACCCTCACCGAGTACCACCGTTGTTGTGAAGGCCTGTTCAAGGCCGTCGAGGAGGCGGTGGCCTCCGCTCTCTGGGATCAGGCCCGGGATGCCTTCGGCATGTTCCGCCGGGCCATGGACCAGCACTATCAGATGGAAGAGGAGATCCTCTTCCCCGCCTTCGAGCGGCGCAGCGGCAAGACCGACGGACCGACCCGGGTGCTGCGCTTCGAGCACGAGCAGATCCGCAGCCTCATGGACCAGGTCGCCAGCGGCATCGAGGCGGAAGACCAGGCGCAGTGCATGGCGACATCGGGGCGGCTAAAGGTCACCAACCAGCAGCACACCCAGAAGGAGGAGCGGATGATGTACCCCATCGTCGATGAGCTGCTGGCCGGGGAAGCCGCCACGATCGTCGCCCAGATGCGTTGCCTGGGTGACGTCGCTCCCCTGCCCCCTTCGTCGTCGTAGGAGCGAGCTTGCTCGCGAACGGGGGTGGCACGGTTGGCGAGATTAGCGGGGGTGGTGGCGTAGGAGCGAGCTTGCTCGCGAACCACCCGGCCCCGGGGAAGAGCGGGGGTTGGCGATGGGCGCCGTAGCGCCGCCCCGGAGCGCCAGCAGAGACCAAGGCCGGTAGACCCGGGAGTTCACCACGACCGTGGTTGGCTCTTATGCCGGCAATCCTTCGCCGCCAAGCGGGACTCTTTGCCCACGGGCCCAGCCGCTAGCCCGATGGAACGGCGGGTAATCAGGGGGCGGCCCCGGTCCCGGGTTCCGCTTCGCTGCACCCGGGCTACAAGTGGTCCGATGCGAAATCGGCCAGCCGTGAGCGCTCGCCCCGCAGCAGGGTGACGTGCCCGCTGTGGGCCCAGCTCTTGAACCGGTCCACTACAAACGTTAGGCCGGAGGTGGTTTCCGTCAGGTAGGGGGTGTCGATCTGGCCCACGTTTCCCAGACACACCATCTTGGTGCCGGGGCCGGCGCGGGTCACCAGCGTCTTCATCTGCTTTGACGTGAGGTTCTGAGCCTCGTCGATGATGATGTAGCGGTTGAGGAAGGTCCGCCCCCGCATGAAGTTCAGGGAGCGGATCTTGATGCGCTGATTGAGCAGGTCGTTGGTGGCGGCCCGCCCCCATTCGCCGCCCACCTTGGGCTCCGTGAGCACCT
>CAYWTP010000271.1:0-5152 GCA_964461215.1 uncultured Ectothiorhodospiraceae bacterium | reverse complement strand
AAGCGCACGTACACCCGGGTGCCGATGGTGTGCAGGCGAAACTGCGGGGGCAGCAGTAGTTCGAATTGAAAGACCTTCTCCAGCACGGTGTCACCCTTGGGATCCCGCGGATCGATGGCAATGGCGCCGCCACCCTCGGTCCCGAGCGCCTTGCTCGGGAGCTTCAGGCTCGCGGTCGGGATCTCGCGGCTGATCTCGGCGGGGATAATCTCGTCGGCGCGCTCCGTGCGGCGGACCTCCACCCGGCGGGTTCGGTTGCGGACCAGATCCACCGCCGCCTGGGGAACGACGGCGCGCACGGTGGCACGCTCGTCCTCGATGACGTAGCCGACGAGCGCACCCTGCTTCACGTAGCGGTGCGGCAGGTCGTCGGCATGCGGCAGTACCAGCGTCCCGTCGTTCGGCGCCCGCACCAGCAGATCGCGCAATTGCTCCTGCTTGCGCGCGATACGGCTCGCAACACCCTGCATCTGCTCCTGCACGATCTCCGCGCGCGCGCGATCCTCCTGGCGAACCAGATCATAGCGCGCCTGCAGTGCGGCAAGCTGCGCCTGCAATATCTTCAGCTCCGGTGGCAGCAGTGGGTCATCCAGCGCCAGGATCACGTCGCCCTTGTGCATGACGGCACCCGGCTGGGTCGCGACCTGCGCGACGAAGCCGCTGGCGTGAGTGCGCACCTGTGAGCCCTCGGGGACCCACACCACGCCCTCAGCGACGGTGGCCAGCGGCAGCGGCAGCACCAGTACGAGCATCAGCAGTGCCCCGGCGAGCACGGCCGACAGGGTCAGCGCGCGCGGCCGCTTGTCACGGAGCGCCTCGCTGGTGGTCAGAAACTTCATGGTCTTGAAGGCGGGCATGACCAGCAGGTTGAACGCAGCCCAGATGGCGATCAACACCCCGACGAAGAAGAACCTGCCGGCGATGAACACCACGATGACGGAGAAGATGAACACCCGGTAGGCGAACGAGAGGGGCGCGTAGATCAGGAACCAGCGGGGCTCGCCCGGCGCGCTCGCGGGTGATTCCAGGTTGCGGATCCCGAAGATGCGGCTCTGCAACAGGTACAGGATGTAGCTGTTGGCCCGCTGCCCGAGGTTGGGGATCTCGAGCAGGTCCGTCAGGATGTAGTAGGCATCGAAGCGCAGCAGGGGATTGCCGTTGAACACCAGGGTCGAGACACCGGCGATGACCATGACGTTGTACGCCATGGCCTTGACCAGCCCGGGCTCGGCCGCCGCCCACACGTACATGGCCAGGGAAGCGAGAAATACCTCCACCAGCATGCCGGCCGCGCCGACCACCATACGCTTGTATTTGTTGCGGAACGCGGTGGAGGCGGTGGCGTCGACGTAAGGGATCGGCATGAAGACCAGGAACATCACCCCGATCTGATGCACCTCGCCGCCCCAGACCTTCACCGCGTAAGCGTGGCCCAGCTCATGCAGCGCTTTGACGATGGGAAAGGTCAGCCAGATCAGGACGAGGTTCTGGGGCGCCAGGATCCGTCCGGACACGTCCCGGGTCAACTCGGGCCAGCGCATCGCGGCCAGCACCAGGGCCGATCCCACCACGGCCAGCCACAGCGCCCCTCCCAGCCACCCGAAGAGGGGGCGCACCAGCCAAAGGCTGGCCGTCAGGAAACGCTCGGGATCGAGCAGGGGGACGCGGATGGCGAGCGGCGACTTGACCTGCTGCAGCCAGCGCTGGCGGCGGTCGCGGTCATGGCGGCGCAGCAGATCGTCGACGTCGGCGGGGATATCGGTCTGCAGCACCTCCGCGGCGTGCAACTGGTGGAGCAGGCGCAGGGTCTCGCCCTGGGTCGGCACGTCATCGCCCAGCTCACGCGCCGCGTTCTCCCAGATCCAGCGCAACGTATGTCTGCCGTCCATCCGGCCGATGAGGCGCTGGGCGGTGGGCGTAAAGCGATGGAAGCGTCCGGTGCTGGCGTCCTGAATCACGTACCAGAGCTGCCCGCGATAGTGATGGCGGTGGACCTGCACGTGAGGCCGCAGCCTGGGCTTCAGGTCCGCGATCCGGTACCAGGCGGGATCGAGCAGAGTCTCGGCCACGCTTCAGCCCACCCAGGTCCAGGTCTTCACGCGCAGCCAGTGAACGAAGGCACGGGTCCAGATCCAGATCAACCGGCGCTCGCCCACGTCGATCTTGCCCACGCCCTGCATGCCGGGACGCAGCCGCCGGGGTATCTCGCCGAGCGTGGCCTCCACCGTGAACACGTTGCGCCCTTCGGCGGCCGTGGTCACGGGCGTGATCAGGCTGACGGCCAATGGCAGCGGAGTCTCGGGCAGGGCGCTCAGGATCATGCTTCCCTGCTGTCCCTCGCGGACGTCATCGATGTCCCGCTCGTCCACCTTCAGAATGATCCGGTAGCTGCCCCGCGGGGCGATCTCGAACAGCACGTCGCCGCGCTGGACCGGCGCCCCGAGCGACTGCGACAGGTCTCCGGAGACCACGATACCGTCGAACGGGGCCGTGATTAGCGTGCGTGCGAGCTGCTCCTCGATGAGTTCAAGCTGGGCATCGGTCTGCTGGACCTGGGCGGAGAGGATGCGGACCTGGGCCCGATCGTGACCGGCGACGGCCTGCCTGCGCTCGCGGATGTACTGGGCCCGCTCGGTGTCCAGGCGGATCTGCTCCAGCTTCAGATCGCGGTCATCCAGGGTTGCCAGCACCGTGCCTGCCGCGACCGTCTCGCCGGCCCGGAACCTGGCGTCGGCAATATAGCCGTTGAACGGCGCCACCATCGCCCGCAACCGGCCACCCTCGACGGTGGCGTCCGCTGCAATCCGGTATTGGCCCGTGGCAATCGCGAAGAAGGCCGCTATAGCCAGCAGTGACGCGAGTGCGAGCTTGCGCAGGAGATATCCCCCGCCCAGCAGCCGAACGAGCTGCTCGCGCGCGGCCAGCAGGGCCTTGACGATCAGCCAGCGTTCGCTCTCGCGCTTGGCGATCAGGATCGGGCAGGCAAGCTCCCCCAGGGCTTCACAGAACTCGACGTCCGCCGGGCTGAATTCCCGTCCGCGGGGGCGCTCCAGAGTGAGGGCGGCCTCGAAGCGGCCCGTTACCGGTATCGGGACGGTGCAGATCTGCGGCGCGCCCTGCTGCTGCGACAGCGTGTCGTGCGCGCTCACGACCAGGGTATCCTCCTCCTGAGTGGGGAAGAGCACGGTGGCCTCCTGATCCACCGCCTCGTCCATGGCCGCTCCCAGCAGATGCACCAGGTTCATCTCGCGGCCGAAGGTGGCGCTGTGGGAAATCGCTTCTACCCGCATCCGCCGGCCGCGGAGCAAGCCCAGGCTGACCCGGTCGCAGTCCAGGCGCGTGGCCAGCTCGGAGACCACGGCGGTGCACGCGGCCTGAAAGCGCTGCTCCTCGACCGCGACGCCCACCAGGTCCAGAACGCCGAAGACCCGCTCGCGTGCCGCCGAGTCGCTGGCCGCGTCCTCGCGCCTGAACAGCAGCTCCAGCCAGGCCATGCCCCAGTGGATGCGGCGCAGTACCTCCTGAAGCGCCGCGGGCGGGCGGGCGGACACCTCGATCACCACGACGCCGCGCAGCACCGCGTTGATCTCCAACGGGTAGGCGAGATGGGAGTTTGTGCTGGCGTTGTGGCCGGTCTCCTGTGCGTTGAGCACCACGCCGCGCCGCTCGTGCAGGGCCTTTTCCGCGGCTGGCGTCAGATGGACCATGCTGCGGCCGCGGTCCGGCCATACCGCCGCAGGGGTGAAGGAGGCATCGTCGGCAGAGCCCAGCAGCACCAGCGCGCCCTCTGCGCGCTCGATCTGGGCGCAGAGCAGGCCGAGCCAGCTCTGGCAGTAGGCCTCGGCGCTGGAGGCGGCGGTGAATTGGCCCCACAAGGTCTCCTGGTCGGCCAACCGCCGCGGGGACTGCCCGGCGGAGAGCAGATCGCCTTCGATGGATGGATTGCTCATAGCGCCAATCGATCCGGGTCAGCCGTGGCCCGGAGCAGTGCTTCGCGGGCGACCGGTAAGGACGGGACCCGATGACCTGCCGTGTCCGTCGACAAGCCGCCGCGAATGCGGGGCCGCGGTCGTCCCACCGCGGCGAAGGGATTTATCGTTCGGCCTGAGCCGGCCCTCAGCACGCCTGAAGCCGGGTGCGCCGGCGCCATCCCAGGGCGGCCAGCCCGGACAGGGTGAAGAGCCAGGCGGGTGGCAGTGGAACCACGGCCGTGATCTCGTTCGCAGGGACCGTCGTGGCATCCGGCAATCCCAGCTCGATATTGTCAAGGCTCAGGCTCCCGGGCGCCGGGGCGCTCTGCACGAAGAAGTCGATCTCTGCCAGCGAGCCTCCGGAGGTCAGGGCGTTGAGAAAGCTGTCCGCTATGGTGACGGAGGCGCCATTGTCGTTGCCGAAGCACAGGTCGAGCCCAGTGCAGAGGGTCCCGCCGCGAAAGGCCTGGTACTGCAGCGCCGAGGCGTCATAGCCAACGTCGAGGTCGGCGGATTGAATTCCCGAGCCGTCGTCGATGCTCACCACGAAGGTGGCGGTCGTCCCCGGCGTCACCCCGCCCGGTGCGGTGAGCCGCAGGACATACGAAGACCACGCCAGGCTCGGAAACAGGCTGAGGAGCAGGGCGCACCACTTCAAAGCCGGGGTTATCGAAGCGTTCATGTATCCACCTTTATGAAGAACATAGACGATGCCACCTGTGCGGACCGCCATCTGGGTGCAGGGCCTCGCACCGGTCCGTCCGGCCGACACCCGCGTGCGTGACCGCGCGCGACCGCGGCGGGCGGGCCCGACCTCACGCGGCCTGGTGCCCGCCATGTCAACCGTGACGCAGTGGGCGCGCTCGGCCGCCGGCCCGCTTTGGGCATCCGGGCGCGTGAGAGGACGGGCAGCATCACGATACCCGGTCTTCACGGGCCAGCGCGATCCGGATCCCCGCGTTGGGGTCCGCGGTGCGCTGCAGCGAAGTGTAATCGGTCACGAAGTGGGCGATCCAGCCATCGACGCCGTCCGCCGTATCGCCCGGCCCGGATCCCAGCCGGAAGTCGGGGAAGGCCTTGGACCAGTCGATCTCGCCGCCCGCGCCGGCCTCGCTCGCCTCCAGGCGCTGCAACAGACGCTCGTGGATGGCCGCCTGTTCCTGCGCCCGGTCTGCCGCCTC
>CAYWTP010000270.1:0-5185 GCA_964461215.1 uncultured Ectothiorhodospiraceae bacterium | reverse complement strand
GTCCACCGTCACCTCCAGCACGCCGGCGCCCACCTGCTGCTTCAGGCCGCCGATGCGCTTCATGAAGAACTCGTCCAGGTTGGAGCTGACGATGGCCAGGAACTTGAGCCGTTCCAACAGCGGCGTGCGCTCGTCCTGAGCCTCGTGCAGCACCCGGCGGTTGAATTCGAGCCAGGTGAGCTCGCGGTTCAGATACAGCTCCGGCGAGCCGAGATCGTACTGCGGCACCGGCGGGACCGCCGGTGCCTCCGCGATCTTCGCCTGCTTCTGGTCCACGACGGTGAGGGCAACGGCAGACTCCTGGGGTGAGGGTTTCGTGGTCATGGTGGGGACTCGCTGGCTGCGCGGTGCGTTCCTCCCCGCCACTGGCGGGGAGGAACGCAATGGGTATCAAAACAACATATTAACGGATTACTCGCGGTGTTGCCCCTCGGGCATGGTTCTTGACCTAGAACTACCGTTACAATTCGCCCATACCAACAAAGAATCGGATCGCCGCTATGTCAGGTCAAGAATTCCGTCTGGAGGTTAACCCTACAATCCCGGAGCGCCTCGAGCGGCTTCCGGAGCTGGCGCAGAACCTTTGGTACAGTTGGCACCGGCCTACCCGGGCCCTGTTCAGGCCGCTGAATCCCAAGCTATGGAAACGGGTGGGCCACAATCCCACCTTGTTCCTGCGCAGCGTGGACGAGCAGACGTTGCAGGCGGCGGCCTCCGACCAGGTCTTTCTGGACAGCTACAACCAGGTCATATCCGCCTACGACACCTACCACAGCGACAAGACCCAGTACAGCACGGGCGCTTCGTTTGCCGAAGACGATCTGGTGGCCTACTTCTGCGCCGAGTACGGGTTCCACGAGAGCTTTCCCATCTATTCGGGCGGGCTGGGCATCCTGGCCGGCGACCACTGCAAGACCGCCAGCGACCTGCGCATGCCCTTCGTCGGCGTGGGGCTGCTCTACCGCCAGGGCTATTTCAGTCAGACCATCGACGGTGAGGGTAACCAGATCGCCCACTACCACGATTCGGCGCTCGACGACCTCCCCGTGTCCCCGGCACGCAATGCTCTGGGCGAAGAGGTCCACGTCACCGTGGAGATGCCCGGACGCGAGGTCCTGGCCAAGGTCTGGCGCGCCCAGGTAGGCCACGTCAATTTGTATCTGCTGGATACCAATCTGCCCGAGAACTCCCGCGACGACCGCGAGATCACCCACAAGCTCTATGGTGGCGACTCCGACATGCGCATTCGCCAGGAGATTATCCTGGGCCTGGGGGGTGTCCGCGCGCTGCGCGCCCTGGGGCTGCAGCCCACGGTGTGGCACATCAATGAAGGGCACTCGGCGTTTCTGGTGCTGGAGCGCTGCCGGGAGCTGGTTGCCGCCGGGCTGGATTTTCGCGGTGCCCTGGAGCAGGTCGCCTCCCACACGGTGTTTACCACCCACACCCCGGTGCCCGCCGGCCACGACGTGTTCGTGCCGGAGCTGGCGCTGGAGTACTTCCGGCGATTCCTGCCAGGGCTGGGCATCTCGGCCGAGGAGTTCCTGGGATTGGGCCGACTGCCCGACCGTGGGCCCGACTTCAACATGACCATCCTGGCCATCACGGGCTCCCGTTACCAGAACGGCGTGAGCCGTATTCACGGCCGGGTGTCATCGGAGATCTGCGCCGACTGCTGGCCCCAGGTGCCGTCCGAAGAGAACCCGATGAGCTACGTGACCAACGGGGTTCACGTACCCACGTTCCTGTCCTGGGCCTGGAGCGATCTGTTCGACCGCTTCCTTGGGGCCGCCTGGCGCAATCACTTGTCCGACGTGGATTTCTGGAACCGCATCGATTCGATCCCGGACCACCTGTTCTGGAGCGTGAGCCAGTCCATCAAGTCGCGCATGTTCTATGCCCTGCGCGAATGCCTGCTGGCTCAGCACCTGCGTAACCAGGTCAGTGAGGTGCACCTGGATCGCATGCTCAAGTACATCGATCCGGGCGATCCGAATGTGCTGACCATCGGCTTCGCCCGCCGCTTTGCCACCTACAAGCGTGCCCCCCTGCTGTTCACCGACCTGGACTGGATCCGGCAGATTCTCTCCGACGAGGAACGGCCGGTGGTTTTCGTCTTTGGCGGCAAGGCGCACCCGGCGGACATTCCGGGTCAGGAGCTCATGAAGACCATCCACAAGATCAGCAACATGCCCGAGTTCGAGGGCAAGGTGCTGCTGGTGGAGGGCTACGACCTGGCATTGGGCAGGCGCCTGGTCTCGGGAGTGGACGTGTGGCTGAACAATCCCATCTATCCTCTGGAGGCCAGCGGCACCTCGGGCATGAAAGCGGCCATTAACGGCACCATCAACCTGAGCCTGCTCGACGGCTGGTGGGCCGAAGGGTACAACGGCCAGAACGGCTGGGCCATCAAGCCTTCACCCCATGTGTCTGATCCGGCGCGCCGGGACTACGAGGATGCCCGCACCTTGTACGAGATCCTGCAGGACGAGGTGATTCCGCTGTACTACGCCAGGGACAAGCACGGCTACTCTCCGGGATGGGTAAAGAAGTGCAAGGACTCCATGGCCCACATCCTGCCGCGCTTCAACATGGCGCGGGTGCTCAACGATTATGCCAACCAGCTCTACATCCCGGCTTCGCGGCATGGCCGGCGGCTGGGTGCCGGCAAGTGCGCCGCGGCGGCGGATCTGGCGGGATGGCGGCGCAAGGTTGGTGCCGCCTGGCCCAATGTGACCCTGAAGCGGATGGATGACGGGGCCACCCGCATTCGCTTCGGCGACAAGGTCACGGTCACTGTAGGGGTGCATTTGGCCGGGTTGGCGCCCGACGACGTGACGGTGGAGCTGCTGCTCTCGCGTAAGGGCAGCCCGGGCGAGTCCTTCGTCGCCGAAGGCGTGGTTGAGGCTGAGGGCGGGGTGGAGCGGAACCTGCCCGAGAGCAACGATCTGGTCGTGGCGGAACGCTTCCTGCCCTCAGGCACCCAGGGTCCCGATGGGCTGCAGCGCTACAGCCTGGAGCTCAGGCCCGACTGGTGCGGGCGCTTAAGCTTCAGCGTACGCGCATTCCCCTTCCACCGCATGCTGGCCCACCCGCACGAGACGGGGCTGATGAAGTGGCTTTGAGAGAGTTAGGTGTGAGGCGTAGGAGCCGGCCTGCTGGCGCATCGGTCAAGGCGATAGGCTTTCGCCTATAGCCTACAGCCTCAGACCTTAAGCCTCAGCCCTCTGGCACGAGCTGGCGGTAGATGTCGAGGTATTGCCGGGCGCTGTGCTCCCAGCTGAAATCCAGGCTCATGCCGTTGCGCTGGACTTTGCGCCAAGCCGCGGTCTGTCCCTGCAGCAGCAGGGCGCGCAGCAGGCAGGCGATAAATTCCCTGGTGTTAGCGCCATCGAAGACGAAGCCGGTGGCCGTGCCATCGGCTAGGGTTTTCGGCGTGGTGTCCACCACGGAGTCGGCCAGGCCTCCGGTGCGGCGCACCGCCGGCGGTGTACCGTAGCGCATGCTGTACATTTGGTTCAGGCCGCAGGGCTCGAAGCGCGAAGGCATCAGAAAGATGTCGGCGCCGCCTTCGATGAGATGGGCCAGGCGCTCATCATAGCCAATCTGCACACCGATCCGGCCCGGCATCTGTGCGGCAAGCTCCCGCCAGCGGGCCTCGTATCCCCGGTCGCCACTACCCAGGATGGCGAGCTGCACCGGCTGCTCCATCAGATCGGGAACGATGTCCAGCACCAGGTCTACGCCCTTCTGCCACGTCATCCGGCTGACCATGCCCAGGATAGGCGTCTCCGGATCCGTGTTCAGGCCCAGCCGCTGCTGCAAGGCGCGCTTGTCGGCGGCCTTGCCGGTAAGCTTGCGGGCGCTGTAGGGCGCGGGGAGACAGGTGTCTGCCGCCGGGTCCCATTGGGCGGTGTCGATGCCGTTGAGAATTCCCGTCAAGCGGCTGCTGCGCTCGGTCAGCACACCCTCCATGCCGTAGGCGAAGGCGGCGGTCTGGATCTCCTGCGCATAGGTGGGGCTGACCGTGGTGATGCGATCGGCGTAGTACAGCCCCGCCTTGAGAAAAGACAGATAGCCGTGAAACTCCAGGCCGAACAGGCTGAAGCTCGCAGGTGGCAGCTCCAGCAGACCCAGGGTGTAGGGCGGAAAATTACCCTGGAAGGCCAGATTGTGCACACTGATGACGGAGCGGGCCAGCGCGTCGGGGGCGTAGGCGAGGTAAGCGGGGGTAAGCCCGGTCTGCCAGTCGTTGCAGTGAACGATGTCCGGAAACCAGCCGGCGGGGCTCGTCCGGGTACCGATGGCCGCGGCGACCCGGGACAGGACCCCGAAGCGCAGGACGTTGTCGGCCCAATCATGGCCGTCGGGGTCGGTGTAGGGTCCTCCCAGGCGCTCGT
Organism: uncultured Ectothiorhodospiraceae bacterium; assembly: GCA_964461215.1. GTDB lineage: Bacteria > Pseudomonadota > Gammaproteobacteria > JAABTG01 > JAABTG01 > CAYWTP01. Next base: position 788 of record CAYWTP010000270.1, on the reverse strand, counting down.
AGAGCGGGGCGCAGGCGACGGCATAGACGGGGGTTTCCCCGCCGGGCATGACCCCTTGGATGAGCTGCACGGGTGCAATGCCCGGGAGGATCGGAAACGGGCCTCCCACCGGCGCGCCTTGGATAGTGTCGATCACGCCGGGATAGGCCGGCAGCAGCAGACGGGCGTCTACGCCCACGTGGCGCAGGGCGGTGGGCAGGGCGCCGCCGACGTCGGCCAGCCCTCCGGTCTTGATCAGAGGATAAGCTTCGGAGGCCGCGTACAGCACGCGCAAGGGGGCTGCCACCATGGTTCCCTCCTCTAGATCCCGGCCGTCTCAGGCCGGAAGATCACGCACGCCAAGGGCGGCAAGACGATGCTCAGGGAGTACGGTCTGCCCATCCAGGGGTATTCCTGGGCCACCAGCTTAGTGGCGTTGCCCACGTTGCTTCCCCCGTAGTACTGCGAGTCCGAGTTCAGCACCTCTCTGTAGTCGCCCGAATACGGGACACCGATGCGGTAGTCCCTCCGGGGCACCGGGGTGAAGTTGAACACCACCACTAACACCTGCTCACCGTCGCGACGCAGGTAGGAGATGATGGACTGAGGTGCGTCGTGGCAGTCGATCCACTCGAAGCCCTGGTGCTCGAAGTCCCGGGCATGCAGCGCAGGCTGCTCCCGGTACAGCTTGTTGAGATCCCGCAGCAGGCACTGCACGCCCGCGTGGGCGGGCAGGTCGAGCAGATGCCAGTCCAGCGGATGGGCGTGATCCCACTCACGGATCTGGCCGAATTCCCCGCCCATGAACA
>CAYWTP010000269.1:0-5222 GCA_964461215.1 uncultured Ectothiorhodospiraceae bacterium | reverse complement strand
GGAAGAAGGCGGTACGGTAAAGCGGTTCTTGTACGTGAACCGGCGCGCGCCGTACGGCAGCATCTACGCCTTGGAGTCCCTTGAGGTCGTGCTCATCGGTGCCGCCTTCGAGCAGGACGTGAGCATGGTGTTCATCGACGATGGCGTGTATCAGCTCAAGAAGGGCCAGGATACGAAGGCGGTGGACATGAAGAACTTCTCGCCGACCTACCGGGCGCTGGAGATGTATGACGTGGAGAAGCTGTACGTGGAGAAGGAATCCCTGGATGCCCGCGGAATGACAGAAGACGACCTGATCGTACCGGTGGAGGTCCTGAGCACAAGCGAGCTCGGGGATCTCATGGAAGAGCAGGACGTCGTACTAAGCTTCTGACCCAGAGGGAATCCAGCCGATGCTACACACGGTCAACAAATCTCCATTCGAAAAGAATTCGCTGGAAAGCTGTCTGCGCCTGGCGAAGAAGGGTAGCTCGATCCTGCTCATCGAGGACGGGGTCTACGCTGCCATGAAAGGCACCGCGGTTTCGGACAAGGTCAGTGCGGCTATGCAGGACAAGAAGGTCTACGTGCTTGGCCCGGACCTAAAGGCGCGCGGCCTGGACGAGAGCCGGTTGCTCGACGGCATCAGCGTCGTAGACTATGGCGGCTTCGTCGATCTCGCCGCAAGTAGCGACAAGGTGCAGTCCTGGCTCTAATCCTTGGTGTGACCCAACCGACCTATTGAGGAGTATTCACGATGGCTCTTGAAATCAACGGCAAGACATACGAGACGGACGAGGAGGGCTACCTCGCGAACCTGAATGACTGGGACCCGGCGGTAGCTGAGGCCATGGCGAAGGCCGACGACTGTGATCTGACGCCCGAGCACTGGGAAATCCTGAACTTCCTGCGCGAGTACTACGAGGAGTACCAGATCGCCCCCGCCGTACGTGTGCTCACCAAGGCCGTAGGCAAGAAGCTGGGCAAGGACAAGGGCAACAGCAAGTACCTGTACGAGCTGTTCCCCTACGGTCCGGCCAAGCAGGCCTGCAAGTACGCCGGCCTGCCCAAGCCGACCGGCTGCGTCTAAGTCAGTCCCGTCAGCCGGCCTGCCATGGGGCGGCAGCTCCATGGCGGGATCCGGTGTGCCGCTCTTCACCTCCGGAGGTCCGGAAGCAGATGTTCCTGACAGCTCTCTACGCGCTATTGTTCTACTTCGCCTCGGCGGTCCTTGTCGCCGGGCTGTTTGTGAAGATCCGGCAGTACGCGCGTACTCCGGCACCACTGAAGATTCCGACTACGCCGGCGCCTACGACCAAGACCGGCGTGGCTCTGCGCATGGGGCGGGAGCTGGTCTTTTTTGAGAGCCTGTTCCGCTCCAATAAATGGATCTGGATTTTCGGGTGGATCTTCCATTTCGGCATGTTTGCCGTGCTCGCCCGTCACCTGCGTTACTTCACCGATCCGGTGTGGTGGTGGGTCTCGCTGATTCAGCCCCTTGCCGTCTACGGCTGCTTCGCCATGCTGTTCGGTCTGGCCGGCCTGTGGGCCCGCCGTGTGCTGGTGGACCGCGTGCGCTACATCTCCGCACCGTCCGATCACCTGATGCTGGCCCTGCTCATGGGCATTGCCGCCAGCGGCACGCTGATGACTTTTGTGTCGCATACCGACATCATCTCTGTGAAGGCCTTCTTCCTCGGGCTGATGTGGTTTCACTGGGGTGACCTTCCGGCACTGCCCGCGGATCCGCTGCTGCTGATTCACCTGGGCCTGGTCGGAACTCTCATGATCGTGTTCCCGTTCAGCAAGCTGCTGCACGCGCCGGGTGTCTTCTTCAGCCCCACCCGCAACCAGGTGGACAACCCGCGTGCCGAGCCCGGGCTGCGGCCCCACAACAGCCGGCACATCGCGGCCTGGGCAGCCGAGCTGGAAGCGACGGCGCGCAAGTAGGCGCAGCCGGCAACACGCGACCCGAACACAGGACTAGCAAATGGCTGATTTCGCGATACCTGAACTCAAAGAAATCCCGGTCATCCCGAAGGTGCAGCAGGGCACGATGGCCCACAGCTCACCTTACGTGGCCAAGCCCGACTTTCAGACGCCCCTGGGCTATCCCGGCGAGCTGGTCGAGAACTGGGAGCAGGTTGCAGTCGACAAGCTGGGCGAGCTGACCAAGAAGTACCGCTCCCTGCAGGTGTTTCTCGATGCCTGCGTGAAGTGCGGCGCCTGTACCGACAAGTGTCACTACTACCTGGGCACCTCCGATCCCAAGAACATGCCGGTGGCTCGCCAGGATCTGCTGCGCAAGGTCTACCGGCGCTACTACACGGTGGCGGGCAAGTATTTCCCGAAGCTGGTTGGCGCCGTGGACATGACCAAGGAGGTCCTCGACGACTGGTACACCTATTTTCATCAGTGTTCCCAGTGCCGGCGCTGCTCGGTGTTCTGCCCCTACGGCATCGACACGGCCGAGATCTCCATGGCCGCCCGCGAGATTATGGACACGGTCGGCAAGGGCCAGAAGTACTGCAACGAGATTATCGCCAAAGTCTTCAAGATCGGTAACAACCTCGGCCTGCCCGAGCCCGCACTGAAGGATACCCTGGAAGGGCTGGAAGAAGAGGTCGAGGAGGATACCGGCGTACCGGTCAAGTATCCGCTGGACGTGAAGGGTGCCGAGGTATTGCTGGTGACCCCGTCGGCGGACTTCTTCGCCGAGCCCCACGTGGACGGCTTGATCGGCTACGGCAAGGTCTTCCATCAGGCCGGGATAAGCTGGACGCTGAGCTCCCACGCATCGGAAGCGGCCAACTTCGGCATGTTCATCGGCAGCTACGAGAACATGCGCCGGGTGTCCATGCGGGTCCGGGAGGCGGCTCTGGACCTGGGCGTGAAGCGCATCGTCTTCGGCGAGTGCGGCCATGCCTGGCGCGTGGCCTACAGCTTCCTGAATACCCTGGCCGGGCCGTTCGATTTCCTGGACCCGCGCTATCCGGTACCCCAGCACATCTGCGAGCTGACCTACGATCTCATCCAGAAGGGCGTGCTGAAGTTCGACAAGTCCGAGAACGACCACATGGTTCTGACCTTCCACGATTCCTGCAACGTCGCCCGCGCCAGCCGCATGGGCAGCGAGCCGGGAGGGCAGTTCAAGATCCCGCGCGCGATCATCAAGGCCGTGTGCAACAACTATGTCGACATGCCGCCGGACACCATCCACGACGCTACCTTCTGCTGCGGCGGTGGCGGCGGCCTGCTCACCGACGATCTGATAGAGCTGCGCGTGAAGGGCGCAATGCCCCGCATGGAGGCGCTGAAGTACGTCATTGAGAGCCATGGAGTGACGCACATGGCGGCCATCTGCGCCATCTGCAAGAGCCAGTTCACCAAGGTTCTTCCTTACTACGGATTCGGCATGGACATGATTGTCAGCCTTCACCAGCTGGTGAGCAACGCGATCATCCTCGGCGACGGCGAATAACGGCGGCGGCGTACGCCAACAAGCATACAGGCACAGGAGAACATCATGGCGACCAGCAGTGATGAAATGAACACCAAGCTGACCTTCCGCATGTACAAGGATGGCGATCACGCGTGGAAGCGCTGGAACCAGCAGATCTTTGACGGTGACCACTCCCACAAGTGTCCCACCTACGTGCATCAGACGCCCCCGTGCCAGGGGAGCTGCCCCGCAGGCGAGGACATCCGCGGCTGGCTGCAGGTCGTCAGGGGGATCGAGAAGCCGGTCGAGGGTGTGACCATGGCCGAGTATGCATTCCGCCGCTCCACCGACGCCAACCCTTTCCCGTCGATCATGGGCCGGGTATGCCCAGCGCCGTGCGAGGATGGCTGCAACCGCAACGCCGTCGAGGATCACGTGGGAATCAACGCGGTCGAGCAGTGGATTGGCGACACGGCGCTGGCGAACAACTTCAGCTTCGCCAAGCCCGATCAGGAGAGTGGCAAGAAGGTGGCGATCATCGGTGGCGGCCCCGCCGGCCTCGCCGCTGCCTACCAGCTTCGTCGTCGCGGCCACGGCGCGACCCTGTTCGACGAGCGTGCCGAGCTCGGGGGCATGATGCGCTACGGCATCCCGGGCTATCGTACCCCGCGCGACGTGCTCGATGGCGAGATCAAGCGCATCCTCGATCTGGGCGTGGAGGTGCGCACCAGCACCCGCGTGGGCAAGGATGTGTCCATGGAACAGATCGAGAAGGACTACGACGCAGTCTTGTGGGCCGTGGGCACCCACAGCGGCAAGCACATCCCCGCTCCGGGCGCCGACGCGCCCAACTGTCTCACCGGCGTCGACTTTCTACGGGCTTTCAACGAGGGACGCCTGCAGGTGGCCACCGACAAGGTGGTGGTCATCGGCGGTGGCGACACGTCCATCGACGTGGCCTCGGTGGCGCGCCGTCTGGGCCACATCCAGGATAGCCACGATAAGGAGCGGCCCGAGGCGGTGGTGATGGGCTACACCGCCCACGACGTTTCCGCCACCGCGCGGCGCGAAGGCGCCACGGTCACCCTGACCTCCTTGTTCCCGGTCGAGAACATGACCGCGGCCGAGCACGAGGTCAACGACGCCCTGCGCGAGGGCGTGAAGATCCTGGGCAGCGTGATGCCGCTGGAGGTCATCAAGGATGAGAATGGGCGGGCCGTGAAGATGCGTTACGCCGAGTGCGAGATGGTCAACAACAGGCCCACTCCCAAGGAGGGAACGGAGTTCACTCTGGAGTGCGATCTGGTGGTGTCCGCCATCGGGCAGAAGGGTGATCTCTCCGGTCTGGAAGGCATGGACAACGGCTATGGCTTCATCGACTGCGACGCGAACTACCAGGTGAAGAACCGCCCGGGCCACTTCGTCGCCGGCGACATCGTGCGCCCGCACCTGCTGACCACCGCCATCGGCCAGGCGGCCGTGGCCGTGGAGAGCATCGACCACTTCCTGAAGCATGAGGAGATCGTCAAGCGGCCAAAGGTGGACGTACATCACTTCAATCTGCTGGGCAAGCTGCACGAGGCGCACCTGGACCCGGAGCACTTCGACCGCGACAAGGCCGGCGACATGCGCGGCACCAACTTCGCCAAGTTTGCCGTGCACAACTTCGAGGACCGTTCCGCACATTCGGTCATTCCACATGAGGACTTGTTCCTCGGCCATTTCCCCTATACCCCGCGCACCCGCCGCGGAGAGATCCACCTCAGCGCCGATGAGGTGCTGGGTGATTTCCGCGAGCGGA
>CAYWTP010000268.1:0-5227 GCA_964461215.1 uncultured Ectothiorhodospiraceae bacterium | reverse complement strand
GCGGATCGAAGTAGACGAGATCGCCCCGCCGGGCGACTTTAAGAACCGAGCTGAAGCCGTCGGCCGCGATGTGCGCGTCGCCCAGTATCCGTGCGACCGTCCGCAGGTTCTCGGCATCGCAGATCCGCGGGTTCTTGTAGCGCCCGAACGGAACGTTGAACTGGCCTTTGCTGTTCTCGCGGTACAGGCCGTTGTAGCAGGTCTTGTTGAGGTAGATGATCCTGGCTGCCTGCTGCGGCAGCTTGCGCGGGCTCTGCGCTCTCACCGTATAGAAGTACGCCTCATCGTGGTGCTTGGCATGCGCACTGAGCAGCCGAATGACGGCCTCCACGTTGTCCCGCACCCCCAGGTAGGCGTCGATCAGGTTCTTGTTCACATCCGAGAGATATGCCCCCGCCTTGAGGCGGCCTTCGCGCGCCATGGCAAAGAACAGGGCACCCCCGCCCAGGAATGGCTCGTGGAAGTGCTTGTAAGCGCCGGCGGCATCCACGGCCTCCAGCAGCTTGGGTAGTAGCTGGCGTTTGCCCCCAACCCACTTCAGAAACGGGCGCGGTGGTGGCGTTTTCACTGGCATGGCTATAGTCCGAAGTAGAGATCGAGCCACTTTCCGACGTCGGGAAGCTCCACGGCCATCCCGGTCGACAGTAGATACGCTCGCATGTTGGGCGAGAATCCCTCGCCCGAGAACACGACGATCCCGCGGATGGGCCAGGCTCGGATATCCGCGATGGTCCCCGCGATCTTCTCCTCGGCGCTGCCCTGCGTACCCTGGTACTTGCACTCGATGCCAAGGCTCGTGCGGGTCTCGGGGTGGCGAAGGACCACGTCGATCCGCCGCTTGGCACCCCAGATCCTGCGTCCGACCGTGACCTCTGTCTCGGCATCGAGCCCCAGGCTTCTCCCCAGCTCGGCCACCCGATCCCGTAGCTCCGTACCCGACGCCACCGCCCGTGCTTTGCCTGCCATGGGCCCCTTATATTGATAGCCAATCTGTTTCCGGAAAGACTCTCCGAACCGCCAACCCCGAATGTGACGAGGGAGAATCAATTCTAAGCGTTACCTGAATCCTGGGAAACCCGGGACATGTACCCGGGGTGTCACTCACTGGAGGAGTCAGGGTCCGGGGCCGTTCCCGGCTCACGCTCATGCACCGCCACGCCGCGCTCGGTCAGTGCCTGCACCAGCCACCCGCGGGCGCCCGCGACGGCCGCAGGCCGGCCCCGCAGCCCGAACTCGATCTCGGCCCCTTGCTGGGCGAAGTGCGGCAGGCTGGAGAAGCCAACCTCGGGAAACGCGGCGACCAGGCTGCTCATGACATCCAGCAACTCGCTCTCATGGGCGCCTCGCGCCAGCAGCAGTGCCTCCACCAGGGGCTCGCCCCTGAGCTGCGGATACTGCGTGTCCAGGACCCACTCCAGCATCGGCCAGGCCATCTGGGGAAAGCCAGGCAGGAAATGGTGATGGGCCAGGCTGAAGCCGCAGATGCGGTTGACCGGGTTGGGTATGAGACTGCTGCCGGCCGGCAGATCCGCCATCAGCACGCGGTTGGGATAGGCCAGGGTGCCGAAACGGGCCTCGATCTCCGCCAGGGCCCCCGGGTGACGGACCAGCTCCACCCCCGCCGCATCCGCCGCACACCGGCGGGTCAGATCATCGGGTGTTGCGCCGATGCCGCCGAACACGAACACCAGGTCACCGTCGGCCATGGAGCGCCGGAGACTCTGCGTGATCCGGGGTCCATCATCCCCCACGAAGCCCGACCAGGCCAGGGTCAGGCCGCGCCGTGCCAGAGCCTCGATGACGTAGGCCAAGTGACCATCGCGGCGCTTACCGGTCAGGATCTCGGTGCCGATGATGAGGGTTCCGAGGTTCATGCGCTTCTCGCTCTCGTCCCGAAGTGCAAGGGTGCCTCAGCCCAGGAGGCTTTACCAGGATAGAGCGGCTCTACGAGACCGTCGCGTCCCCGTCCAGAGGTATCGTGGATCTGCTCGACGCCATCGAGAGCAAGGCCGCCGGCATGCAATGAGGGCGCCGCGCCCTCGGGGCCAATGGTGCTCCTGTTGCGGCCGCCGGCCGCGAGTGGGATCGGCGCTTCTGACCGAGGCTTCAGGTATTTGCCCCGGACGATCGGCCGTCGCAGGGCCGTGATACTTCTGTGACACAAAGACGTTAATATCCCCTTCTGGTAGACGCCGCCCAGGTGGGGGGCTGGTATGGCCCGACAGGTACTGGTCATCGAAGACAACCCGGACATCGCGCACCTGCTGCGTTTGCACCTGCGGGATCTGGGATGTGAGGTCGAGCTGGCCTACGAGGGGATCGGCGGCTGTCACAGGGCGCAGGCGGGTCGCTTCGATCTCATCATCCTGGATCTGATGCTGCCGGGCATGGACGGCATGGAGATCTGCAGGCGGGTGCGGAGCCGATCCGGTTACACGCCCATACTAATGCTTACCTCCAAGTCCTCGGAGCTGGACCGGGTGCTGGGTCTGGAGATGGGCGCCGATGACTACCTCACCAAGCCTTTCAGCATCATGGAGCTGCTGGCGCGGGTCAAGGCCATTTTCCGCCGGGTGGACGCCCTGGCTGCCGGGCCGGCGGGCGCAGAGGATCGGCCCATCGAGGTAGGGGGGCTCGTGCTCGATCCCGTGCGCCGTGAGGCGAGTCTGGACGGCCACCTGCTCGATCTCACCGCCAAGGAGTTCGATCTGCTGGCCTGCTTCGCCGGCAGCCCCGGGCGGGTATTTACGCGGGCGCAGCTACTCGACCAGGTCTGGGGCCACGCTTGTGACGGATACGAGCACACCGTCAACTCCCATATCAACCGATTGCGGGCCAAGATCGAGGCGAACCCGGCCAAGCCCCGCTACATCGTGACGGTGTGGGGTGTGGGCTACAAGTTTGGCGATCCGGCGCGGTAGAGGGGCGCGGGCCGTGTTTGACACCCTGTACGGCAAGCTCGTGGCTGTTCTCCTGGGCCTGTTCGCCGTCGCCGGCGCGCTGCTGATCATCGTTACCCGCTACACCGGCGACATGTACCAGCAGGAGGTCCGGCAGAAGCTGAACCGCAGCCTGGCCCAGAGCATCGTCGCCGCGCACAAGGGCCTGCTGCGCGACGGCCGGGTCAATGAGCCCGCTCTGGAAGATCTTTTCCATGCTCTGATGGTGATCAACCCCAGTGTCGAGATCTACCTGCTGGACCCCCGCGGGAAGATTCTCGCCTTCTCGGCCGAGCCCGGTCGCGTAAAGCGCCACCAGGTCTCGCTCCAGCCCATCAAGACGTTCCTGGCAGGCGGCCGGCCCTTTCCGTTGCTGGGCGACGACCCGCGGGGCCTGGAGCGCAGGAAGGCGTTCTCCGTCGCCCCCATCGCCACGGGTGGCCGGTCCGAGGGGTATCTGTACATCATCCTGGGCGGGGAGGACTACGACTCGGTGGCGCAGCGCACTCAGGGCAGCTACATCATGCGGGTCGCTCTGTGGAGCGTGGGCGGCATTCTGATTGTTGCCCTGGTGACCGGGATCACCTTGTTCGGCCTGATTACCCGGCGTCTGACACGGCTCACGGCGGCCGTTGATTCCTTTCGGGACGCTGATTTTACCCGGCCCCTGACTCCTACGGAGGCTCGACCCGGGGCGGGCGGTGATGAGATTGACCGCTTGAGCGCCAGCTTCGGGGCCATGGCCACGCGCATCACGCACCAAGTGGGCGAGCTCAGACGCACCGATGCCCAGCGCCGGGAGATGGTTGCCAACGTGTCCCATGATCTGCGCACGCCGCTGGCGTCGCTGCAAGGCTATCTGGACACCATTCTCATGAAGGAGGGGCAGCTCAGTGCGCAGGAGCGTACCCAGTACGTCCAGATTGCCGCCAGGCAGAGCCGGCACCTGGGAAAGCTGGTGGGGGATCTGTTCGAGCTGGCCAAGCTGGATTCGCTGGAGACGGTGCTGCAGGTCGAGCCCTTCTCTCTCGGCGAGCTGGCCCAGGACATCGCGCAGAAATACCGGCTGCAGGCCCAGGACAAGGGGATCGTTCTGCGGGCGCAGTTTCAATCGGATGCGCCCCTGGTGTCCGCCGACATGGGGCTGATGGTGCGCGTGCTGGAGAACCTGGTGGAGAATGCACTGCGCCACACCCCCCAGGGCGGAGCCATCTCGCTGGCGCTGGTGCCGGGCGGCAACACCATGACCGTGCGCGTCAGCGATACGGGGCACGGCATTCCCGAGCAGGAGCTGCCGCACATCTTCGAACGCTTCTACCGCCTGGAGAAGAGCCGCGGCGACAGCCCAGGAGGAGCCGGTCTCGGGCTGTCCATCGCCAAACGGATTCTGGAGCTGCACGGCACCACCATCAAGGCCTTCAGCCGGCTGAACGCCGGAACGACGTTCGTGTTCGAGCTGCCGCTGGCCAAGCCCACCTGAGCGGAACCTGCCTCCTGCCGTTGACGGAACAAGGATGGCTTGCATGCGCCAGGGCACCACCTCGCGCGGGCCGACACGACCCCGCCGCACCACGGGCGGCTCGTGCGCAGGCCAAACTCAGGTCCGCCCATCTCGCTACCGGGTGCGATAAGCGAGCTAACCACCGCGGCGGCGCCGTCGTTCCGACAGCAGCGCGCGCAGGGCGGCTATCGTACCCAGCACCAGGGCGCCGCCGCCCGGCAGCGCCAAGATGAGCACCAGAAGCTGCACGAACAGCGGCAGACCGAGGAAGCGCCCCACCAGCTGCTGCAGTGGCTCCAGGCTCACGCTGCCGCCCGGCGTGCGGACGTTCCGGTCATCGGCCCTCCAGCGCAGAATCCAGCATATCTATGGAGAAAGCTATCCTACCAGGATCGCGGGGGCCAACGCCGTGCCGCGTAACCCGATTCTGTACGGTGTTGACTTGGCAGACGTGCAGGGTGATGCTTGTCAGCTTAGCATTGCCAAGCTACCTGGCTTCGCCGAATAAGCCTAATTTATGTCCGGCAAAGATATACCTGCTTGGATTTTCAATCGCGTATCTTTAAGGTTACCGGCCTCACTGCCTGGTGGGCTTCCCGTGTCTCCCGAAATTCGGTTTCACGATCACAGGGGCGCGGCATATCCAGGTGACCCCACGCTGAAACGATAACCGCAGTAACGACAGGAGAGACGACGATGCCTACATTCGTTCGTACCGACAAGTGCGACGGCTGCAAGGGTCAGGACAAGACCGCTTGCATGTACATCTGCCCCCACGACCTCATGG
>CAYWTP010000267.1:0-5252 GCA_964461215.1 uncultured Ectothiorhodospiraceae bacterium | reverse complement strand
GTCGGCGGCCTCCAGGTTGGTGTTGAGGGCGGTTTCTTCAATATCGCCACCCTTGGTTGCCCGTGCCGAGTTGATGTCAATGGACAGCAGCGCTTCCGTATGGTCGATGACCACGGAGCCGCCCGACGGCAGCCGCACCTCGCGGCGAAAGGCCGACTCGATCTGGCTCTCAATCTGATACCGCGAGAACAGCGGCACGTCGTCCTGATACAGCTTCACCTTTTTGAGGCTCTGCGGCATCACGTGCTTCATGAACTCGCAGGCCTGCTCGTACACGGACGGGTCGTCGATGAGGATCTCGTTGATTTCCTGTCGGAAGTAGTCGCGGATGGCGCGGATGATGATGTTGCTTTCCTGGTGGACCAGGAATGGTGCAGGGCGGCTCTGACCGGCCTCCTCAATGGCTCGCCAAAGGTGCAGCAGATAGTCCAGGTCCCACTGCAGCTCCTCCGCGCTTCTGCCCACGCCGGCGGTGCGCACGATGAGCCCCATGCCGGACGGTACGTCCAGGCTGCTGAGGTTCTCGCGCAGCTCGTCGCGGTCATCCCCCTCGATCCGGCGTGATACCCCACCAGCCCTGGGATTGTTGGGCATGAGTACGAGGTAGCGGCCGGCAAGGCTGATGAAGGTCGTAAGCGCGGCCCCCTTGTTGCCCCGCTCTTCCTTCTCCACCTGGATCAGGACCTCCTGGCCTTCCTTGAGCAGCTCGGTGATGCCCGGGCGTCCACCGCCTTCGGCGGATTCCTTGGTCAGAAAGTAGCTGCGGGCTACCTCCTTGAGGGGTAGGAAGCCATGGCGCGCGGCCCCGTAATCAATGAAGGCAGCCTCCAGGCTGGGCTCGACACGGGTAATCCGGCCCTTGTAGATGTTGGATTTCTTCTTTTCCCGGGATGGAACCTCAATGTCCAAGTCATACAGGCTTTGGCCGTCTACCATGGCCACCCGCAACTCCTCGGGTTGAGTCGCGTTGATCAGCATTCTTTTCATGGATGTTGTTATGCTCTCGCTGGGCGCTCGGCGCATCATCGCCACGCTCACGGGAGGCGGTGAGCGCGTGCGTCGATTCCGACGAGCCGGCTAACGGGAGCGTATACGGGAAGGGCCGAGGCGGATGGGCAACGCTGGAGCACGGCGCGCCACCGTGGACGGCGCCGCTTCAGCGACCGCTCCCGTCGCGACGGGCCGTACTCTCCGTTGTCGAGCCCCACCCTCCAGGGGTGTAGGCCGGAAGCTCCGGCCATACGGAAACCCTGTGCGGGGGACAAGTGAGATGGGAACCGCGGCGACTGCGTGCTGCGCCTCAGCGCCTGCCCGCCCGGAACGGCGGGCGGTTGCCGCGGGTGCAACCCGTGCGCACTCGAAGACCCGGGTCTGTACGTATCACCCTGACCGTATACGCCGCCGATGGATGGCACGTCGAGCGGCGTTTCTAAAATCCTGCCAATATTCTGTCGGTTGTCTGCACAGGCCGGCGCATCAGCAGCGGCGCAGGGCCAGACGACCCTGATTCAAGGGCTTAATATAACACCTTGAGAGGGCACGGCAAACTGTATAATGGAGCCATGAATGCAAGCGCAGCCCAGGCAAGCCAACCCGTGCAGCAGGTTACGATCGACGAGCGCAACGACGGCCAGCGGATCGACAATTTTCTGCACGCCCGCCTGAAGGGTGTGCCCAGGAGCCGGATCTACCGTCTGCTGCGCACCGGGCAGGTACGGGTGAACAAGGGTAGGACCCGCCAGGATTACCGGCTGCGCTCCGGCGACGTGGTGCGCATACCGCCTGTGCGCCACGGTGAGTCGATGCAGCCTGCGCCACCCGGTGACCGGACCCTGGCCCGGATCCGGGCCGCTATTCTGTATGAGGACGATGCCATTCTGGTGCTGGACAAGCCCCCCGGGATCGCCGTGCACGGGGGCAGCGGCCTGAAGTACGGGGTGATCGAAGCCCTGCGCGCCCTGCGTCCCGAGGCCCGCTTTCTGGAGCTGGTACACAGGCTCGACCGGGAGACTTCCGGGTGCTTGCTCATCGCCAAGAAGCGCAGCGCCCTGCGACACCTGCATGGCCTGTTGCGTGGCTCGGAGATAGCGAAGACCTATATTGCACTGCTCAAGGGACGATGGGCCGGCGGTCCCGAGCGGGTGGACGCGGCACTGCGCAAGAACGTGCTGAGCTCCGGCGAGCGTATCGTGCGGGTGCAGGAGGCCGCGGGTAAGGAGGCGACCACCTTGTTTGAGCCCCTCGCCCGGAGTCCGCTCGCAACTCTGGTCAGAGCCCTGCCCGCCACCGGCCGTACCCACCAGATCCGGGTGCACGCGGCCCATCTGGACCGACCCCTGGCCGGGGACGAGAAGTACGGGGATCCAGAGTTCAACCGCAGCCTCCGGGGCGCGGGCCTGCGCAGGCTGTTCCTGCACGCTTCGGCCCTGCGCTTTGCCCACCCGACGACCGGTGATGAGATCCGGATCAGCGCCCCCCTGGCGCCGGACCTTGTTGCCGTATTGGGCGCTCTCAATCTGAAGACGCCGTGCGATGTTTAGGCTGCTGGTGTTCGATTGGGACGGTACGTTGATGGACTCCGAGGCCAGGATCGTCGCCTCGGCCACCGCCGCAATTGCCGACCTGTCCAGGCCGCTCCTGCCGCCGCAGCGCATCAGCAACATCATAGGCCTGGGACTGCGGGAGGCGGTCGAAGATCTGTTTCCCGGAGAGAGCGATGCTTTCTACGGGCGCTTCGTGGAGCGCTACCGGCATCACTTCCTGGTGGCCGACAAGACCCCAATGCCTCTTTTCCGCGGAGCCGAGCAGACCCTGGTAAGGCTGTGCCAGGAGGGGTACCTCCTGGCCGTAGCCACCGGCAAGAGCCGGCGGGGCCTGCAGCGGGCGCTGCACGAAACCGGCCTGGGGGAGCTGTTTGTGGCCACTCGTTGCGCCGATGAGTCCTTGTCCAAGCCTCATCCCCAGATGCTGCTGGAGCTCATGGACGAGGTCGGAGTGGAGCCGGCGCAGACGCTGATGGTCGGAGACAGCGAGTATGACCTGGAAATGGCACGCAACGCCCGAGTGTCCGGGATGGCCGTGGCCTATGGGGTGCACGGGTGCGACCGTCTGCTACAATTCGCGCCTCTCGGGTGTCTGGACGACATCGCGGACCTGGCACCCTGGCTCGAGGCGCGGCGCAGCCGTTGAGGAGGCGGTATGGCAGACTCCCTTTATGACATCGACGGTGCTTCCAGGAAGAAGGAGCCGGGAAGGCGTGGCCCCGAGACCTGGGAGCGCGACTTGCTGGATCGGCTGGCGTTTGCCGCCGTTACCGAGCAGCGCCGGGCCAGGCGTTGGGGCATATTCTTCAAGCTGCTGCTCTTCGTCTATCTCTTCAGCCTGCTGCTGGTCTACTGGCCCAGCGGCCTGGAGACCTCTGTGGTAGGCAAGCCCCACACCGCCCTGATCAAGCTCGAGGGCATTATCGCCGAAGACGCTCCGGCCAGCGCCGACAACATCATCAGCGGGCTGCGCGATGCCTTCGAGGACAAGAATACCAGAGGCGTGATCCTGCGCATCAACAGCCCCGGCGGCAGTCCGGTGCAAGCCGGCTACATTCATGACGAGATCAAACGCCTGCGCAAGAAGTATCCGAAGGTCCCTCTGTATGCCGTGATCACCGACCTGTGCGCCTCGGGCGGGTATTACGTGGCCGCCGCCGCCGATAGGATTTACGCCGACAAGGCCAGCGTGGTTGGCTCCATCGGGGTGCGCATGGGCGGTTTCGGCTTCGTCGACGCCATGAGGAAGCTGGGGGTAGAGCGCCGGCTGCTGACCGCCGGCAAACACAAGGGCTTCCTGGATCCCTTCCTGCCTACCAAGGAGGACGAGGTGGCCCACGTGCGAGTCTTGCTGGAAGACATCCACCAGCAGTTCATCGATGTGGTCAAGGAGGGCCGGGGCAAACGGCTGACGGATGACGACACGATCTTCAGCGGCCTGATCTGGACCGGCGACGAGAGCAAGGATCTGGGTCTGGTGGATGATCTGGCCAGCAGCAGCTACGTCGCCCGCGAAGTCATAGGCGCCGAGAAGATCGTGGATTACACCGCCACGCCCGATTACCTGAAACGCCTGGCCGATCGGCTGGGGATGGCTATGGGCAAGGGTCTGGGCACTTATCTAGGGCTCGGTACTCCCACCCTCCAGTAGGACGTCCACGCCTTCGGCGGCCAGCATGGCCACCAGGCGGATCAGTGGCAGCCCGACCAGGGCGGTGGGGTCGGCGCCCTCCATGTGTTCGAACAGGGCGATCCCCAAGCCTTCGGACTTGAAGCTGCCGGCCGCGTTGTACGGCCGCTCCCGTCGCAGGTAGTGCTCAATTTCCGCCGTGCTAAGGGGGCGGAAATCGACGGAATAGGGCACCACGTCCACCTGGGCACGGCCGGTCGCTGCATTGAGCAGGCACAGGCCGGTCAGAAAATCCACTCTCCGTCCGGCGCTCCGGCTCAGCTGCTCGACTGCCCGCTCGTGGCTGCCCGGCTTGCCCAGGACTCGCCCGTCCAGCACCGCCACTTGGTCGGAGCCGATGATCAGCGCAGAGCCGTGACCCTGCGCTACCGCCCGGGCCTTGGCCTCGGCCAAGCGGCGGACGAGATCCGGGGCCGATTCCCCGGGCCGGTCCGTTTCATCCACCTCCGGGCGCGCGGTGACAAACGTCAGCCTCAGCCGTTCGAGCAGGGCCCGCCGGTAGGGGGAGGTGGAGGCGAGGACGAGGGGACGCACTTGCGGTGAGGGCTAGGTACCCTTAATCTCGATCAGTGCTTCGTCCGGATTGACGCTGTCGCCCTTCTCCACGTGGATGGCGGCGACGGTGCCGGCGATGGGTGCCTGGATCTCGGTCTCCATCTTCATGGCCTCCGTGATAATCAGGGGATCCCCGGCCTTCACCGCATCGCCCGCTTTCACCAGTACCTCGACGATGGTGCCAGGCATGGAGGTGGTCACGTCGCCCTGCTTGCTGGCGCGGGGACGCTTGCTGCCCCGGTGTAATGCCGGTGCGCCGGTGGCCGAGTCGTCCAGCGAGATCTCCTGCAGTGCCTCCACGATGACCTCTTCCGGCATCCCGTCCATGGTGAGGTAGAAGGGACGTTTTTCCTGGGTCCGGTGGCCGGTGCCCCTGAGCTGTATGTGGTAGGTCTCGCCGTGTACCGTGATGTTGAACTCGGCCGGGGCCGGACCACGCGAGGCCTGGTCGGTGGTAATGGGCT
>CAYWTP010000266.1:423-5282 GCA_964461215.1 uncultured Ectothiorhodospiraceae bacterium | reverse complement strand
TCCGCGGCCGCGAGCAGATCCTCAAGGTGCACATGCGCAAGGTGCCGTCGGGCGACGATGTGAAGGCCAGCGTGATTGCCAGGGGTACCCCGGGCTTCTCCGGCGCCGATCTGGCCAATCTGGTCAACGAGGCGGCCCTGTTCGCCGCCCGGGCCAACAAGCGGCTGGTGGGTATGGAAGAGCTGGAGAAGGCCAAGGACAAGATCATGATGGGCGTGGAGCGCAAGACGATGGTGATGAGCGAGTCGGAGAAGAAGCTCACGGCCTACCACGAGGCCGGACACGCCATCGTCGGGCTGATGGTGCCGTCCCACGACCCGGTCTACAAGGTCAGCATCATTCCACGGGGGCGTGCGCTGGGCATCACCATGTTCCTGCCGGAGGAAGACCGTTACAGCTTCAGCAAGGAACGCCTGGAGAGCCAGATTTCCAGCTTGTTCGGCGGGCGTATCGCCGAAGAGATCATCTTCGGTCGCGACAGCGTGACGACCGGTGCCAGCAATGATATTCAGCGTGCCACCGAGATAGCCCGCAGCATGGTGACCAAGTGGGGTTTGTCGGAGAAGCTGGGGCCGTTGACTTACAGCGAGGAAGAGGGTGAGGTGTTCCTCGGCCACGCGGTGACGCAGCACAAGACGGTCTCGGAGGAGACCGCCCACATCATCGACGAGGAGATCCGCAATATCATCAACCGCAACTACGAGCGTGCGGAGCGGCTTCTCAAGGAGCACATGGATAAGCTGAACAATATGGCCGATGCGCTGATCAAGTACGAGACCATCGACCAGGATCAGATCGGTGACATCATGGGCGGCAAGACCCCGCGTCCGCCCGCCGACTGGTCGGACGAGGGACAAGGACCCAAAGACGGTGCCACCGTAAGCGCCGACACGAGCAGGAAGGACGACAAGCCCGCCGACGGAACCATCGGGGGACCGGCGAGCCTGCATTAGGCCGTGGGCTGCAGGGGCTAAGGAAGGGGGCGGCAGTTGCCGCCCCTTTTGTGTTTGGGAATACTGCATAGAGTTGCAAGTGGGCAGGGGCAAATTGCCCGGCTGTGGTGCCATTGGTCTCCGGCTCCGACCCGGGATCTCCACACCCCGTGAGTGTGAGGGCAAGACGACTGAATCCCGCTATTCTTGACCCACAGCCCCACCCCTCCATGTCCCTATCTACCCACAGCCTACAGCCGACAGCCTACAGCCTAACCTGCGGCAGCAAGCTGCTGGATCTGAGCCGTCCCGGGGTCATGGGCATACTCAACGTGACCCCGGACTCGTTCTCCGACGGGGGCGAGTACCTGTCCGCGGACAAGGCCCTGGAGCGCGCCCGGCAGATGGTCGCCGAAGGCGCGGCTATCGTGGACGTTGGGGGGGAGTCGACCCGGCCCGGGGCGCCCGAGGTGCCGCTGGAGCAGGAGCTGACCCGGGTCATTCCGGTGATTGAGGCACTGGCCGCAGAGCTGGCGGTTCCGGTTTCGGTGGATACCAGCAAGCCCGAGGTCATGGCCCGGGCGGTGGCGGCGGGCGCCGGACTGATCAACGACGTATATGCTCTGCGCCGCCCAGGGTCGCTGGAGGCCGCCCGCGATGCCGGCGTTCCGGTGTGTCTGATGCACATGCAAGGCGAGCCGCGCAGCATGCAGCTCGCGCCTCGCTACGGTGACGTGGTGGCCGAGATCCGGGAGTTTCTGGCTGGCCGCATCGCGGCCTGCGTGGGTGCCGGCATTGCGCGGGAGCGGCTGTTGGCCGATCCGGGGTTCGGCTTCGGCAAGACCCAGGAGCACAATCTGCGCCTGCTGGCCGGGTTGGGGGAGCTGGCTGATCTGGGGGTGCCCCTGCTGGTGGGCTTGTCACGCAAGTCCATTGTAGGCAAGCTTCTGAATGCGCCGGTGCAGGGCCGACTGTACGGCAGCCTGGCCATGGCCGTGCTGGCGGCCGCCAGCGGGGCACGGATAATCAGAGCCCACGACGTGCGGGCGACAGTGGAGGCCCTGGCCGTGGTGCACGCGGTCCAGGCCGCCGGTTGAGAGCATCCCGCCGGGAATGCGAGAAGTCTTGGGGAACCAAGTATGAGCGAGCAGAAGAGAAAGTACTTTGGCACCGACGGCATACGCGGCTCGGTGGGCACACCCCCCATCACCCCGGATTTTGTCCTCAAGCTCGGCTGGGCCGCCGGCAAGGTGTTGGCAGCCCAGGAAGGCGGCGGCAGGGTAGTGATTGGCAAGGACACCCGGATCTCGGGCTATATGTTCGAGTCGGCGTTGGAGGCGGGGCTGTCGGCGGCCGGCGTGGACATCCGGTTGCTCGGTCCGATGCCCACACCCGCCATCGCCTACCTCACACGGACCCTGCACGCCCAGGCGGGAATCGTCATCAGTGCCTCCCACAACCCCTTCTTCGACAACGGGATCAAGTTCTTCTCGGCCCAGGGCACCAAGCTGCCCGACGAGATCGAGCTGGCGATCGAGGCTCAGCTCGAAGAGCCCATGCTCACGGTCATCTCTCGGGACCTTGGAAAAGTCGAGCGCGTGGACGACGCGCCGGGCCGGTACATCGAGTTCTGCAAGAGCACTTATCCCATGGGAATGAACCTGCGCGGGCTCAAGGTGGTGGTAGACTGCGCCAACGGCGCGACCTACCACGTGGCCCCCGAGGTGTTCGACGAGCTGGGCGCGGAGGTGGTGGCCATCGGGATTGCGCCCAACGGCCTGAACATCAACGAGAATTGCGGCTCCACCAAGCCCAAGACCCTGCGCGCCGCAGTGTTGGAGCACGGCGCCGACGTCGGCATCGCCCTCGATGGTGACGGTGACCGGCTGATCATGGTGGACCACAAGGGCGAGGTGGTCGACGGGGACGAGATCCTGTTCGTGATCGCCTGTTCCCGCCAGCAGACCAACGCCTTGTGCGGTGCCGTGGTCGGAACCGTCATGAGCAACCTGGGTCTGGAGAAGGCGTTAGGCCGCGCCGGCCTCGAGTTTCGCCGTGCGGCCGTGGGTGACCGCTACATCCTGGAGATGCTGCAGCAGCAGGGCTGGACTCTGGGGGGAGAGACCTCCGGCCACATCATCTGCCTGGACCGCACCAGTACCGGGGACGGCATCGTCTCGGCACTGCAGGTGCTGGCCGCCATGCGCACGACCGACAAGGACCTCCACGGGCTGAAGGCCGGCATGACGAAGTATCCCCAGACCATGGTTAACGTGCCCATGAGCAAGCGTATCGAGCCCGAGGAGCTTGAGTCCATGCAGGAGGCAGTGCGGGACGCCGAGGCCCGGCTGGCGGGCGGGGGCAGGGTGCTGCTGAGGCCGTCGGGGACCGAGCCCCTGGTGCGTGTCATGGTGGAAGGACAGGACCGCCGCCAAGTGGAGCAGGTGGCGCGGGAGATTGCCTCCATCGTGGAGCAACAGGTGGCGGCCGCAGCCGAGGTCTGATGCGGAGGTCCGCGTCGTGCGCTTCTCAGGAGGGCTCCAGTAAAGCTGCCAGCCGCTTCTCCGAATGGGTGCCGACCATGGCCCTGGCGATGCGGCCTTCGGCGACCACCATGATGGAGGGCGTGACCGTGATGGAGAAGCGCCCTGCCAGATCCCTGGCGTCGTTGATGTTCACCTTGAAGACGTTGCCATAGCGTTGCGCAAGACGGTCGATGCGCGGCTCCATGACCCGGCAGGGCCGGCAGTGGGCGCTGTAGAAATAGAACAGGACGCGTTCGCTCCCGCTCAAATCCACGTCCAGCAGGTCGGAGACGTCCGGCGCCGGGCGTCCTTGCAGGCGGCGGGTGCTGAGCCAGAAGCCCGCTTGCATCAGCACGAACAGGACGATTATCCCCGACAGCACATAAGGTACTGCTTCCATTGCCCACCCCTCCTCAGGCGTACCGCGGTTTTTGTGGTGAAGTATAGCCGAGCGGGCGTGGCGGGGCTTCGGTGCGTCCCCTGCGCCCATCGCTCCCGCTCCATCTGATTGATTTTCCCCGCCTCAGCCGGTAAGCTTCACGCCCGTTTTGCACTCGGCCACTACCGGAGGAAATCGCATGCGTCAGCCATTGGTTGCGGGCAACTGGAAAATGAACGGCACCCTGCAGAGCGTGGCGGCGCTGATCGAAGGCATCAAGGCGGGGCTGGGGGAAGTTGGCAAGGCGCAGGTGGCCGTATGTCCACCTTTTGTGTATTTGCAGACGGTGCAGAAGCTGATTGCAGGCACCTCCGCTGCTTTGGGGGCCCAGGACGTGTCCAGCGAGGACGGCGGCGCGTTTACGGGCCAGGTCTCGGTCTCGATGCTCAACGATTTCGGCTGCCGCTACACTATCGTCGGCCACTCCGAGCGCCGCGCCATCAACGGCGAGAGCGATGCCCTGGTGGCGGCCAAGTTTGCCAAGGCGCGCAGTGCCGGACTGACGCCCATCCTCTGTGTCGGCGAGCTGCTCGAAGAGCGCGAAGCGGGACAGACGGAGGCCGTGGTCGCCCGCCAGCTCGATGCCGTGCTGGATGTCGTGGGGCCGCAAGGTCTGGCCGATGGGGTCATCGCCTACGAGCCGGTGTGGGCCATCGGTACCGGTCTTACGGCTACCCCCGAGCAGGCGCAGGAGGTCCACGCCTTCATTCGCGCCCGCGTTGCACAGCGGGATGCCGGTGTGGCCGAAGGCGTTCAGATCCTCTACGGCGGTAGCATGAAGGCGTCCAACGCGGCAGGCCTGATGGCCATGCCCGACATCGATGGCGGTCTGATCGGTGGTGCGTCCCTGGTTGCCGAAGAGTTCCTGGCTATCTGTCGCGCCGCGGGCTGATATCATGCATTCGGTACTGATTATCCTGCACGTGCTGGTGGCCCTGGCCCTGATCGGGCTGATCCTGATCC
>CAYWTP010000266.1:0-413 GCA_964461215.1 uncultured Ectothiorhodospiraceae bacterium | reverse complement strand
GGCTTTTGGCAGTGGCGCCTCGGGCACGGTCTTCGGTGCGCGGGGGTCGGCCAGCTTTCTGACGCGAACCACTGCGGTGCTGGCAACCGTGTTCTTTCTGAACAGCTTCTTCCTGGCCTACCTGGCCAGCCGGCACGTACAGACGGTCAGCGTCGTAGAGCAGGTCCCGGCGGGGCCTCCCGCCGCCCCGGCGCAGCCACCGGCCCCTGCCCCCAAGCCTCAGGCGCCGGTCGAGGTGCCGCAGGGGCCGGCTGACGTGCCGCAGGTGCCCGTGCCGGCCTCCGACGGGCAGGCGCCGAAGTAGCCATGGCGTGGCAGCGGTGCAGCAGGCCTGCGCCGCATTGAAGCGAGTCTCTTGGCCGATGTGGTGGAATTGGTAGACACGCTGTCTTGAGGGGGCAGTGGCGCGAGCC
>CAYWTP010000265.1:3644-5288 GCA_964461215.1 uncultured Ectothiorhodospiraceae bacterium | reverse complement strand
CTGCGTTACGTGGGGGTGCCCCTGAATGAGGTGGATTTCAGCCTGGACTTGCCCGCCATGCTGGGTGCAATCGCCGAGCATCGGCCGGCGGTCGTGTTCTTAGCTTATCCGAACAATCCGACCGGGAGCTTGTTTCCCGCCGCCGACATGCAGCGCATTGTGGCCGCTGCGCCGGGTCTGGTGGTCGTGGATGAGGCGTACACGCCGTTTGCCCGGGAGAGCTTCCTGCCGGCCGCGCCGGAGCATCCCAATCTTGTCGTCCTGAGGACGGTGTCGAAGATGGGGCTGGCGGGCCTGCGCCTGGGCTGGCTGGCGGGCGCTGCGGCGTGGGTGAGAGAGCTCGACAAGCTGCGTCTTCCTTACAACATCAACACTCTGACCCAGGCCAGCGCCGACTTTGCCCTGGCACATTGGGAGGTGCTGGAGACCCAGGCCGGCCGCATCCGGGAGGACCGGGAAGCCTTGGGCGCCGAGCTGGCAGGTATCGAGGGCGTGCAGCCATGGCCGAGCCGGGCAAATTTCATCCTGTTCCGGGTTCCCCCTGGCAGGGCCGGGGAGATCTTCATGTCCCTCAGGCGGCAGGGCGTACTGATCAAGAACCTGGATGGCAGCGCCCCGCTGCTGCGGGACTGCTTGCGAGTCACGGTAGGAGCGCCCGAGGAGAACGCCGCCTTCCTCCAAGCCCTGCGCACGGCTCTTCACGCCTAGGGCGGCTGACGAAGATTACGTTGCCCTCTTTGGGCGGCAGAGATAAGTCAGTTCGCGCTAAGAGGTGTCACCACAGAGAGCACAGAGCGCACAGAGCGCACAGAGCGCATGGAGGAGATAAAGCGCCATGATTCCTCGCATTCCCGAACCCGAGCTGATGGACGAGCCCGAGCAGGCCCGTGCCTATGCCGCAGCCGACTTCTCGGAGCCCAACGCGCTCTTCGGCGAGCTGTTCGAAGCGCGTTTCCCGGGCCTGTACCTGGATGGCTACGTCCTGGATCTGGGATGTGGCCCGGCGGACATTCCTCTGGCGCTGGCCCGGGTGTATCCCAGTGCCCGGTTTCATGGAGCCGATGGCGCCGCGGCCATGCTTGATCTGGGGCGGCACGCCTGCCGGCGCGCCGGCCTGGAAGACCGGGTGGAGCTGTTTCAGGTCCGGCTGCCGGCCGAGGCGCTTCCCCGCAGCGACTATCAGGCGGTCATCAGCAACAGTCTGCTGCACCATCTTCACGATCCGGCGGTGCTGTGGACCACCATCAAGAGATATGCGCGGCCCGGGGCCGCCGTGCTGGTGATGGATCTGGCGCGGCCCGAATCGGTGGAGGCGGCGGCAGCCATCGTGCAGAGCCATGCCGCGGGAGAGCCCCGCGTGCTGCAACGCGATTTCCACAACTCGCTGCTGGCGGCGTTTACGCCCGGCGAGGTGAGCGGTCAGCTCGTTGCCGCCGGCCTGGCCCACCTGCGGGTGGAGATGGTTTCCGACCGCCACCTGGCGGTGAGCGGTGTTCTCTGAAGGGAAGACAGGGCGCAGGGAACCGGGGGCAGGGACCGGGGAGCTGGGAGGGTCTTGACGCTAGCGTGGAGGCGGCCGAGGCTTTGAGGCCTCAAGCCTCAAGCCTCAAGCCTCAAGCCTGAGGCCCATTTACCGCACGATTT
>CAYWTP010000265.1:0-3544 GCA_964461215.1 uncultured Ectothiorhodospiraceae bacterium | reverse complement strand
GCCTCAAGCCTCAAGCCTCAAGCCTCAAGCCTGAGGCCCATTTACCGCACGATTTGGGCGCCAATCCGGCGGTCCCGCTGGGTTACAATGTCGCCCTGACCCATATCCTACTCCCGATCCTCCGGCACCATGTTCCAGCAGCGTAAGGCGGTAGCTCTCATCTCCGGTGGCCTGGACTCCTTGCTCGCCGCCAAGGTGATTCAGCAGCAAGGCGTTCACGTCGAGGGGATCAACTTCTTCACGGGCTTCTGTGTCGAGGGGCACACCCATGCCATCCGCAAGCAGGACCGTACGCGCCCCAAGCGCAACAACGCCCTGTGGGTGGCGGAGCAGCTTGGCGTCAAGCTGCATATGATCGACATCGTGGAGCCATACAAGGACGTGGTGCTTAACCCGCGGCACGGCTACGGAGCCAATCTGAATCCCTGCCTGGACTGCAAGATCTTCATGGTGCAGAAGGCTTACGAGTGGATGCAGGCCAAAGGGTTTGACTTCATCATCACCGGCGAGGTCGTCGGCCAGCGGCCGAAGTCCCAGCGCCGGGATACCATGCCGGTGGTGTCCCGGGAGTCGGGTGCCGGCGATCGCTTGCTGCGGCCACTGTGCGCCCGCAATCTGCCGCCCACCCTCCCGGAGCGGGAAGGCTGGGTCGAGCGGGAGAAGCTCTATGACTGGAGCGGCCGTTCCCGCAAGCCGCAGATAGCCCTGGCCCACCAGCTCGGCTTCGTAGACTATGCCCAGCCGGCCGGTGGCTGCTGCTTCCTCACGGACTCGAGCTATGCGGTGAAGCTTGCCGATCTGTGGCAGTCTCGGCACCGGCGCGACTACGATCTGGACGACATCATGCTCCTCAAGGTTGGACGTCACCTCCGGCCACAGCCGCATTTCAAGCTGATCGTCGGCCGCGAGGAGGGGGAGAACAACTTTCTGGAGGGCTACCGGCGCCGTTTCGTGCACCTGCGTACCCTCAGCCACCCCGGTCCACTCGTACTGTTGGACGGGGAGATGGGTGAGCAGGATCTGGACCTCGCGGCCCGACTGGCGGCCCGGTTCAGCCAGGGGCGCGAGGCCGATGCCGTGACCGTCGAGGTCACGGCGTTGGACGGTAGCTCTCACACCCTCGCCGTGAAGCCCATGCCGGCGGATGACATTCCGGGGGAGTGGTACATTTGAAGCCGTGATCCGTGACTCGTAGCTGGTGCGGCTCCCGGGCCAAACGTGATGCTTGCAAGCCTGACCTTGCCCCCCGAAGGGGGCACCTTCCCGACGAATCACCAATCACGAATCACGGTTCCGCCATGTCTTCCTATACCCTCGACACCCGCGGCCTGCTCTGTCCTCTGCCGGTGATCCGCACCCAGGATCGGGTGGAGCAGTTGGCCGGCGGCGACGTGCTGGAGGTGGTGAGCAGCGATCCCGGTGCCCTCAACGACATTCCCGCCTGGTGCCGCATCAACGGTCACCGGGTGCTGGAGCTGCGTGACGCTGGCAGGGAGGTATTTGTTACCATTGAGGTGAATATGGCCACGGACTACGGAGTCAGGCGGTGATGGCCTACCAGAACAACGCCCGCTACAACGACATACGTACCGTCACGGTAGTGGGCGCGGTGGTAAACCTGCTGCTGGGCGTCGGCAAGGTCGTCGTAGGCGTCATCGGTCAGTCCCACGCCCTCATTGCCGATGGTGTACATTCCTTCTCGGATCTGGCGACGGACGTGCTCGTCGTCGTTGCGGCGAAGCACAGTGCGCGGGACGCCGACGAGGATCACCCTTACGGCCACGGCCGGATCGAGACCGCCGCCACCGTAGGGCTGGGGATGCTGCTGCTGGCGGTGGCCGCTGGGATCACCTGGGACGCCGGCCGGCGCCTGGTGACCCCCGATCTGCTCCTGCACCCCGGCCTGCTCGCCCTTGCCGCGGCGGCGGTGTCCATCCTGGGCAAGGAGGGGCTGTACCAGTACACGCTGGTGGTGGCGAAGCGGGTGCGGTCGAAGCTGCTGGCGGCCAATGCCTGGCATCATCGCAGCGATGCCATCTCCTCCGTTGTGGTGCTGGTGGGCGTGGCCGGGACCATGGCCGGCTTTCCCTATCTGGACGCCGTCGGCTCCATCGCGGTCGCCCTGATGATTGCCAAGATTGCCTGGGATCTGGCCTGGCAGGCCCTGCGCGAGCTGGTGGACACGGCGCTGGAGGCCGAGAAGGTGGAGGAGATCCGGCACACCATCCTATCGGTGGATGGCGTGGAGGCCATGCATCTGCTGAAGACCCGACGTATGGGCAGCGATGCCCTGGTGGACGTACACATCATGCTGAATGATCCCCGCATGAGCGTGTCCGAAGGTCACCAGATCAGTGAGACGGTGCGGGCGAAGCTGATCAAGGAGATTGACGACGTCTCCGAGGTGATGGTGCACATCGATCCGGAGGACGACGAGGCCGCTAGCCCCAATAAGGGCCTGCCCCTGCGTGCCCAGGCGCTGGAGCGTTTGCAGGTCCTGTGGCAGCCCATTGGCGAGTCGAAGCACATCCGCAGGGTGGTGCTGCATTATCTCGATGGCAGGCTGCACGTGGAAGTGTTTCTGCCGCGTTTCCTGCTGACTACGCCCGCGCAAGGGGATAAACTCACCGCGGCTTTTTCGGGCGCCGCCAAGGCGGACAAGGATGTGGGGGAAGTCAGAGTTTATTTCGACGGATAGCGCGGCCTTGGTGCGCGGCGCCAATGCGTGCACAATATCAGTGCATGCAGCCGGGGAAGGGCTGCGCATCCCGGGCCTCGCAGCCGGGTGGCGCGTGGCACAGTTCATGCTTGACGCTTAGCCGAGGTTTTCCGCGAAGGCGGGCCACGATGAACGTGATGCCCCCCCGGCAGCGTGGCATCCGGACGAGCATCGTTACATCCTGCGTTGCTGCCCGGACCACCGGGGCAGAGGGAGCAGGACCCGTTGGCGCCTTTCCTGAGTCCCCTCGCAGAGGAATTTGGCAGGGCTTTCGCCTGGTAAGCACTTTTTTGCATCCTGATTCGGAGGATCTTCCATGTCCCCAGATGACGTTTTGAAGCTGATCGAAGAAAAAGAGGTCAAGTTCATCGATTTCCGGTTCACCGATACCCGCGGCAAGGAGCAACACGTCACGGTTCCGTCCAGCGTGGTGGACGCGGACTTGTTCGTGGATGGCAAGATGTTCGACGGCTCTTCCATCGCCGGGTGGAAGGGGATCCAAGAGTCGGACATGATTCTCATGCCGGAAGCCGATAGCGCGGTGCTGGATCCGTTCACCGACGAGGCCACCTTGAACCTGCGCTGTGACGTCATCGAGCCCTTGACCATGCAGGGCTATGAGCGGGATCCGCGCTCTCTCGCCAAGCGTGCCGAGGCTTACATGAAGTCCACCGGCATCGCCGATACCGCCTACTTCGGTCCCGAGAACGAGTTCTTCGTGTTCGACGACGTGCGCTGGGGTTCCGAACTCAGCGGCAGCTTCTGCAAGATCGACTCCGAGGAGGCGAGCTGGAACACCGAGCGCGTCTACGAAGACGGCAACAT
>CAYWTP010000264.1:0-5300 GCA_964461215.1 uncultured Ectothiorhodospiraceae bacterium | reverse complement strand
ACGTCGTCGAGCTCACCAATGGTGTCCGACATGATCACGTAGTCGAAGGTCTCGGCGGTAGCGAGCTTTTCCACGTCGTCCACCCGGTACTCGAGGTCGGGATGCTCGGCGGCCGGGTGAACGCGGCGGGCCTGCTCCACCATGCCCGGCGAGAGGTCCACCCCCAGCCCCCGGCGGGGCCGGAGGCGCTCCAGCAGGTGGCCCGTGGCGCACCCTATGTCCAGCACCTTGTGGCCCGGCGGAACCAGGAAGCCGAGGAAGCCTTCCAGGTCGTCGTAATAATAGTGGTTCCTCCGCCGCCAGTGGTCCCGTTCCGGGGCCAGGCGGTCATAGTGTCGAGCCTTGTCGGCGTTGGACTGCATGCCTAGCCTCTTCCGAGGCAAGCTTGCCGGAATTGTGCCAGCGCGGCCAGCGTCCGGCGAATCGCGGTCTTCTTGTCGGCAGGAACGGTGAGCCTGAGACCTGCCTCCAGGTGGGCCTGTACTCCCGAAGTGCCGCACACCTTGCCCAGGGCCGCCGCCGCCACGTGCAGGTTCGCCAGTGAGGAGTTCTCCGGCAGCCGTTCGAGCAGAATCTGGAGAAGCTCCAGCAGGTCCACGGCGAAGCCACGAGCCGGGCGGGCAAGCGTGATGACTGTCAGGCCTGTGAATGGCACCAGCTCTAGCCGCGGGTCGTTGAGCAGCTTGGCCAGGGGTGCCGGCTGCAAGCCGCTTGGGGTCGGCAGCACGGGGTACGCCGAGCGGCGCGTCAGATAGTAGTCGCGATACTGAAACAGGACGAGGACAGGTCGCGCAGCCAGCACGGCTAGCCTCTCGCCCAGCAACGGTACCTCGCTCAAGACCACATGGGGTGAGTGGCCCCGATAATAACGGGGAAACCCGTAGAAATTCGGCTCCCAGTCGCCGGACGCACTGAGGCTGTCAAACACCAGCGCGTCGCCGGGTCCGTAGTGGGACGCGAGATACGCACTGAGCCCTTTCCAATCCGTGCGTTTGGGCAGAGCCTTGAAATCCAGCGTGGCCCGGGCCGTATAACCATACAGAGCTGCCGTCAGTGCCAGTGCGACACCCGCACCGATCCGTCCCCCGGCAGCGGTGTGCAGGCGCCGCCAGAGCACACTGCACAGGGCCGCGCAGAGCACCAGGGCCATGGGCAGCGCGTAGGCGGCGTAAGGCGGACGAAAAGGGAAGTCGGTCTCGGCTTGGAAAGCGAACAGGTGCAGCAGCACCGCCCCGGGCAGCGTCAGGGCGGGGATGAGCGCGGCGGGGCGCTCGCGCAGCTCCGGCAGCCACAGTACCAGCACCGGCGCGGCCAGCACCAGGGGTAGCAGCACCCAGCCCAAGGGGTCGGCCATGGCCAGCCACGCGTGGAGCAGCGGCCGCAGGTCGAATCTGTGTACCCCTGCCGCAAGGGTCTGGCCTATGCTGGCGCCAGTCGTGGCGTAACGCCGCCCCGCGGCGAGGATCCCCAGGAAGACCGGCAGGTAGAAGGTCCCAGCCAGGGACAGCATGGCCGCGGCGCCCAGCCGCCGGCGCTGAGCAAGTCTACCCAGCGGCTCTCCGCTGATCCGCGCCAGCAGCGTCCACCCGACCAGGAGTGCCACCAGGGTACTGACGATCACCAGCGGGAACAGGGTGCGGGAGAGCAGGAACAGCACGCTGACCAGCAGCAGGGCGGGCAGATGGTACAGCTTGGGCCTGGCGAGTGTCAGAAAGCGGTCCAGGACCAGCAGAAGCGCCAGGAGCAGGAAGACGGGCAGGGCGTATGGCCTGGCTTCCTGGGAGTAGTAGATATGGAACGGCAGCAGGGCCAGGACACCACCCAGGCACAGGGCCGAGCCCCAGTTGCCCGCCCTGCGCGCGAGCAGGGTGAACAGTACCACGGATCCCGCCCCGAACAGCGCCGCCGGCAGCCGCACGGCGAAGTCCGAATGGGAGATCCGGTAGACCAGGGCGCCGATCCAGTAGTCTAGGGGTGGCTGTTGCTGGCCGGCGGCCTCGGCGATGATGCGAACCGCGTTATCGCCGTAATAGGAAACCTGGCGCAGCTCGTCCATGAACAAGCTCTCCTGGTCCAGGTGGTGCAGGCGCAACGCCAGCGCGAGCGCGAACAGCCCAACCACGCCGGCAATCGGGACATAGCGGGCTCGACTGGGTGTCGGCCCGACCCTCACAGATCGCCGCCCGGAGCGTCTACGGGCCGCAGGTTCAGGTGCGTGCGCGCCAGAATAAATACCGCGGCAAGAGTGGTGGGGACGTACTGTGCGGCGTGCGTGACCAGGGCGGCCATCAAGGCATCGGCCTTGGGAATGGAGAACCAGCCCAGGGCCGCCACGACGGCGGCCTCGTGCACGCCCAGCGAGCCGGGAGAGGAGGGCAGGGCCATGCCCAGGGCCGACACCGTGAACACCAGCATGGCTTGGCCTGGGCTCAGCGGCAGGCGCGCCACCCAGTTCAGCACGAGCATCGCCTGTAGTGCATAGAGAAGCCATATCCCGGCCGTCGCCGCCGTCATGGTAGCGACTCGCCGTCGGGACATGGATTGCCTCAGGCGCAGGTGTATCTCGCTGGCGAGCAGCCGCAGGCGCTCGAATGGGAGCCGACCAACCAGCCATTGCACCAGGGCCGGACGCCGAGACATGATCAGCAGCGCGAGCGCGCCACCGCCGACGACGGCCAGAAGCGGAACCATAACGGCCGCACTCACGACTCCCGCGGCGGTGGTCAGCACAAGCAGCAGCAGGGCGATGACATCGAAGAGGCGCTCCCAGAAGCACGCGCAACGCCGCACCGACCCGTCGTGCGCGTCTGCGTTTGTCGACCGTGGCTCCTTGCATCGGGCTTCCAGCAAGTGGCTCTGATGGTGGCGCGTCCGTGGCTTAACCGCCAGGGTACCGATGTTCCTCAGCCCCCTGGGCGGCAGCGCGTGCAGCTATCGTCATCGGGGGGTGCATGAAGAGTTCCAGCGGTGGGATGTACAACCTACGCGGGCATTGTAATGGGTGGCAGGCAGTCCGTGAACCCTTATTCGCGGACAGCGATTGCGGTACAGTGACGGCGCATGAATATTGATGTCCTGAGCCGCATCAAGGTAGTGCTCGTCCAGCCGTCCCACCCGGGAAACATCGGGGCCGCGGCGCGTGCCATGAAGACCATGGGGTTGACTCGGCTTTGCCTGGTGGGTCCGCGCCACTTTCCGAGCGCGGAGGCTACGGCCCGCGCTTCGGGCGCCGACGATGTACTGTACACCGCTCAGGTCGTGGATGAGCTTGGTCAAGCCCTGGCCGACTGCACACTGGTGGTGGGAAGCAGTGCGCGGATCGCTCGCAGCATTCCATGGCCGGTGCTGGAGGCGCGCGCTTGTGCGCCCCGGGTGCTGGAAGCCGCGGCCTCTGCCCCGGTGGCGCTTGTCTTCGGCCGGGAGCATTCGGGGCTCACCAACCAGGAGCTCGATCGTTGCCACCATCTGGTTCAAATCCCTTCCAATCCCGCTTACAGCTCGTTGAACCTCGCCGCCGCCGTGCAGGTGGTGGCCTATGAGATTTACGCCGCGGCCAGAGCCACCGCTGGTGCTGCTGACGCACACGGCCAGGGAAGCCACGAGCCGGCTACGGCACGCGAGATGGAGGGACTGATTCAGCATCTAGAGCAGGTAGCGTTGCGGACGGGATTTCTGGATCCCACCCGGCCGAAGAAGCTGATGCGCAGACTGCACCGTCTGCTCAACCGCGCCGAGCCTGACAAGACCGAGATCAATATCCTCCGGGGTCTGCTGAACGCGGTGCAGCGCTCGCTTGGGGGCCGGGGGCGGGGAGCGGGGGGCAGGGAGTAGGGGCTGTCGTTCAGTGTGTGGCGCCGGTCACAGCCAGTTGCGCCCGCTTGCCCTGGGCCAGCTAGCGCCGACGGTCAGGCTCCTCTGCGGCTCCCTGCTCCTTGCCCCCTGGGGGCAGTGGCTTTCCATCCAGCAGAGCCACATCCCCTTCCAGCCGCAGACGTTCCTGCGCGAGCCAGCGCACCGCCTGAGGATAGATACGGTGCTCCTGATCGAGCACGCGCGCGGCGAGCGTCTCGGCCGTGTCTCCGGGCAGCACCGGGACCCGGGCCTGGATGATTACGGGGCCACCGTCGACTTCCTCGGTAACGAAGTGCACGCTCGCTCCGTGCTCCCGGACACCGGCCTCCAGGGCGCGCCGGTGGGTATGCAGCCCCGGAAACGCCGGCAGCAGAGCGGGGTGAATGTTGATCAGGCGGCCTCGGAAATGAGCCACGAACTCCGGGGTCAAGATCCGCATGAAGCCGGCCAGGACCACTAGCGATGGGCGGAAGCTGTCGATGAGGCGCATCAGGGCGTCGTCGAACGATGCCCGCTCCGCGAATGCCGAGTGTTCCAGCACCGCGGTCGGTATGCCGCGGCTGCGTGCGTACATCAGACCGCCGGCGTCGGCGCGGTTGCTGATGACCGCCCGCACCTCCAACGGCAAGCCGCCGTCGGCAGCCTCCACGATGGCCTGCATGTTGCTTCCGCGACCGGAGATAAGGATGACGACCGGAAGCCGGTCTCCCGTCATCGCATCAGGACCTGGGGCTCGCCGGGGCCGGCCGACTCGATGTGCCCCATCTCCCAGGCGGATTCACCCGACGCATTGAGCGATTGCACCGTCGCGTCTGCATCCTCGGCGGCCACCACGACCACCATGCCCACGCCGCAGTTGAAGGTGCGGTACATCTCCCCTTGGGCGACGCCGCCATGCTCGGCGAGCCAGTCAAACACGACCGGCCGGCGCCAGGACAGGGTGTCGAGGACGGCGCGCATGCCCGTGGGCAGGACCCGTGGTACGTTCTCGGGCAGGCCACCTCCGGTGATATGGGCCAGGGCGCGAACGGGTACGTCCTGCAACAGCTTGAGCATCGGGCGCACGTATATGCGCGTGGGCTGCATGAGGCGGTCGACGAGGGGCTGGCCGTCCAGCGGCGCGTTTACGTCGATCCCACTGACTTCCAGCACCTTTCTAATGAGAGAGTAGCCATTGGAGTGGGGGCCGCTGGAGGCGACCCCGATGACGGTGTCGCCGGGAGCCACCAGGTGGCCGTCGATAATGGCATCTTTCTCAACGATGCCCACGCAGAAGCCGGCCAGGTCGTAGTCGCCGGCGTTGTACATGCCGGGCATCTCGGCGGTCTCACCCCCGACGAGGGCCATGCCGGCCATCTCGCAGCCGCGGCCAATGCCTTCGATGACGCGCTCGGCTACCGGCAGCTCCAGGCGTGCCGTCGCATAGTAATCCAGGAAGAACAGGGGCT
>CAYWTP010000263.1:0-5313 GCA_964461215.1 uncultured Ectothiorhodospiraceae bacterium | reverse complement strand
GGTCCCGGCCGCCGCTGCGCATCTCGCGGTAGAGGCGGTCGCCCGCCACGCATTGCCCGGCCGCACGGCCGGCGGCGAAACGCAGGTAGGCCTCCATGTCGATATCCTGGCCGTCCGGCTGGCCGCGGTGCCAGGTGCGCGCTGGGGCCAGGGCCTGGAACTGGCTGCGCAGGCGCCGGGCGGGCCGGCGCAGGTGAGCGGGCAACGGGCAGGGGGGCGCGTCGTCGGCCAGCATGGGGACGACGCGGCAGTGGTCGGGCAGCAGGCGGCCCCGGCGCCAGTCCCACTCCGGGGTGCGGATGCCTTCGGAAAGCACGAGATCATCCTCGCTCTCCGCCGGCAGGTCGAGATCGAAGCGCAGGCGTGCGCCGCGCGCCTTGCGACCCCGGGCAACGCTGATGCGCTCGATGTCCCGGGCAACGGCCTCGGCGCGGTCCAGGTCGTCCTCCTCCTCGCTGCTGCGGTCGACGCGGATGAATTCCCCCCAGGTCAGGATGTTCTCCATGCGGATGGTCACCAGACCGCGCTCGCCCTCGGGTGTCTCGATGCGCTCCGCCTGCCGGCGGCCCAGATCGTCCAGGCTGCGGGTTGGTTCCGCGGAGGGCTTGCGTGTTCCGCCGTCGCCCCCGGGGGAGGCCGCTCCGGCCGGCGCGGCGGGAGGATTCGGGTGCAGCCACAGAGGCACGGCCGCGGGCTGCCCTGGGGCTTCGGGCAGGGCACCGCCGCCGCACGGGTCGCGCAGCGCCCGGCGGATGGCCCGCTCGCGCCGGGCGGCCGGTGCGGCGAGTCGGTCCGGGTCCGGGCGCAGGGCGAGGTGAGCGTCCACCAGGCGGCGGTAGCGGGGCCTGAGTCCGGGGAAGCGCGTCAGGGCCTGGTGGGTGAGCCTGCGGCTGCGCTCGAACCAGTCTCCCGGCAGATGATCGTCGACCGCCGCCAGGGCGGCGAGCCACGCGTACAGGTCGAGGTTCAGGGCCCGCTCGGGAAACCAGTCGAGCACCGGCGGAAGGTGCAAGGCCCGCTCGTCACGCCAGGCCAGCGTGATGCGCGCGTTCGTTCCCGCGAGCCGTTCCAGCCAGCCGCGCGGACCGTGGTTCAAGCTCGCTTCGGCAGTCTCGATCTGAAGGCCGCCGTCACCGCCCAGGGCGCGGAACAGCACTCCGGTCCGGTGCCGTACCTCATCCAGGCGCACCGCGGCGTTGGGGTAGCCGGTCTCGGCCAGTCGGGTGACCAACCGGTGCCAGAGGGCGCCGACCTGCTCTTCCATCTCAGTAATCGGGGGGTTCCGGGCCCCCGACGCGCGGCGCTGCCAGATGCTCCAAGCGCCAGAACCGGAACGGCTGGATGGTGCCGCCGGGCGTGCGGTGCGCCTCCTCGGCCTCCTCTCGGAGCGCGAAGCGCTCGCCCAGCACCGCCAGCAGGGACGGGGTGTCGTAGCCCATCACGGGGAGGCCGCTGCAGCGCTCCGGGCCATCGGGGCCGAAGGTCGCGATGACCAGGTGGCCTCCGGTGCGCAGCACATGCCCCAGGGTCAGCAGGTAGCGGCGCCGGTCCGCGGAGTCGACGAGGAAGTGGAAGACCGCCCGGTCGTGCCACAGATCGAAGGGGTAGGGTGGGGACCAGCGGGTCACGTCCGCCTCGAACCAGTCGACCTCGTCGGCCCGGGGCCCCAGCCGCTCCTGGGCGCGCTTTAGCGCCCGGCGCGAAATGTCGAGCACCGCGGGGCGGACGAAGCCGGCTAACAGCAGCCGGTCCACCAGCATGGATGCCCCGCCACCGACGTCGATGATTGCCGCCTCGGGGCCGAGCCCGCAGCGGCTGACAAGATCCAGGGACAGGACGGGATTATCCTGATGCCAGCTGACCTGCGTCGGTGATCGCTCGGCATGGATCCGGTCCCAGTGGGCTTTAAGATCCGTCACCTGCGGTGCCCTCCTAAATTTCTCCTTCGATCCGCGCCACGGTAGCCGGTGTCCGCTCGTACGGTCCGCCGCCGTCCTTCACGTAGAACCTTACCCGGATCACGAAGGCAATCCTCCGGGCCGGGTGCCTTCGCGGCAAACCGCCGGGTGGCACCCCCTTGCGTCTGCGTTGGTCCGGGCCGTGTGCCGATCGAAGCAGCCGGCCGGGCCGGACGAGGGTCTGCCGGTCACCACCGGCAATGCGCATTCGCCTTCCACCCACTGGAGCAGGCTCCGCCCCGGTTCATTTCCCTGGACCTGGGTACAGGCCGCGATGCACTCGCCGCACTCGGTGCAGGTGAACATGCGCCGTTTGATCGTGCGCGGGTGCAGGCGCATCGGGCAGGCGTTGTCGCAGGCGTTGTTGCAGCGCCTGCACGCCCCGGCCCGGCCGGTGTCGAACCCCACCACCATCGCCTTGCGGTTCGCCATCCAGGCCAGGCTCTGAAACAGCCCCACGGCGCAGCCGAAGCGGCAGAACAGGTGCCGTGCCAGCAGGAACTCGACGCTGAGAGCCGTGGTGGCGGTGACCAGAAACACGGTCTGGTTGCGCGTCAGCTCCCCGCTGAGCAGGTTCGTGTAGATCTCGGTGGGCGGCAGCAGGTAGCTAAGCAGACTCAGCGCCCAGAGCAAGGCGAAGCCGAGCACCGCGAGCAGCGCCGGTACCCAGATCCAGGGCTGCGGGCGTTCGATGGAGCCGTCGGGCTGAAGCTCGGGGAGGCGCTTTCGCTCCCACAGGCTCGGCTTGCCGCTGGCGCGGCGCATCAAGCGGTTAATGATCTCGACCACCGAAAAGTGCGGACAGAGCCAGCCGCAGTACAGCCGGCCCCAGCGCCAGGCGGTGACAATCAGCCCGCCGCCGACCAGCAGGATCGGCAGGAAGCCGCGCAGCAGCAGGCTGGCCGCCGCCCCGCCGGAACCGACTTCGCCGCGCAGGAAGGGGTCCAGGCCGAGGGTCCAGTCTCGGCCGAGCAGAATGAAGTGGCCGAGGTTGATATCGAAGCGGAACAGGTCCAGGGGGGGCGCCAGGACGAACAGCAGGAAGAACCCGGCCTGGGTCCAGGCCCGATGACGCTGCAGCGCGGTACGTGCCTTACGAAGCATGGCCGGGTCGCGGCCGTAGCCTGAATGGAGCGAAGCGCAATCCAGGATCAGCGGGCACCAAAGCGCGAAATCTCCGGATTCCGCTCCGCTTCATCCGGGCTACACGAATTGAGCGGTAGAGGGAGATCATCGGCTACACCCCCGGGGCAGAGGCCGGCCGACTAGCGGGTAGCGCCAGCACTGGCCGGCCATGGCCTTCGCGAGTCCGGCCACGCCGAGCAAAACCAGGGTGGCATGGCAGACGGTGAAGTAGACGATCAGTACCACCCAGGTTTCGGGCGCGCCGTACCCCCCAAGCGCCAGAATGAGGGCGTTGGCCAGGATCAGCAGGGCCCCGGCCCACAGGCTTGCGGACAGGGTCTGGCCAAGGTGTGCAGCGGCCAGGGGCGGAGCGGAACGGCGTCTGGCCAGGAACAGGCCGAGCAGGACGGCAAAGGCCAGGCCGGGCAACAGCAGCAGGTTGGCCAGATAGAGGACTTCCGCCAGGGTAGCGAGGGTCTGGCCGGCCGTGGGGGCGTCGTCCGGCTCAGACGCCGAGCGTGGCATCCACCACCTCCAGCAGGGCCTCGACCGTTTCGGCGTCGTCGCTCAGAGGCTCCACCAGTGCCGCCCGGCAGGCCGTTCGCAGGTCCATCCCGCCGTCGGCCAGAGTGGCAGCGTAGACCAGCAGGCGCGTGGACGCAGCTTCCTCCAGGTCGTGATCCTTGAGTGCCCGCAGCCCCCCGGCCAGGCGTACCAGGCGTTCGGCCAGCCCGCGCGCCACACCGGTCTCTCCGACCAGGATCGCGACCTCCAGCTCCGGGTCCGGGAAGTCGAAGCTGGCGGCGACGAAGCGCTGGCGGGTCGACGGCTTCATACCCTTGAGCAGATTCTGGTAGCCTGGGTTGTACGAAACCACCAGCATGAACTCCGGCGGCGCCCTGAGGGTTTCGCCGGTTCGCTCGATAGGCAGAATGCGCCGGTCGTCGGTCAGCGGGTGCAGGACCACGGTGGTGTCCTTGCGGGCTTCCACCACCTCGTCGAGGTAGCAGATCGCGCCCTCGCGCACCGCGCGGG
Organism: uncultured Ectothiorhodospiraceae bacterium; assembly: GCA_964461215.1. Lineage (GTDB taxonomy): Bacteria > Pseudomonadota > Gammaproteobacteria > JAABTG01 > JAABTG01 > CAYWTP01. The sequence continues at coordinate 1,195 of CAYWTP010000263.1, read as the reverse complement.
TGAGGGGGCCGTCGCTCCAGAAAGTGCCGGCCTCGCCGATGAGGTAGCGCCCCACGAGGTCGGCGGCGGTCAGATCGTCGTGGCAGGCGACGGTGTAGAGCGGCCGGTCCAGCCGGGCGGCCATGTGCTGCACGAAGCGGGTCTTGCCGCATCCCGTAGGCCCCTTGATGAGCAGCGGCAGGCGATGGCGCCAGGCATGCTCGAACAGCGCGATCTCATTGCCCTGGGGACGGTAGTAAGGCAGCTCAGACTTTACTTCGATGGTCCGGGCGGGTTGCGCGTTCATCGGCATCTCCCCGTTTCCGGATCGCGTGGCGGGTGGGTTGGGGCTTCGGCGACTCGGTGAATCCTCGTTGAGCCGGAGTCCACCGCCGCACGGGCGGCCGGCCGACGCAATGCGGCGATCGGCAGCGCCGAGATCGGTGCCAAAAAATCGGCAGCACGAGCCATCCCGGACTCGTGCTGCCGCGCTGGCAGGGGAGGAGTCACCCAATTTCTCCAGGTCACGCCAAGTTCTGACGGGGCTCAGGCCGTGACCGGCTCTGCGCCGGCGGTGCTGGGGACGCGTTCGGGCTCCGTGCTGCCGACGAAGAAGCTCGCCACGTAGCAGCCCAGACCGATCAGGAACACCACGCCCGCTACTTCGCGCATCCAGTAGAAAAGCGCGATCTTTTCCTGGACCACCATGAACGGCTGGGGGTTCTCGCTGTAGCGCTGCAGGAACACCTGCAGGATCCCGGCGGCGGTCAGGAACAGTGTGATGAACACCATCGCGACGGTCATCAGCCAGAACGACCACATTTCCAACACCTGGGATCGCTCGCTGTTGGCTGCGCTGCGGCCGCGCAGCATGGGCATGGCATAGGAGATCATCGTAAGCACGATCATCACGTAGGCCCCATAGAAAGCCATGTGGCCGTGGGCGGCCGTGACTTGGGTGCCGTGGGTGTAGTAGTTGATAGGCGCCAGCGTGTGCAGGAAACCCCACACGCCGGCCCCGAGGAACGCCATGACCGCCGTACCGAGTGCCCAGAGCACCGCGGCCTTGTTGGGGTGGTTGCGACGCCGGCGGTTCACCATGTTGAAGGCGAATACGGTCATCATGAAGAAGGGGATGGGCTCCAGAGCCGAGAACACCGAACCCCACCACTGCCAGTACTCCGGCGTGCCGATCCAGTAATAGTGGTGGCCGGTC
>CAYWTP010000262.1:0-5326 GCA_964461215.1 uncultured Ectothiorhodospiraceae bacterium | reverse complement strand
ACCCACGCGTCACCGTTGTCCGCCTCGGCAATCTTGTACGGCACCATGTTGATGTCGCGCTGCACCACGTCTTCCTGGAAGCGGCGGCCGATGAGGCGCTTGATGGCAAACAAGGTGTTGCTGGGATTGGTCACCGCCTGGCGTTTGGCCGACTGGCCCACTAGAACTTCGCCGTCGCCGCTGAAGGCCACGATGGATGGGGTCGTGCGATCGCCCTCGCTGTTCTCGATGACGCGCGGCTTGTCGCCTTCCATCACGGCGACGCAGGAATTGGTCGTTCCGAGGTCGATGCCTATCACTTTTCCCATGGTTGCCTGTCTCCAAGTCTAAATTCTTGTCCGGGACGGCCGGACTACCCGCTAATATTGGGCCGTCCCCGTTCGTTTCAAGCAGATCCCTGTGGGTCGCTGGGCTCTTTGGCTACGATGACCAGGGCCGGCCGGACCAGGCGCTCATTGAGCACGTAGCCCTTCTGGATGACCGACGCCACGGTCCCGGGAGCGGCGCCGCGCGTCTCCTGCATGGTCATGGCTTGGTGCCGCTCGGGATTGAACGTCTCGCCAACGGGATTGACCTCCTGGACGCCGAACTTCTCCATGGCGGTGGTCAGCATCTTGAGCGTCAGATCCATGCCCTCCCGGACCTTCGCTACGTCGACCCCCTCGTCGGAAGCCGCCGAAACGCCCAGCTCCAGGCTGTCCTTGACCGGCAGCAGCTCGGATACCATGCGGTCCAGGCCAAATTTGTGGGCATTCTCGATGTCCTTGGCGGTACGCTTGCGCAGGTTGTCCATCTCCGCCTTCACGCGCACCAGGGCGTCCCAGTGCTGGTCTGCCTTGCCCCTGGCATCTTCCAGCATCAGCACCAGCTCAGCGCGCGACGGCCCTTCCCCGCCCCTCGCGGGGCTCTGGGCGGACGCGCTTGCATCCCCGCCGGCGGCGGGCGCCGCTTCCTCCGGGGAACTCCGCATGGCTTCGCGATTGTCCTCCTCGGCCGCGGCATGCACCGACTCGGTCTCCGCGGACACGCCCTGCTTGCTCATCATATGGCTCCTCTCCCGTCGTTCGAAATGCACCCACACGGACGTCGCCCCCGCACCGGGGCGCGCCGCGAAATGCTTAGCTGCAGATATGGGGACTACTGCTCGTGGTTCAAGGCCGAACTCAGGAGCCTGGCGGTGAGGTCGACGATGGGAATGACGCGATCGTAGGACATGCGTGTGGGCCCGATTACGCCCAGCACTCCCAGCACCTTGCCCTGGACCTTGTAAGGGGCGGTCACCACGCTGCATCCGTCCAGAACTTCGTATCCGGACTCCTCGCCGATGAAGATCTGGATGCCGTCGGCGTGCAGTGCACCGTCGAGCAGGTGAAGGATCTGACGCTTCTCGTTGAAGGCCTCGAAAAGCTGGCGCAGCTTGTCCATCTCCGCCAGCTCCGCGAACTCCATCAGATTGGTCTGCCCGGCGAGGACGTAGTCGTCACCTTGCTCCTCGTCGGTGAAAGCCTTATCCGCCATTTCGATGGCGGCCAGCATCATACGGTTCATGCTGTCCCTGGCATCGCGCATTTCGGCCAGCAGGCGCTCACGAGCCTGGTGCAGATCCTTGCCGGTGAACACTGAGCTGAGGTAGTTGCTCGCCTGCTGCAGCTCGCTGGCCGAGTACTCCCGGCCCGTGTGGATGACCCGATTCTGCACCTCGCTGTCATTGACCACCAGGATCACGAGCACCCGGCGGCCGGATAGCGGCAGAAACTCCACGTGTCGCAGCCGCAGCTCGTCGCGCCTGGGCAGGGTGACCACGCCTGCCAGCCGCGTAAAGTCCGACAGCAGGCTCGAGGTGGACGCCATCAGCTCCTGCACGTTGCAATCCGGGTCCAGCTTGCGGCGCAGGCGCCGGACCTCTTCGGAGCCCAGAGGAGCCACCTTGAGCAGGCTGTCCACGAAAAAGCGCAGGCCGTGCACCGTCGGAACTCGTCCGGCCGAGGTGTGCGGTGAACGCACCAGCCCAATCTCTTCCAGGTCGGCCATGACGTTGCGGATGGTCGCAGGGCTCAGGTCCAGGCCCGAATCCCGCGACAGGGTTCGGGAGCCTACCGGCTGCCCCTCGCGGAGATAGCGTTGGACCAGTACCTTGAACAGATACTGGGAGCGGTCGTCGATCAGGTTGCCTGCGCTTGCTCTTGCCATCACATTACTGAACCTTCAGCCCCTAGCGGCAAGCATCTGCGAAAACGCCCGCGAAGACAAGGGCGGCGGTTGGCGCCTGCCGGCTGGCATGCTACCTTCAGCTACCGGCGGGGAGGAGACGATGGGGACAATGTTCGAGAAGGTCGGCATCATCGCCAAGCGCGATGACCCCCGGGTGGAGGAGACCTGCCAGGCCCTGCTCGCCTACCTGCGCGCTCACCACACCGCTTGTATCGTCGACGCCGACTGCGCACGCGTGGTCTACGACGAGGAGCTGGAGACCCAGCAGTGCTCGTCCATGGGCGTGAAATGCGACCTGGTCATCGTCGTGGGCGGAGACGGAACACTGCTCAAGGCCGCCCGCTTGCTGGTGGACATGGACGTACGGATTCTGGGCATCAATCTGGGCCGGCTCGGGTTCCTGACCGACGTCTCGCGCCACGAGATGGAGGCCCGCCTGGACGAGATCTTCGCCGGCCGCTTCCAGGAGGAAAGCCGCTTCCTGCTGCGAGCGGTGGTGGTACGCAACGGCGAGGAGACTATGCACGGCGATGCCTTAAACGATGTGGTGCTGCAGAAATGGAACGTCGCGCGGCTGATCCAATTCGACACCCATATCGATGGACTGTTCGTCACCACCCAGCGCGCCGACGGCCTCATCGTCAGCACGCCTACGGGCTCCACGGCCTATGCCCTGTCCGGCGGCGGCCCCATCCTTCACCCGTCCCTGAATGCCATCGCCCTGGTGCCTATCTGTCCGCACACCTTGAGCAACCGCCCCATCGTCGTGGACGCCATGTCCACGGTGGAGATCGTCGTCTGCGACGGCCAGCAGACCAGCGCCCAGCTTACCTTCGACGGCCAGACGGCCAGTGCACTGGAGCCCGGAGACCGGGTGGTGATAAGGCGCAAGGACCGCCCGGTACGCTTGATCCACCCCCCTGACCACGACTACTTTGCGACCCTGCGCACCAAGCTGCACTGGGCGAAGGAGATGTGAGGCGTCGGGCTTGAGGCTCAAGTCAACACTGGCGACTGGACTCGCCGGATGCGTTAACCTCTCACCATCCCTCTTCGGTTAGAATCAGCGCGGTCAAGACCACCTGCAGGATGCAGCGACTGCCATGCTTACGCACCTCGACATTCGGGATTTCACCATCATCCGCCACGTGGCCCTCGACCTGGGTCCGGGCATGACCGTGCTCACGGGTGAGACCGGCGCCGGAAAGTCCATTCTGGTCGATGCCTTGAGCCTGGCTCTGGGAGAGCGGGCCGGGAGCGGCACCGTGCGGCCGGGAGCCGAGCGCGCGGAGGTCGTAGCCATCTTCGATACGACCGGGTCACCGGCGGTGCGCCAATGGCTGGCAGCCCAGGAGCTGGAGCAGGAGGACCAGGAGTGCATCCTGCGCCGATCCCTCGCCGCCGACGGCCGCTCCCGCGCCTACATCAACGGTCGCCCCGTACCCATTCAGAGCCTGGGAGCGATAGGCGACCTGCTGGTGGACATCCACGGTCAGCACGCCCACCAGTCGCTGCTGCGACGGGACGCCCAGCGGAGCCTGCTCGACGAGCACGCCGGCCACGCGTCAGTGCTCGCCGGTCTGGGCGATCTGTACCGGCGCTGGCAGGCAATCGGGCGGGAGGTGCAGGCGGCGGGTGGAGATCGCAGCGACCGTGACGCGGAGCTGGACCTCCTGCGCTACCAGGTTCAGGAGCTGGAACAGCTCAACGCCGAGCCTCGGGCGATCCAGGAGCTGGACGAAGAGTACGCTCGGCTCGCCAACGCCGGCCGCCTGCTCGAGGGCTGCCAGCGCAGCCTGGGTATACTGGAGACGGACGAACCGGCCGCAGCGCTGTCCGGCCTGGAAGCCGCCACGCGGGAGATCGCGGAGCTGGAACACTTCGACACGAGCCTTGGCGCGGTACGCACCCTGCTGGACGAGGCTCTCATCCAGGCCCGCGAGGCAGCCAGCGAGCTTCGGCACTACTTGGATACCCTGGACTTGGACCCCCAGCGGCTGCAGTGGCTGGAGAGCCGCATCGGTGCGCTGCATGACGCGGCCCGCAAGCACCAGGTCAAGCCCATGGGGCTGGCCCGGCGGCTGGCGGAGCTTCAATCACGGCTGAGCCGGCTCGAAGGTGGCGAGGCCAGGCTGCGGGAGCTGGAAGCCGAGCTGGCGCAGGTGCTGGAAGACTATGGGAACCTGGCTCGCGAGCTGTACGCCGGGCGGGCCGCTGCGGCGAAGGATCTGTCGGAGAGGGTCAGCGCCAACATGCATGACCTCGGAATGCCGGGGGGGCGCTTTGAGGTAAGCGTCCAGCACCTGCCTACGGAACAGCCCTCTGCGGCGGGGCTCGACCGGGTCGAGTTTCTGGTCAGTGCCAATCCGGGCCAGCCCCTTGCGCCGCTGGGTAAGGTGGCCTCGGGTGGCGAGCTGTCGCGAATCAGCCTGGGTCTCCAGGTGATCGGGGCCGCCGGCAGCGGCGTACCCACCCTGGTGTTCGACGAGGTCGACGTGGGCGTGGGCGGACGGGTGGCGGAGATCGTGGGCCAGCGACTGCGGCACCTCGCCGGCAGCCGTCAGGTCCTGTGTGTCACCCATCTGCCCCAGGTCGCCTCGCAGGGCCACCACCACCTGCAAGCGCACAAGCTCACCGCCAAGGATGAGACCTCGGCCACGGTGCATCCTCTATCGGGGGAGACCCGAGTGGAGGAGATTGCCCGTATGCTGGGCGGCATCGAGATCACCGCCCAGACTACCGCCCACGCCCGCGAGATGATCGAGCGGGCGCAAGCCTGAGGCTTGGCAGGCTTGAGGCTTGGAACTCGAGGCCTGAGGTATCAGGCTTGAGCTTTCGGGCTTCAGGCCTGGGACCCCAATTTCGGGGGATGGGACTCGCGTATCGGGCCTCCGCAATACCGCGACGCCAGCTGGCCCATAAGGACTAACCTATCATCGGCCCTAAGGGCGCCCACGCTCCCGCCCCTCACCCCTTCTTGTTCGGACAGTCCGGCTTCTGGCAATCACCGTAGATGATCAGCGAGTGGTCGCGGATATGGAATCCGCATCTCTGTGCCACCGCCTTCTGGCAGCGCTCGATGGTCTCGTCGATGAACTCCTCGATCTCGCCACAC
>CAYWTP010000261.1:0-5366 GCA_964461215.1 uncultured Ectothiorhodospiraceae bacterium | reverse complement strand
GGTACATGCGCAGCAGCATCTCGGCCCCGTCCTGGGCCTCGGTACCGCCGGAGCCGGCCTGAATGTCCAGGAAGGCGTTGCGGGGATCCATCTCACCGGAGAACATGCGCCGGAACTCCAGGGCCTCCAGCCCCCGCTCCAGCCGATCCAGGTCTGCCACCACCGACCGCGCGGTCTCCTCGTCCTCTTCGTCCCGAGCCAGGGCCAGCAGATCCGCCGCCTCACCCAGGCCGCGCAGCAGGCCGCCGATCGTCTGCACGACCTCCTCCAGCCGCGCCCGCTCCCGCCCAAGCTCCTGGGCACGCTCCTGGTTGTTCCAGACGTCCGGCTGCTCCAGCTCCCGGACTACCTCGTCCAGCCGCTCGCGCTTGGCGTCATAGTCAAAGATACCCCCTAAGGGCTTCGGAACGCCCCTGCAGGTCTTTGATATGGCCGAAGATGCCGGTCAGCTCGAGCATGGAGTAAGAGTCCTGGCCACGGAGGTCAAAGTTTGGAATGGTAACGCATTCGGCCCTTTATGTCCTTCATGCCTTCGTGGTGGATTCTTTTCCCGCCGCCCCTTGCTGGCTGGCCGTCGAGCTGAAGACCGGCCTACCCCTCGCCCGTCACCGCCGGCACCACTTGTTCCACCACCAGCTGCGGGCTGCGCACGCCCTGGTAGTCGTTGACGTCCAGGCGGTACGCGACTTCCACTCTGGAGACCTCCCGCGGCCAGTCCGTGTCCAGGGTGTTGAAGGCGATGGCGTCCACGGTCCTGCCGGTGCCGGCCAGGCGCAGGGTCATCTTCAGGTGACGGTCACCGACGATTCGGCGGCTGACCATATGGAAGACGCCGTCAAACACGGGCTCGGGAAAGCTCTGGCCCCAGGGGCCGGCCTGGCGCAGGGCCTCGGCAAGATCCAGACGGATCTCCGTGGCGTCCAGCTCGCCGTCGCTCAGGATCACCGCCTCCAGGTCCTCGTCCCGCAGGCTGTGGTCCAGCTCCTGGCCGAAGGCGCGGCGAAAGTCCTCCAGGGATCCACGCTCCAGACTCAGGCCCGCGGCCATGGCATGGCCGCCGAAACGGTTGAGCAGACTTGGATGCCGCGCGGCAATGGCCTCCAGGAGATCGCGGATGTGCAGCCCGGGAATGGAGCGTGCCGAGCCCCTGAGCTGGCCGTCATTGGCCGGCGCGAAGGCGATGACGGGACGGTGAAATCGCTCCTTGATGCGCGCGGCGAGCAAGCCGATGATGCCCTGGTGCCAGGACGGGTCGAACAAGCACAGCCCCCGCGGCAGGTCCTTGTCTTCTCCCAACTGCATGCGGCCCAGGAGCTCCAGGGCATGAGCCTGCATCTCGGCCTCGACGCCCTGCCGTTCCCGGTTCAGCTCGTCCAGCCGCCGCGCGATGTCCAGGGCCCTGCCCTCGTCGTCGCACAGCAGACACTCGATGCCCAACGACATATCGTCCAGGCGGCCGGCGGCGTTCAGACGGGGGCCGACGGCATAGCCCAGATCGGATGACGAGATCCGCTCCCGGTCCCGCCCCGCCACGCGGATCAGGGCGCTGACTCCGGCGCCGCACTGGCCGCTGCGGATCCGGGCCAGTCCCTGGGCCACCAGCAGCCGATTGTTGTGGTCCAGGGGCACGACATCGGCCACGGTGCCCAGCGCTACCAGGTCCAGGAGCCGGGCCAGATTGGGCTCGACGATGTCCTGGCGGGTGAACCAGCCAGCCTTCCGCTGCCGCGCCCTCAGCGCCGCCATAAGATAAAAGGCCACCCCCACCCCCGCCAGGTGCTTGCTTGGGAATCCATCCCCGGGCAGATTGGGATTGACGATGGCGTCGGCGTCGGGAAGCCGGTCGCCCGGCAGGTGGTGGTCGGTGACCAGCACCCGGATCCCCCGGGCGCGGGCCGCCTGCACGCCATCCAGGCTGGAGATGCCGTTGTCTACCGTGACGATGAGGTCCGGCCGCCGTTGCGCGGCCACTGCCACGATCTCAGGGGTTAGCCCGTAGCCGTATTCGAAACGATTGGGCACCAGATAGCCGACCTCCGCCGCCCCCATCATGCCCAGCGCTCTGACCACCAGAGCGCTGCTGGTAGCACCGTCGGCGTCGAAATCCCCGACGACGAGAATTCGCCAGCGGCTCTGGAGCGCCCGTTGCAGTAGATCTACCGCTTGGTCAAGCCCCAGAAACCCTGCGCACGGATGCAGGCGGTCCAGGCGATAGTCCAGCTCACCGGCCGATCGGACCTTGCGAGAGGCGTAGATCCGCGCCAGCACCGGTGGCATATCTCTGAACGCTGCGGCCGCGCCCGCCGGCACGTCTCTACGTACGATGGACCTGACCATATCCCGCCTTCCCCCTCTCGTGCAGCGTGCCCTCGGCCCGGTTCGAGTGCCGGACCAGGGTCGGGGAGAAGTCTGCCCGGCCTTCCGCCACCGATGCAAGACCGGGTATCGGCCAAGTACATGAAGGTCAGGGTACCAGATAGTGAGGCAGAGGCCGCGCGCGCCGCCACCAGCGGCGCATCCCGCGCCGTCCCAGCCGGTAGCCCGGCCCGGCGCCGGGCAGCAGGGTCACGCTGGCGACCCGGGCACGGCCCAGGGCTCCCAGCAGAGGGCCGATCCAGGCCCGGTCCACCGAGACCAGGCTTTCCCGCCAGCCCTCCGGGTCGGCATACTGCACGTACGGAAGCAGCCGCTCGATGACCACCAGGTGCCTCCCTGGAGCCGCGCTCTCCAGCCAGGCCGAGGCGTGAGTCGGCGTGCCCTGCGAGGGTGTTTGGGAAAGCATGGCCAGACCCTGAAGCAAAGGGCTGTCGCCCCACACCCTGTCCCAGCGCCGATCCGGTACAGGCGGCAGGACGCCACCACCCCACAGCCATAAGCTGTTCACCGCCGGCAAGCCGCGCTGCTCCCGCGACTGGTTTAGCGGGCTCGCCCCCAGCAGCATCTGCAGCTCATTGAGCAGGCGGTGGAACAGACGCTGGCTCTCGCCGAAAGGTAGATAACCATGCAGGTCGCGCCCTGCTACCACCGACAGCGGGTGGGTGCGCACCTTGGGCGCGGCGGGCAGGCGCAGGTACCAGCGCTGGGGGTGCAGAATCTCCAGCCGCCAGCCCGCTTCCGCGAACGTCCCTGATACCACTGCCGCCAGAGCGCCTGCCTCCTCCTGGGTCAGGGAGAATTGAGAGGCGTCGAACAGAATCAGCTTGCTGACGTCGGCTCGCAGATGGACGGGGTCAGCCCGCAGATACCAGCCTTCGGCGGGGGCACCGCCGTCGGCATGCCGAGTGATGGCCCCCACGGGCACATCCGCCCCGGGCTCCTGCTGCACGCCGAACAGCTCCAGCAGCACGCCGTCCATGTCCGCCCCGGCGGCGGGCTCCTCGTCGGCGCGGGCCAGAAACTGCTCAACGGCGCCGGGTCGCGGACCTTCCAGGAGCAGCTCTGGCGGCATTCCGAAGGGCGGCTGGAGCAGTCCCGGAATCAGCAAGGTCAGATGAATAGCACTTCCTGGCACGGCGCATCCTGTCCCGAGTGCTGAATGCTAGCTGTCAATCGCACCGGGTGCAGGGCTCCCGGCTTCGCTTAGTCGTTCAAATGCTCGACCCGGATCCGCATGACCCGGCCGGTGATGGTGTCCAGGGTCTCGATCCCGCGGATGGCCTCGTTCATCTGCCCCTCGACCACCCGGTGGGTTAGGAAGATCAAGGGTACGTGCTCCCACTCGGGCGGTGACTCCTTCTGGACGATGGCCTCGATGCTGATCCCCTGGTCGCCCATGATCCGGGCCACATCCGCCAGCACCCCCGGCCGGTCCTGGGCCTGCATGCGCAGGTAGTACGCGGTCTGCACCTGGTCCATCGGCAGGATGGGTAGATCGGCCAGGGCACCTGGCTGAAATGCCAGGTGCGGGACGCGGTTCTCGGGGTCCGTGGTCAAGGTCCGTACCACGTCCACCAGGTCGGCCACCACCGCCGAGGCGGTGGGCTCCGCTCCGGCTCCGGCACCGTAATAGAGGGTCGGCCCCACTGCATCGGCATCCACCACCACGGCGTTCATCACGCCGTCGACGTTGGCGATCAAGCGCCGCTCGGGAATCATGGTCGGGTGCACCCGCAGCTCCACGCCTTCGGGTCTGCGCTTGGCGATGCCCAGGTGCTTGATGCGATAGCCCAGCTCCTCAGCATAGGCCACGTCCTCGGGAGTGATCCGGGTAATGCCCTCAACGTAGACTTTGTCGAACTGCAACGGTACGCCGAAAGCGATGGCCGCCAGGATGGTCAGCTTGTGTGCGGCGTCGATGCCCTCCACGTCGAAGGTGGGATCGGCCTCGGCGTAGCCCAGGGCCTGAGCCTCAGCCAGCGCGTCGGGAAATGCCCGGCCCTTGTCCCGCATCTCGGTGAGGATGAAGTTGCCGGTGCCGTTGATGATGCCCGCCACCCACTCGATGCGGTTGCCGGCCAGCCCTTCGCGCACGGCCTTGATGATGGGGATGCCGCCGGCCACCGCCGCCTCGAAAGCCACCATCAGGCCGCGCTCCCGGGCCGCAGCGAAGATCTCGTTGCCGTGCTTGGCGATCAAGGCCTTGTTAGCCGTCACCACGTGCTTGCCGTTGTCGATGGCCTTCAGGATTAGGGTGCGCGCCGGCTCGTAGCCGCCGATGAGTTCCACGACCACCTCAACCTCGGGGTCATTCACCACATCGAACGCGTCCGCGCTCAGCCGCGCGTTCGTCAGACCCAGCTCCGCCGCACGTTCCAGATTGCGGGCGGCGGCATGGCTGATGACAATGCCACGTCCGGCACGCCGGGAGATCTCCTCGGCGTTGCGCAGCAGGACCGTGACTGTGCCGCCACCGACGGTGCCCAGCCCAAGCAGGCCCACCTTGACCGGGTTCAAGTGCCGACTCCCGCGCCCGACGCCGTCTGCTGATCATTCTTGAACATGTGCCGGATCCCGCGGATGGCCTGGCGCGTGCGGTGCTCGTTCTCAATCAGGGCAAAGCGCACGTAGCCATCGCCGTACTCGCCGAAGCCGATGCCGGGCGACACCGCCACCTTGGCATCCATCAGCAGCTTCTTGGAGAACTCCAGGGAGCCCATGTGGCGGTAGCGCTCCGGAATGAGTGCCCACACGAACATGGTGGCCTTGGGCACGTCCACCTCCCAGCCGATGGAGTCCAGGCCGTGGCACAGCACGTCGCGCCGGGCCTGATACATCTCTCGGATCTCGGCCACGCAGTCCTGGGGACCTTCCAGGGCCGTGATGGCAGCGACCTGGATCGGCGTGAAGATGCCATAGTCCAGGTAGGACTTCATGCGCCGCAATGCCGCTACCAGGGTCTTGTTCCCTACCATGAAGCCCACCCGCCA
>CAYWTP010000260.1:0-5392 GCA_964461215.1 uncultured Ectothiorhodospiraceae bacterium | reverse complement strand
CAGGCGCTGCCGGACCACCTGTTCCACAACAACGGCGATGGAACCTTCGAGGACGTGTCATTGCAGTCCGGCATTGCGCGCGATTACGGTCCGTGCCTTGGAGCCGTGGATGCCGATTTCGATGGAGACGGCCGGTTGGACATTTACGTGGCCAACGACAGTCAGCCGAATCAGCTCTGGATCAACCAGGGCGACGGCACCTTCGTCGGCGAGGCCCTGATGCGGGGCGCCGCGTTGAATCAGGACGGCCTGGCCGAGGCCAGCATGGGTGTGGACGCCGAGGACTTCGACAATGATGGCGACATGGATCTCTTCATGTCGCACCTCGACGGCGAGACCAACACCCTCTATGTGAACGACGGCCGCGGCGGCTTCCAGGATCTCACCCGCCGCGTCGGGCTCGCTGCGCCGAGCCGTATCTTCACCGGCTTCGGCACTGCCTGGATCGACGTGGACGGAGACGGCTGGCTGGATCTATTCGTCGCCAACGGCGCGGTCAACGACATCGAGGATCAGGTGAGGGCCGGCGATCCGCTGCCCCTGCGCCAGCGCAACCAGCTCTTTCGCAATCTCTCGGGTGTGCGCTTCGAGGACATCAGCGACAGAGCCGGCGCGAGCTTCGCCGAGCCGGAGGTCGGTCGCGGGGCCGCGGTCGGTGACGTCGACAATGACGGCGACTCCGACCTGCTGGTGAGCAACAACGCCGGACCGGTCCGCCTGCTCGTCAACCGTCGGCATCCTGGCGGCGACTGGCTGGGGCTGCGGCTGATGAGCAACAACTCGGGCAGCTACGCCTACGGCGCGCGTGTCGAGGTGCGTGCGGGGGGACAAGTGGTGCTCGCGCGGCGCGCCAGTGTGGGCGGCAGCTACCTGTCCTCCAACGACCCACGGGTGCTCATTGCACCGGGGAGCGGGCGCAGCGCAGACACGCTGCGGGTGTATTGGGCCACCGGAGAGGTGGAAGACTGGCCGCTCCCGGCCGCCGGTGCTTATCACACCCTGGTGCGCGGCCAGGGCACCAGGGTTCGCTGAGTCATGCAACCGCACCAGCACCGACCCCACACCGAAGCGCCGGTGCACACGGTGGCGTTCGTGACGACGCTGCTTCTGTTGCCGGCGGGCTGCACGGATTCGGATCAGAGCGGCGCTGTTCCCCCGGCGGCACAGGCCCTGACCCGCCCCGGGCTCGCGGTAGTACCCGTCCCCGACATAGCAGGCCTGGCTGGCGAGGTCCGCGGGGAGCTGGAGGGCCGGCTCGCGCAGATCCGCGATTTGGGGCAACGCCCAGGGCCCCCCGCGGCAAGCTCCCTCGGCGAAAGGTACGGCGAACTCGGCGAGCTGCTAGAGGCCTACGCATTCCATGACGCGGCCATGGTAGCGTACGAGAACGCGGTGCGGCTGGAGCCCCAGGATTACCGCTGGCCGTATTTTCTGGCGCATAGCCACCGGCGAAAGGGCGATCTTGCTGGGACCATCAGCCTTTTTCGCACGGCGCTGGCGCTGATGGAGCAAGCGCCGAACCCGTCCGGCGGCACGGGGCGCGCAGCCGGGCCGACCATGCCGCCCCCGAACCGCCCGACAGACCTCCGCCAACAGCGCTGCGCCGGGCTCGTCTGGCTCGGCGAGGCGCTGCTGGAGGCGGAGCTGCCTCAGGAGGCCCAAAGTGCCTTCGAGGAGGCGACCAGGCTCCGGCCCGCTTCCGCCGCCGCCTGGTTCGGTCTGGGGCGGACGCTCGAGGCCGGTGGAATGCCGAACGCAGCGGCCGACGCCTACGAGTTCGCTAGGGAGAGGGATGCGGGCTCCGGGTCCATTGCCTACCGGCTCGGCCAGCTCTATCGGCGACTGGGCAGGCTGGAGCAGGCGCGGACGCTGATGGCCAGCGTCGGTGCGCAACCCAGGCGTGTGGTTCCGCGGGACCCCCTGCTGGAAGGGGTGGCCGCAATGGTCTCGAACGCCGAGGCGATCGCCCGCCGCGGAAACCGGGCCGCCACTGGGGGAGACTGGAACACGGCCCTGCTCCTATATCGCCGCGCACTAGAGATCGCACCGCGAGCGGCAGCAATACGTGTCAACCTGGGGCTGGCATTGGAGAAGCTGGGGCGACCCAGGGATGCTTTACAGGAGTACCGGCAGGCCGTCGCCGACGACCCCCGGCTCTCCCACGCGCACTTGTTCCTCGCCAGAAGCCTCAGGCATATGGGTCGGCGCGACGTCGCCTTCACCCATTTCGAGCAGGCGGCGGCGCTGGCGCCCGAGGACAAGGAGATCGCCGTTGAGTACGCCATGGCCCTGCTGCAAGCAGGGCGGACGGACGCGGCGCTCGAAAAGTATGAGCAGATTCTGCGGCGGTTTCCCGCCGACGAGACGGCACTGGTGGGCCGGGCGCTCGTGCTCCGGGAACTGGGCCGGGATCGGGACGCGCTGCGAGCCCTGGAGGCGGTGCTGCGCCTGCATCCGGACAGCCTGCCGGCCCGGCACGCCCTGGCGCGGCTGCTGCTCACTACGACGGACAAAGGGATCGCCGACGTCGATCGGGGCTGCCGCATCGCCCGCGCCGTGGCCCGCGAGCACCGCTCCTTCCGCTACGTGGAGACTCTGGCCCTGGCTGATGCGCGCCAGGGTGATCTGGACGGGGCCATGAGGTTACAAGCCGAGGCCGTCAAGCTTGCCCGCTCGCAGGGACGGGCCACCACCAGGTTGGAGGAGATCCTGGAACGCTACCGCGAGGCTGCCCGGCCCCGAGCCTCCGAGCCGGCCGTCCGCAACCGGTGACCCGGCGGTGGCGCCTCACGGACAGCGTGGCGAGTGCCCCGGGAAGCAGAAGCAGTGCCGCCGGCACGGGAATTATCGAGATCGCCAGCGAGGCCTGGGGGCTGGAGATGTCCCATTGCATGGTCTGGCCGAAATCCAGAACAACCTGCTCGCCGGGATCCAGTGTGGCGGTATTGGCAAAGAAGCCTGTGCGCACCTCCACGGTGTAGTCGGTCGCCATCGGATCGCCGTGTGCGTCCACGTCGAACGGCACACCGGAGAAAGTGAAAGTCACTGTCGAGCCGGGCTCGACGGCGGTATCCGTGGTGTCGCCGGTGCTCTTCGTAGTGGTGAGATTAAATACAGGGCCCGGGCCACTTAAGGTGGTGCCCGAGCAGTCGAGGGTACCAGTCCCGAGCTGCGGGCAGCTGCCGGAGCCTCGGTTGATGAGTGTGCCGGCCGAATCGAGCAGGAAAACCCCAACGCCGGTTGTCGCGCTGCCTGTAAACCCGCCGGGCGTGCTGACCGTGCCCTCTATGCTGATGGGAAGCACTGCGTCCCACGCAGTTGCCGGGGAGATGGGTGTCGCGCGAAGGTCGACCGTAATGACCGTGTCCAGTACGCCAAAGAGCTGCGGGTTGGTTGCGCCAGTCCCGGGGTTGCCAACCTGGAATCTGAACCCATGCTGGAACGGCTTATCCGCGTTGGGCTTCCACACGGCGGTGGCGGAGCCC
Source organism: uncultured Ectothiorhodospiraceae bacterium (assembly GCA_964461215.1). Classification (GTDB taxonomy): domain Bacteria; phylum Pseudomonadota; class Gammaproteobacteria; order JAABTG01; family JAABTG01; genus CAYWTP01. The sequence goes on along the minus strand of CAYWTP010000260.1, from coordinate 1,907 downwards.
GAGACGTTCGTATCCGGATCGCCATTGTCCCATGTGTCGAAGGTCACCCGCAGAGGTGTATCGGGGCCGAGCCCCTGATCGACATCGACGGTGTCGTGGAAGTCCGTGCCGAGGATATCGATCTGTCCGGAAAAGCCACCGCGAGGACCTTGTGCCGATGCCGTAAGTGGCACGCTCGCCAGGAGCGGTCCCAAGGCCAGAACGCCGAAGATCGTCTTGAACATAGTCGATCCCTCCCCGCAGAGGTATCTGCGTTCTGACGGTGCTGGTTGACCCGTCGGGCACGCTATTTCTTGACATATATAGTAGATTATCGAGCCGACGCAACAACCTCACATAAATATCTTATATTTCAGTATGATGGGGTCGTCTGGGATTCTGTTGAAGCTCACTTATGTAAAGACCTCGCGCGATAGGTCGACGCGAGTGAATTCAAGCGTGCGGGCAAGCGGAGTTATGCCGATTCACGTGGTCAGCGTGCGGCGCTGCCTTCAGAGTCCCCGGGAACCTGGTTAAGGTCTCCCGACCGGCACCGTCCCTCGGCGGCGTGGCTGCGCTGGGTGGATGGGGGGTGGATTGGCGGCGCATCAGAGGGAACCTCGTTCACTTGGCGGGGAATTCGCTTGAGATAGTCGAGAAAGGCGCGCGCGACCACCGAGAGCTGCTTGCCGGACGGATAGACGACGTACCAGTGACGCTCGATCGGGAATTCCACCACGTCGAGGATCGCGAGCTGCCCCATCGGCGCGTCCAGGGCGAGCGTATGGCGCGAGAGCACGGACACGCCCAGCCCGCCGACGATGGCCTGCTTGATCGCCTCGTTGCTGCCCAATTCCATGCGAACCTTCAATTTCAGCCCGTGAGAGGTGAACAGCCGCTCGGCCGCCATGCGCGTGCCGGACCCCGGCTCGCGCAGCAGGAACGGCTCTTCGGCGAGGCGTGCCAGCGGAATGCTCTTCTTGCCCACGAGCGGATGATTGATGGGCGCGAGCACCACCAGCGGATTCTCCAGAAACGGCTCGGCCACTGCTTCGAGCTCTTCCGGCGGTTGCCCGAGGATCCAGAGATCGTCCTGGTTCCCCGCAAGCCGTTCCAGAATCCGTTCGCGGTTCGAGACCTTGAGGGAGACCTCGACGCCCGGATGTCGCTGACAGAACGGCCCGAGAAGTCGCGGCGCAAAATACTTGGCCGTGGTCACCACCGCCAGCCGCAGCATGCCCTTCTTCAGGCCCTTCATGTCGGCAACCAGCATCTCGAAGCGGGCAAAGTGTTCAAAGATCTCCAGGCTGGTCTTGTGCAGCTCGCGCCCCGCCTCGGTGAGAAATATCTTCTTCCCCACCTGCTCGAACAGGGGCAGACCGACCGCGCCGGTGAGCTTCTTGATCTGCATCGAGACGGTGGGCTGAGTCAGGTACAGCTCCTCCGCGGCGCGGGTGAAGCTGCCGAGTCGGGCGATGGCCTCGAAGACCTCGAGTTGGCGAAGCGTGCTGTGGCGCAAGGGGCTGGCTCTGGAAAGATGTATAGATTATAGCCTATCAACAATATAGATACGATTGACTGTTATTGATGATCTCGTTTCGGCAGAATGCCCCCACGTACTGCACAGAAGCTCTTCAAAACCACGTGGTTACGCCCCTACACGAGCGGCGATCCCGCCACCTGGGCCGGTGCGGAACGGTTCAAACAACCTTCACAGGAGACCGTCATGGGCACGAGCGAGACGATTACCGACGCCAAACAGCGCTATGCCGCCGGCGTTATACCATACAAGAAGATGGGCTATTGGGAGCCTGACTATCAGGCCAAGGATACCGATGTCATCGCCCTGTTCCGCATCACTCCCCAGCCAGGCGTGGATCCGGAAGAGGCCGCCGCCGCCGTCGCCGGCGAGTCCTCCACCGCCACCT
>CAYWTP010000259.1:0-5399 GCA_964461215.1 uncultured Ectothiorhodospiraceae bacterium | reverse complement strand
GGAAGTGATGCACTTCTTGGACTGTTCCAGGCTCGGGTCGTTGACTGCCAGGTGCTTGGCCCGATCCTTCTTCAAATTCTCCGGATAGATCTCCAGCACCTCCTGGATGAGGGCTTCGGTCTCTTCACGTGTCATGGCTGCCATGTGGACTCTCCTCATTCCGCCGTCACCCAGCTATAGACGGCGCCGAGTCGGTGAGAAACGGGGCGAATGTGCCCGGGTCTGGGCGCCGGCCGCCGTGGTGACCGGCGCCCAGTGTCATCAAGCGACGGCTGCCGCTGCCTCGGCTTCGAGCTCCGCTGCAGTCTTGCCGATGATGGACTCGTCCTCTTCTTCGAGGATGCCGAACTCCATCATCAGGTCTTCGAGCTCATCCATGGTGATGGGCGTCGGAATCACCAGGTTCTTGTTGTTGATCACCTTGCCGGCGAGGGAGCGGTACTCGTCCGCCTGCTTCGCCTTGGGGTTGTATTCGATTACCGTCATACGGCGAATCTCGGCGCGCTGGACTTCGTTGTCGCGCGGGATGAAATGAATCATCTGGGTGCCGAGCTTGGCAGCCAGGGCCTCGATCAGCTCGTCTTCCCGCGCGGTGTTGCGCGAGTTGCAGATCAGGCCTGCCAGGCGCACGCTGCCGGAGTTTGCATACTTCACGATGCCCTTGGCGATGTTATTGGCCGCGTACATGGCCATCATCTCGCCGGAGACGACGATGTAGATCTCCTGAGCCTTATTCTCGCGAATCGGCATGGCGAAGCCGCCGCAGACCACGTCGCCCAGCACGTCGTAGAACACGAAGTCCAGGTCCTCGTCGTAGGCGCCTTCCTCCTCGAGGATGTTGATGGCGGTGATCACACCGCGGCCGGCGCAGCCGACGCCCGGCTCGGGGCCGCCGGACTCGACGCACTTCACCTCGCCGTAGCCGACCTTGAGCACGTCTTCCAGCTCAAGATCCTCGACGCTGCCGGCATCGGCGGCCAGGTGCATGATGGTGTTCTGGGCCTTGGCATGGAGCATCAGGCGGGTGGAATCGGCCTTAGGGTCGCAGCCGACGATCATCACCTTCTTGCCGGCCTCGGCCAGGGCAGCTACCAGATTCTGGGTCGTGGTAGACTTGCCGATGCCACCCTTGCCGTAGATTGCACATTGACGTAGCGCCATGGTCTCCTCTCCTAGCAGTGAACACAGTGGAAGATGTCGACGGGGACTGAGCAAGGGCCGTGCCATGCACGGGAGAGCGATCCAACCGACTGAAGATACAGCGATTACTTGGCGGATGCCGGCCCGGGCCGGCGCGTTGCATAGCTGACAATACCCCTTGACCTGTGTGGTTGACGACAAACCAAGCACGCCCCATGCGAGCCCGGGCCACCCGCGCCTTCCGGCCCGCGCCCGCCTGCCCATCAACCGCTGCAACCTGCCCGCCGACATCCTCGGCAGCCTGACCTTTCAGCGCCACCCGGTTGCCCTGGCCATCGACGGCGTAGCTCAGCTGCACGGGGATTTGTTCGCGAAGCTCGCGCCGGCCCATGTACCTCCGGTGCGGGCGCAGATCTTTGCGGACTACATGACGGTCCACTTCAGACTGGATCGCCTGGAAGAGGCGGGCTTCCACCCCGGCCGGCACCGGGCGCGGGCAGACTATCTGCACATGCTGCGTGGCTGGCTGTTCGATTCGGACGGGAGGGAAGCCGCGGCCCTCAAAGGCTGGGTGGAGTCGCGCTTCGGTCTGCTGCCCCGCCACCACCGCAGTTCCCTGCACGACGCGCACAGCGCGGCCTGGCAGATCTATCTGGCCCAGCGGGCCGCGGGCCTCTACTCCACCAACGCCGTGGAGTCGCAGCTCGACCTGCTGTACACCTATTGCCAATACGAGCTTGTGCGCCAGCACCCGGACTCCGAGACCCTGCGGCTCTATCGGGGGATCAACCGCCCGGACGAGTACGAAACCATTGCGGAGGGAAACGCCGGGCAGCGGGTGGTACTGCTCAACAACCTGAATTCCTTCACCTCCAGCCGGGAGCGGGCGGACGAGTTCGGCGACGCCATCCTGGAAGCCGATGTCCCCCGGGTAAAGATCTTCTACTACAGCAACCTGCTCCCGGGACACCTGAGCGGTGAAGACGAGCACCTGGTCATCGGTGGGCTGTATGAGGTGCGGCTGCGGCCGTAGGGCCTATCGCCTATGGCCTGTGGCCTTAGGAGGTTGATCGAACACTTCTCCAACCTGGTCAGCTCTCAGTTGTGAGAATTCGGCATGTTCCGTGAGTTCCTTGGCAGTCGGCATACTTCTCTTCTGTCGTGTTGCGTACAAATGTCAGGACCCCTCCCCGCCCTCCTCGCCGGATCAATGTCTTACCGGCGGCACAGATCGTGCTATTGGTTCTGCATTCAATCCCAACGCAGAGGTGGACGACGTGCTGCAATCCATTCCTTCGGAGATCATCGCCGGTGTGTGCCGGGGTGACATCGTGCCCTACCTGGGTCCCGGCGTGCTCGCGGACGTGACCGGTGTCGAATCCGGACAGCCCATTCCGGCCGACAGCGACAGCCTGATTCTGGCCATGAACAACGGCCGGCCCATGGCACCGCGCCTGATGTACGAGTTCCCCCGCGCGGCCATGGACGTCGAGCTGAAGAAGGGACGCAAGTCCGTCGCGAGCTTTCTGAGCCGGACTTACGGCCAGATCCGCTGGACCCGCGCGGCGGTACACGACTGGCTTGCCGGCATCAGGCCTCCCTATGTCGTCGACATCAACCGCGACATGCAGCTCCAGGATTCCTACGCCGCCACACCCCACCTTCTGGTTCGCGGCATCGCCCGCATCGGCGGGACCGACTATCGGTTCTGGATCGACCAGTACGACGGTGAGCATTACGCCCGGGTCACGCCCGAGCAGGCGGACGCATCCCTGCCCGTCCTGTTCAAACCCATGGGCAGCCCGATCCCGGAGCCCGCCACCTATATCGCATCGGATGCCGACTACGTGGACTACGTCACCGAGCTGATGGGCGGCTTCGGCATACCGAGCTTCGTCAAGGACTATCGCAAGGGAAAGCAGTATCTTCTGCTCGGCATGCGACTAACCCGCGACACCGAGCGCATGGTGCTCTCCGACATCATCTACGCTGCCGGCAGTCCCGCGGGCTGGGCGGTGATTCCCGAGCCGACCGACAAGGAGCGGCGTTTCTGCGATCGCGCAGGCATCGAGGTCATCGAGGCCGGGCTCGGCGATTTCGCCGACGGGGAAGCGGCAGTGCTCAGCGCGGGCATGGCGAGATGTTGAGGTGAAGCAGGCTGTAGGCTTTGGGCTGTAGGCCAAGAAGATGAAGACAGGGGGCAGTCGTGAGCTGCACGCGCCGGCAAGCACATCAATGACCGGCTACGGGGTAGCAGCGGGCGTGGCCCGCGAACAGCTTTCCGGATGCCGTGATGCGTGGTCGCGGCCTCACGGCCGCTCCTACCAAGCCTGGGGCAACACCTGCCCCGTAGGAGCCAGCTTGCTGGCGAACCCGCCGGTCGTACGCAGGCAAACATGGCCCGTGGTGAAACCTTCGCGAGCAAGCTCGCTCCTACATGCCCACTCTCGCTAATCCTCGGGACCGAAGCAATCCGCATAGTCCGCGCACACCTCGCACGACGGGGCACGGCAAGTGTAGATGCCCTCCTCCATGCAGAGCTGCTTGTACAGAAACTTCTTCCACTTCATGTCGCGGTCGTTGCGCGCCGCCAGTGCCGGGAAATTCCGGCGCAGCATCTCGGTGAGGTCGAGCCTGGACCACAGGCCCAGATCCTGCCAGAGGTGATCCGCGGCCATGCAGCCGGCGGCAACGATACGGGCGATCCAGGCCTCGGAGGCGTCGACACCGGCGCGGTAGGCGAGCATGAGGCGTATCAGCTCGTCCCGCTCGGCTTCCCGATCCACGGGATGCCCCTGATCAAAGATCCGGGCAGGAAGCTCGGCCCCGGGGAAATGCCTCACCATCAGCCGCCGAAAGTCTTCCGCCCCCAGGCCCAGGCTGGGCGGCAGGGCACCCAGGCCGGTCAGGTGACTGGCCAGCAAGCAGGCGAGGACCTCGTCGTTGGGCAGGTTCTGGCTGTGGGTCATCAACAGCGCATGCCAGAACCGGCGCTCGTCGCCTGCGGCGCGAGGCTCCGCGATACCTGATGAGATAGGGGTGCTAGCCGAGGTTGTACTCGACGAGTACATCTTCGTCCCTCACCACGAGCTGGCAGGCCAGACGGTAGCCGGTGGGCAGATCGTCAACCGCCATCCGGTCCACGTCGTCCTTGCTCAGCTTGCCGAGCTGACCCAGGACCGCGATCTCCTTGTCGGTGAGCGGACCGCCCATGCGCGGCTTGTTCTCCAGGCTCTTCACCTTCACCAGGCAGGTGCCGCACTCGCCGTCCCCGCAGGAGAAGTCGATGGGGATCCGGTTTTCCTTGGCGATCTTCAGTACCGACTCGGTGAAGCTGCCGGCGACCGCATAGACGGTCTTGTCCTTGTAATCGGGATTGCTAAATGTAATCAGTGCCATCTCTTCGTACTCCGCAACTTGTCAATCACAACGGCCGCAACCTGTGGGTCGGCCCTGTTGCAGGGCGTTCCTGCACTGCACCCTTCGGGCGCGCTACGCGCGATCCCATCGGCTCCCGGCCGAAGGGTGAGCCCGACCGGCTGCCCACGGCCCACAGCCTGCGGGCGCGCCAGCGCCGTCTAGGTCGGCTTGACGATACAGTCCCCCAGGATCTGGGCCTGGCAGGCCAGGCGGTAATGCCGGCCCGCCATGTTTTCCCGCAACACCTTGTCCTCCAGCACCGACGGCTCGGTGAGATTGTTCCAGCCTTCTTCCACTCTCATCATGCAGGTCCCGCAGTCACCCTCGCGGCATCCGTAGATGATGCTGGAGCCGACCTTCTCCGAGATGTCGATGACCCGCACGCCGGCCGGTACCGTGACGGTGATGTCGATGTCCGCGAATGTGAGTCTTGCCTTAGCCATTTCGATTTCCTCGGACCCGATTACGTAGCTATCTCGCCTGTATCTCGGCCATGACCTGCGCCAGGCGGGCCGGCGGAATGCCGGTCAGTGAGCCGGCCGGGTTCAGGGGCTCACCCAAGGCGTTGAGAATGATCCCCTCGATGGGACAGATACTCGCGCACTGGGGGTCCAGGTAGTCGCCGTCACATTCGGTGCACTTTCCCGCCTCGATCAGGAAATGGGGCTTGGCCTCGTAGATGGCCTTGCTGGGACACAGGGGCGCGCAGGCCCAACAATTCACACAGCCTTCGATGATTTGCAGTGCCATGGCGTTACCTCACGCGCTCGCGCGGACATCTGGCGCGACATCGTCCAGTGCCCCGCGCTCGACCAGCTCTCCATACACCGCCTGTATCG
>CAYWTP010000258.1:0-5425 GCA_964461215.1 uncultured Ectothiorhodospiraceae bacterium | reverse complement strand
ACCAGTCCTGGATGTTGCGCATCCACTCGAAGTAGGTCTTGGCCCAGCTTTCCGGAACGAAGCGGATGCGGCCGTCCTCTACCGCGTGGATGGCTTCGCGGGCCAAGGGCTCCACCTTCACGAACCACTGATCGGTGAGATAGGGCTCAATGACTGCATGGGAACGATCGCCCCGGGGCACCATGAGCTTGTGATCGTCCGTTCTCGCCAGCAGATCCCGCGCGCGCAGGTCCGCGATAATGCGTTCCCGGGCCTCGTAGCGGTCCAGCCCGCGGTAGGCCTCGGGAATAAGCCCGGCGGTGGGAACCACCACCTGGCCGTCCTCGTCGGCGTGCACGGCGCCCGCGGCGTCCGGGCCCATGTGGCCCCAGGACAGATCGTCGTACTCATTGCCCTTGATGCGGGCGTCCACCGTGAAGATGTTGATAAGCCCGTTGAGAGGCACGGCCCTCAGGGCCGTGGTGTCGCGGTGGCGCAGCCACACCTCGTAGTCGTTGAAGTCGTGGGCCGGGGTAATCTTCACACAGCCCGAGCCGAACTCCGGATCCACGTACTCGTCGGCAATAACCGGAATCCTGCGTTCGGTCAGAGGCAGGTCCACGTGCTGGCCGATGAGGTGCTTGTAGCGCTCGTCACCGGGGTGGACGGCGACGGCCGCGTCGCCGAGCATGGTCTCGGGCCGGGTGGTAGCCACCACCAAGTGCCCCGAGCCGTCCGACAGCGGATAGCGCATGTGCCACAGGTGTCCGGCCTCCTCCTCGGAGACCACCTCCAGGTCGGAGACCGCCGTATGCAGCACGGGATCCCAATTGACCAGCCGCTTGCCCCGGTAGATCAAGCCCTCTTCGTACAAGCGCACGAATACTTCCTGCACGGCGTGCGACAGGCCATCGTCCATGGTGAAACGCTCGTGCCGCCAGTCCAGGGACGCGCCCATGCGCCGTAGCTGCCGGGTGATGGTGCCGCCGGATTCGGCGCGCCAGGCCCAGACACGCTCCAGGAACGCCTCCCGGCCCAGGTCGTGGCGGGTCTGGCCTTTGGCGTTTAGCTGTCGCTCTACGACCATCTGGGTGGCTATCCCGGCGTGGTCGGTACCCGCCTGCCACAGGGTGTTACGTCCGTCCATGCGCTGGTAGCGGACCAAGGCGTCCATGGTGGTGTCCTGAAACGCATGGCCCATGTGCAGGGTGCCAGTCACGTTGGGCGGGGGGATCATGATGCAGTAGGCGGCGCCTTCACCCGAGGGTTCGAAGTAGCCCCGAGCCTCCCAGTTCTGGTACCAGCGCTGCTCTATGGCGTGAGGGTCGTAGGTCTTGTCCATGGTCCGGGCGGATTCTTAGCCAAAGGCCGGGATTATAACCGAAGGCTTCAGGCTTGAGTCTTAACCCGTTGGCCCTAAGGCTTAGGCCTGAAGCCTGGCGCTTCAGGGCGTGCCGCCTGTCTTGCGGTGCTGCATCTCCTCCAGGATCTCGGGGAGGACGATGTCGAGGTGGTTCTTGATACGGCCGACGATCTCCTTACGCGCCTTGGCCAGGGCTTCGTCCACGCAGTCCTCGATGATGACGTCCACCTCGCTGGCCAGCCGCTTGACCAAGTCATTGTATGGCGGCATCGACTCGGTATGGACGAAGTGCGAGGACTCCGGCCAGGGCTGGTGCGGCCGCCAGACTTCTTCGTCCTCCACCTCTTCGTCCTGGGACGCGACGTGGCTGGCGAACCCGGGCTGGCCGGGAATGACGACGTTTCGTAGCACCGGGAGATCGTCGGCATCGGCAGGGACCTCCCGGGAGCCGGGCGGGTCCTGGTCTCCAGCCTGCGCGCGAAGCTCGCCGGGGACTACGTGTCGCCGTTCCAGCATGCTTTGCAGTGTGTTGAGTGCGCCATCGAGCTCCTCGGTCGGCCTGCCAGGCTCCGGGTGGTCGTCGCGTTCATCCTCGGTCTTGATCGTGTCGTCGTTCATGTCTGGGATCGGGATCAGCGTGAAGCCGTTTCGCCGGGAGGCCAACGATTCGCGGCTCCAGCGGGGAACCCTTTCGGTTGGACCTCTTCATAGGTTGTGTAAGTCTAATGCATAGCCTTGCTCCCGGTAGAAGCGGAATCGCTCCCTGCCGGCGGCTCGGGCGCCCTCGTCGGCGGCCACGACCTCGGCAACGCGTTGGAAGCGCCCGTGGAAGGCCGGTGATGCCTCGCACAAGTTGATGAGCACCTCGCCGAATTCTCCCCGATCGCCGTTGCTGCCGATCAGGATCGGTGTCGTGCCATCGGCGTCCGCCCCGTAGCGGCCATGGGGCACGAAGGTGTCGGCACGAAAGGTCCACAGCAGGTCATCCAGCTGCTGGGCCGCCACCGCCGAGGGAGCGTGGATATACACCCGATGGCCTCCGCCCCAGGCCTTCTCCGCAAGCCGGCAGGCCACCACCAGATGCGCCGTAGCAGACGAATCGCTGACGATGTAAAAGTCGACGCGGGGCATTGGTTAGTGAGCGGTGAGGCGTGAAGAGTGAGGTGTGAGGGGGGAACGGACGAAGAGCAAAGCGTTAACTGTTGGCGTGAGGTGGTGCTTGCGATGCCAGGGGCATCGTTGAAGTGTCCTCGCACACCTTACTCCTCACTGCTCACGTCTTCTTGGCCCTATCCATCAAATACTGGCAGAGCAATGCCACGGGGCGCCCGGTGGCGCCCTTCTCCTTGCCGCTAAGCCATGCGGTGCCGGCGATGTCCAGGTGAGCCCAGCGGAGCTTCTTGGTGAAACGCCACAGGAAGCAGGCGGCCGTGACGACGCCCGCCTCGGGTCCGCCGATGTTCGCCATGTCGGCAAAGTTGCTCTTGAGCTGCTCCTTGTACTCGGGCCAAAGGGGAAGCTGCCAGGCCCGGTCCCGGGTGTACTGACCGGCGGCCAGCAGCTCATTGGCCAGGGTGGCGTGGCTGCTGAGCAGGCCGGCGGCCTGGCGCCCTAGGGCCGCCACGCAGGCACCGGTCAGGGTGGCAATGTCGATCACGGCGGCGGGCTCGTAGCGCTCGGCGTAGGTCAAGGTGTCGCACAGGATCAGCCGGCCCTCGGCGTCGGTATTCAGAATCTCGATGGTCTGACCGGACATGCTGGTGACGATATCCCCCGGCTTGGTCGCACTGCCGCCGGGCAGATTCTCGGTGCTGGGGATGAGGCCGATTACGTTCAGGGGCAGAGCCAGCTCGGCCGCCGCCTGCAGGGTGCCCAGGACGGCGGCCGCCCCTGCCATGTCGTACTTCATCTCGTCCATGGCCTGGGCGGGCTTCAGCGAGATGCCGCCCGCGTCGAAGGTCACGCCCTTGCCGACCAGCACGTGCGGCTTCTCGGTCGCGCCCGCGCCGGCGTAGCGCAGCACAATGAGCCGCGGTGGCTCGCGGGTTCCCCGAGCCACGGACAGCAGCGCGCCCATGCCCAGCTTCTCCATGTCCTGCTCGTCCAGGATCTGCGCGCTGACGGCGTCAAATCGGTCTGCCAGCCCCGTGGCCTGCTCGGCCAGATAGGACGGTGTGCACACGTTGGCCGGCAGATTGCCCAGATCCTTGGCCAGATCGATGGCATCGGCTACGGCCGTGCCGTCGCGCACGGCCCGTTCGCCGCCGGGAAGATCCCTGCGCCGCGGCACGCTGAGGATAACCCGCCGCAGAGGCCGCTTGTCCCGATCTTTCTCACTCTTGAGGCGATCGAAGCGATAGAGGGCCTCGCGTGCAAATACCACCGCATGCCGTGCCCTCCAGTAGCTGTCGCGACCCTTGACGGGAAGATCGGTGAGGAAGCTCACCGCCTCGCCGACGCCGGTTGCTTTCAGGCTGCGCGCGGAGCGAGCGATGACCTTGGCGTACTGACCGTCATCCAGATCCCGATACACGCCGCATCCCACCAGCATGACCCGCTCAGCCAGGACTCCCGGCACGTTGTACAGGAGCAGGGACTGGCCGAGCTTGCCCTCGATGTCGCCCCGGCGCAGCAAGTTGCCGATAAAGCCTCCCGCGGCGGTATCCAGGCTCTGAGCGGCGGCCGACATGCGCCGCCTCTCGTAGACCCCTACGACGAGGCAGGCGGTACGCTGCTTCTCGGGATTTCCGCTCTTGACGCTGAATTCCATAGGCTTCCTCAAAAGATCCGGCGCCCGGGGATCACGGACTGGGCGTCATCTGGTAGCATTGCCGAAAACCGCAGCCGGCTGTTGCCTGATCGCGCCCGCGCAGGCGAAAGCGGCGGTGGGGGGGCTCTGCCTGCCCCCCTGCGCCCATGGCCCCGCGTTTGGACGGTGCGGCCAGTTTATGCATTTGCCAGGTCGCGCGCAAAAGCCACGCCGAGCCCTCGACCCCGCGCTGCGATCAAGAACATGATCATCGAACGTTATCTCTACCGCGAGGTGGCCCAGACTTTCCTGGGCGTGCTCAGCGTGCTTCTGCTCATTCTGGTGAGCCAGCGCTTCGTCGTGTATCTGGCCCAAGCCGCGGCCGGCTCTCTGGCGAGCGACGTCATCCTGCAACTTCTGGCCCTGAAGCTGGCAAGCAGTCTGGTGCTGGTGCTTCCCTTGGCATTCTACGTGGCCGTCCTGCTCGGGTTCGGGCGCTTGTATCAGGACAGTGAGGTTACCGCCATGACCGCGGGAGGGGTCGGTGTGGCCCGCATGCTGCAAGCGGTCCTGCTGTTCAGCCTGGGATTTGCCGCCGTGGGGCTGGCTCTATCGTTGTATGTCTCGCCCAAGGCCACGGCGTTGTCCGACGCGATTAAGGTGCGTGCGGCGCAGTCGTCCGATATCGCAGGGCTGGTTGCGGGACGGTTCAAGGAGCTCAGCGGGGGAGACCGGGTCTTCTATGCGGAGGGGATCTCCCCGGACCGCCAGGATCTGCGCAACGTCTTCGTTCAGATCCACGACCGCTCACCGCCGCTGCTCCTGGCCTCGGCGGGGGGCTATCAATACGTGGACGAAGCCACCGGGGATCACTTTCTGGTGCTGGTGGACGGCAACCGCTACGAGGGCGAGGCCGGCATGGCCAGCTACACGATCACCCATTTTCAAACCCATGCGGTGCGCATCCAGCGCCGCCAGGCCGACGACCGGGCCCAGCAGACCGCGGCCATCCCGACGGCCGAGCTTTTGGGGTCCGACATCCCCAGGTGGACGGCTGAGCTGCAGTGGCGACTGTCTCTGCCCCTGTCCATCGTCATCATGGGCGCCCTGGCGGTGCTGCTGGCCCGCACCAGCCCGCGCCACGGTAAGTATGCCAAGCTGTTCAGCGCGGTGCTGATCTATTTCATCTATAACAATCTCCTGGGGGTGGCCCGCGAACTGGTGGGACAGCAAAGGCTGCCGGCGGCCATCGGTCCGTGGCCGGTACATGGCGCGATGATTCTTATCATCGGCGCCGTGCTGTTCTTTCGGTCCTCGGCTGGCTGGCGCCTGTT
>CAYWTP010000257.1:2706-5438 GCA_964461215.1 uncultured Ectothiorhodospiraceae bacterium | reverse complement strand
GGCATCGATGTGCTCGCGTTTGCCCAGGATCCCCATGGGATCGGCCAGGTAGCGCAGCTTCCAGCGCGCAAACATCCAGTGCGGATTCCAGGCCGTGACCACGATCCACTTGTGGCGCCGGATGGCCCGGGCCAGCGCGGCGGTCATGCCAGCGCCAGAGGACGAGATCAGGTGGTAGCCGTCCAGCCCGTAAGCTTTGAGCGCCTTCTCCGACGCCTGCATGAGTCCGGCTCCCGGATCGATGCCCACGATCTGGCGGCCGAGCTTGCGTGCGACGTCGCGCTTGTTCAGATCCGCGATCCTGCCCAACTCGGCCTCGGGCACGTAGTCCGGCACCGCCCAGCCCAGCCTGGCGCGGGTATAGAGCGGCCCCAGATCCACCACCTGCGCGCCGACCTTATCGAGGTATGGCTTGTGCGTGACCGGCAGCCAGGCCATGAGCATGGCGTCCAGATCGCCCGTTGCCAGCCCCTGGTACAGCACGCCGATGTCCAGCAGGACCAGCTTCACCGGCTGATGCAAGCGTGTCTCCAGCACCCGTGCGGCCAGCTTGGTCACCGCCTCGGCGTCCGACCACGCGCTCCACCCGATGCGCAGGGTTCCCGTGTCAGCGGCACCGGCGGGCTCCGTAACTAGGGTGAGCACGCAGACCAGCGCGCAGAACCATTTGTGCATCGTCAATCTCCCCTTCTTGACCACGGCCACCACCGCGGCGTACGAGCCCGTCGCCTGGATTGCCCGAAGCTCTGAGTGATCCGGTCCAGAATGATGGCCAGGATCACGACCCCGACACCCCCCTCGAAGCCCAGCCCCACGTCCAGACGCTGGATACCGCGCAGTACGACGTCTCCCAGACCACCGGAGCCGATCATCGAGGCGATGACCACCATGGACAGCGCCAGCATGATGGTCTGATTCACGCCCGCCATGATGGACGGCAGGGCATTGGGTAGCTGTACCTTGGCCAGTAGCTGGCGCCGGGTACAGCCGAAGGCCAGGCCCGCCTCGACCAGCTCCTTCGGTACCTGGCGCAGCCCGAGATTGGTCAGGCGCACCGCCGGCGGCATGGAGAAGACGATGGTCGCGACCACGCCCGGTACGCGCCCCAGACCGAAGAACATGGCTGCGGGGATCAAATAGACGAAGGCCGGCATGGTCTGCATCAGATCCAGCACCGGCCGCAGCGCCGCCTGCACCCAGTCGCTGCGCGCGGCCCAGATCCCCAGCGGAATGCCGAGCACCAGGCTGACCAGGGTGGCCGAAAGCACCAGTGCCAGGGTGGCCATGGTCTCCTGCCACAGGTGGATCCCCAGGATCAAGCTCATCGCCGCCGCGGTAAACACGGCAAATCGCCAGCTCACCCGCCACAGGGCCAAGCCCATGAGCACGACCACTACGACCCAGGCGGGGACCCACGCCAATGCATCTTCCACGGCATAAGTCATGGCACCCAGGACCGTGCTGATGGCGTCGAAGAAGCCCTGAAAGTGGTCGAGGAGAAAGTCCACCAGCCCTTCGACCCAGTGACCCAGCGGCACCGCACCGTTCATCCCGCCCTCCCCTTCGACAAGGCATTCAGCAGAGCGGCCCGGTCGATGTACCCGATCAGATCACCATGTGTGCCCGTGACCCGCAGCGGTGACTCATTGGCCGCCGCCAGCGGCAGCAGATCCTCCAGCAGCGTGTCGCCGGCGACCGTCCCGCCAACCGACGCGACATCGCCCGGCAAGGCGATATCGGCCGCCTTGAACAGCCGTCCGGGCTGCACGTCGCGAAAGAAGGCCCGGACGTACTCATCCGCCGGGGAGCCTACGATCTCCACCGGCGATCCCACTTGCCGGATCTCCCCGTCCGCCATCACGGCGACCCGGTCGGCAATGCGCACGGCCTCGGAAATGTCATGAGAGATGAAGACGATGGTCCGGCGCTGCGTTGCCTGCAAGGCCAGCAGTGCGTCCTGCATCTCGGTGCGGATCAGGGGATCCAGGGCCGAGAATGCCTCATCCATCAGCAGGATGTCGGAATGGGTGACCCAGGCACGGGCCAGCCCCACGCGCTGCTGCATACCGCCCGAGAGCTGCTCCGGACGCCTATGCGCGACATCGGCGATGCCGACCAGTGCCAGCGCTTCCAGGGCCCTGCCCCGCGCCTCGCGCCGCGGTACGCCGGCCACCTCCAGGCCGAAGGCCACGTTGTCCAGGACGCTGCGATTGGGCAGCAGCGCAAAGGACTGAAACACCATGCTCATGGTGTGCCGCCGCAGCTCCACCAAGTCGCGCCGGGACATGCCCGTGATATCCCGGCCGTCGACCCGGACCGATCCACGGGTGGGCTCGATGAGCCGGTTCACCAACCGCACCAGGGTGGACTTGCCCGAGCCCGAGAGCCCCATCACCACAAACAGCTCGCCCTTGTCGATGGTGAGGCTGACGTCGTGCACACCCACTGCATGCCCCGTCTCGGCGAGCAGGGAGGCCTTGTCCATCCCGCCCCGCAAAGCCTCCAGCGCCTGTGCCGGTCTGGTACCGAAGATCCGGGTCAGGCCGTCCAGCTCAAGGTGCGCCGACATCGGAGCCGGGGACCGTGCGCGTCGCCGTCAGACGGGCTTGTGGAAATGCAGGATCCCCCAGGCCAGATAGCCCTTCTCCCCTGCCTCCACCCAATGCCCCAGGCCTATGAGCATCCGGTCGATATATTCCTCCGAAACCTTGCCGGCAAGCTCCGCGCGGCGT
>CAYWTP010000257.1:0-2606 GCA_964461215.1 uncultured Ectothiorhodospiraceae bacterium | reverse complement strand
GAGCATCCGGTCGATATATTCCTCCGAAACCTTGCCGGCAAGCTCCGCGCGGCGTGCGCTCAGCTCATCGCCTACGCGCCCGTAGTGCTGCACGAGCTGGCCGGTCATCTCCACCCGCTCCACCTCCGCCAGACCGTGGCGTGCGGCGACCTCCCGGTAGAAAGCGAAGGACCCCAGCGAGTCGAGGTGAATGCGATCCAGCACCGGCTGAAGCACGCCCGGGGGACAGTCGTCGGCCTGCATGGGATCGGTGAAGACGAAGTGGCCGCCCGGCCGCAGCACGCGGGCCACCTCGGTAATGACCCGCTCTCGCCGGCCACTGTGGAGAATGGCGTCCTGCGACCACACAACGTCGAAGCGGCCGTCTTCGAACGGAATGTCCTCGAAGCTGCCGTCGACCACCTCGACCAGATGCCCCAGCCCCTGCTCCGCACAGAGGGCGCGGTTGCGGGCGTTCTCGGCCTCGCTCAGGTTGAGCGCGGTGACCGTGCAAGCATAGGTCGCCGCCAGATAGCGCGCGGCCCCCCCGTAGCCCGAGCCTACGTCCAGAACCCGTGTATCAGGCCCCGGGGCGGGCAGCAGGCCCGCCATGCGCCGTACGGTCCTGCGCGATGCGGTGGCGATATCCTCGTCGGCATGATCGTAGATGCCGATGTGAATGTCCTCGCCGCCCCAGATGTGAAAATAGAAGTTGTCGGCATCCTCGCTGTTGTAGTACCGGCGCGCCGTCTCCACGACGTCGGAGTATGTGCCGCTCATTCCGAATCGTCCTGGTCCGCATAGCGTTTCTCGGCCACGTGAACGAAGAAGTCGGGCTCCGTCTCGCGATAAGTCTCCTTGAAATCGCCATAGGTGGTCACGGCCTGAAAGCCGACCTCGCGCATCAGTCGCTGCACGTAGCTTCTGCGCAGGGGAAACATGTTCAGATGGAAAACGGAGCCGTCGTTGAAGCTGTATTTGAAACGGGCCAGTGAGTCGTCGACGTGCTCGGGCTCGGCACTAACGTTGTCCCCGCAGTAGTAGTACTTGTGCGAAGGCTGGATATTGTGGTCGAGGATCGCGTCGTAGTTGCGCTGGTCCAGCATCAGCACCCCGTCATGGCGCAGCGTCGCGTAGAACTCCGCCAGCGCCTTGCGGCGATCGTTGTCCTCGTGCAGATGAGTGAAGGAATTGCCCAGACAGATAACGGCGTCGTACAGGTCGTGTACGTCCCGATTCAGCCAGCGCCAGTCAGCATGAATGGTGCGCAGAATGTGGCCGTGCCTGCGTGCGTTCTCAAAGGCCTTGGCCAGCATCTCGGGACTGCCGTCGGCACTGGTCACCTCGAAGCCGGCCTTGAGCAACTGCACCGAATGAAATCCGGTGCCGGTGGCCACGTCCAGCACCTTGTGCACGCCCAGGTCACGCAGCTTCTCGATGAAGAACTCGCCCTCGGCCCGCGCTCGCCCCTCCCAGTCGATCAGCTCATCCCACTTCTCGACGAAGGCATGCACGTATTCCTCCTGGTACTTGCCCGACTCGCGCACCGACAGTGGGTCGCTGCCGTATGCCTGTCCGTGGTTTGGGTTGGGTGCCATAAGCTTTACCTGCATCTGTTTGGCCCGTACGTGAAGTGACGTCGAGGCGATGACGCCCGAACGAGAAATGAGCGCCTCAGCATAGCCCTACCAGGGTCCCCATCCGTGGTCGGCCAAGGATTGGGTACCGGGGTCGGAGAGGAACCGATGCCCCGGACCAAGCCCGCGCTTCCAACCTTGACACGGCACCTCAACGCGAGGAAGTGCAGGTCCGCCCGATCGGTGGACACTTCCCGCAACCTGCTGCACCACCCGAGTGGGGGCGAAGAACTAGAGGCGTCGGAGCATGCGTTACGTCGAGACAGCCCGAAGAGGGTTACGCAGAGTCATTACGCAGAGTCATTTGAACGTAGCCTATCGTATTTTTTCTGGGCCAACAAGTAAGCTCTCTTGGAAATTGAGAAATACTATTTATTGTTCAATATGATACTAGATACTTGCCAGTAAATTTCGACTCAATCATTTAATCGTGGTCGATGAAATAACCAGGCCATCGGAAAGAACTCTCTCCACGGACAGTGCCGAATGAATCGGATCTCAATGCGGAAGGTATCCGCGCAGCGGCGCACAAGCGCGAACACGCGCCGGGATTGGAGACGCTGGTCGGCGTGGAATCCGGCAAGAACGCAGATCCGGAGGAAACTAAGGAGAGCGGCCAGCGCCCCGATGCCCCCTACGGTTCGTGCGCGCCTTCCGGTATGTCCTCCCGCCAAGACGCTGAGACCGCAGAGGACTACAAGAGAACGGCAAGGCCTCCGGTCCCGCTCTTCGCCAACCTTTGCGTCTCTGCGCGAGAACTCCCCGGACTTTCCGCGTCTACAGCGAGCCCTTCACCATCATCTGCTTGATCAAGCCGACGGCGCGGGTGGGGTTGAGGCCCTTGGGGCAGACCTCGACGCAGTTCATGATGGTGTGGCAGCGAAAGAGCTTGTAGGGACCTTCGAGGGCCGCGAGGCGTTCCTCGGTGGCCTGGTCGCGAGAGTCGGCCAGGAAGCGGTAGGCCTGGAGCAGGGCGGCGGGGCCCAGGAA
>CAYWTP010000256.1:0-5535 GCA_964461215.1 uncultured Ectothiorhodospiraceae bacterium | reverse complement strand
AAGCGCACCACCTTGTCCTCCACCGACGGACAGTAGCGGGGCCCCGTGCCCTCGATGACGCCGGTGTACATGGGGGACCGGTCCAGTCCGCCACGTATGATGGCGTGCGTCTGCTCGTTGGTGCGGGTGATGTGGCAGGGAACCTGGCGGGGATGCTCCACCGCCTGGCCGAGAAAGGAGAACACCGGCACCGGCTCGTCGCCCGGTTGCGCCTCCAGACGCGCGTAATCAATGCTGCGCCCGTCCAGCCTGGGCGGCGTGCCGGTCTTCAGGCGGGCTACCCGGAAGGGCAGCTCCCGCAGCCGGCCGGCCAGGGCATTGGCCGGTGGATCACCCGCCCGACCAGCCTGGTAGGTGGCCAACCCCACATGGATGCGCCCGCCCAGGAAGGTGCCCACGGTCAGCACTACGCTGCGGGCGTCGAAACGCAGGCCGAGCTGGGTCTGAACCCCGGTCACCCGTTCGCCTTCGATGAAGACGTCCTCCACCGCCTGCTGGAACAGGGTCAGGTTAGGCTGGGTCTCGATGGCCCGGCGCACCTGCGCCCGGTAAAGCACCCGGTCGATCTGGGCGCGGGTGGCCCGCACCGCCGGCCCCTTGCGGGCGTTGAGCACCCGGAACTGGATCCCGGCCCGGTCGGCCGCCCGCGCCATGAGTCCGCCCAGGGCGTCGATCTCCTTGACCAGGTGGCCCTTACCGATCCCGCCGATGGCCGGGTTGCAGCTCATCTGTCCGAGGGTCTCGATATTGTGGGTGAGCAGCAGGGTGCGTGCGCCCATGCGGGCACTGGCCAGGGCCGCCTCGGTGCCGGCGTGGCCCCCGCCCACCACGATCACGTCAAAGCTCTGCGGATGGCGCATGCGGCTTCTCGCCCTCAGGAGTGGACGGCCATGGCTTCGCGAAAGAACTCGGGCGCCGCCATGGCGGCCCGGTGAATGTCGGCATTGTAGTAGCGGGTGGCGAAGGGTTTGGCGCGGGCATCGGCTTCCCGGAACTCCGTTGCCGGACCGCCCTTGCGGGCCAGCGTCGCCGTCCACCAGCCCGACGGATAGACGCACTGCGGAAAGTGCAGGGCCACCGCGTCGGCGAAGCCTACCGCCCGCACCGTGCGGTGCAGAGGCTGCAGGATGTGCATGTGGTACAGGGGGGACTCGCTCTGCTGCACCACCACGCCGCCTTCGCCCAGGGCCTTCAGACAGTCTTGGTAGAAAGGCTCGCGGAACAGGCCTTCGGCGGGGCCCACGGGATCGGTGCTGTCGATGATGATCACGTCCACGCTCCCCGGCGCGGCCTGGCGCATCCATTGGATGCCGTCGGCGAACAGCAGCTCGGCCCTCGGATCCGCATTGGACTCGCACAGCTCGGGGAAATAGCGCTCGGACAGCCGCGTCACCCGCTCGTCGATGTCCACCTGCACGACGTGCTCCACCCCCGGGTGCTTGAGCACCTCGCGCAGGGTGCCGCAATCGCCGCCGCCGATGATGGCCACGCGCCTGGGCGCCGGGTGGGTAAAGAGCGCCGGATGTGAAACCATCTCGTGATAGACGAAGTTGTCGCGATCGGTCAGCATGATGCAGTCGTCGATCACCATCAGGGTCCCGAAGGTACGGGTCTCGTAGATCTCGATGCGCTGAAACGGGGTCTGCTCCTGGTGCAGCCGTTTCCCGAGCTTGAGGGAAAACGCCGATCCGCAATCGACGCAGACCTCCGTAAACCAGTCCCCACCCAATGCCATGGCTGCCCACCAGTCGGTAAATCGTAACCGCGCAGCATAGCGGATGCGGATCTGCCGGCGCAACCGGCGGGCGGTAACTGCTGGCGAGATCTGAGGGGCTGGAAGCCGGAGCACGCACTTGCGCGTTCCGCCGCTTTGCTAAGCGTAGGGTTAGGGCCACCCCGTCATTGGTGTATGGCGCCGGCTGTGACAGAATTTCGGTTGGCGAAACGCGCGCCGGGCAAGGCCGGGCCGGACCGGCCAACCTTCCCATCCGCCCCCACCACCAAGGTACACCCATGACCGACAGCGAGTGGACCCTGCGCGCGGCGCGCGAGCTGTACAACATCGCCGACTGGAGCGAGGGGTACGTGGACATCAACGACGCCGGTCACTTGGCGGTCCGGCCCCTGGGCCCCAAGGACGACCGCGAGGTCGACCTCTACTCCCTGGCCCAAGAAATCGCCGGCTCGGGGCTCGCGCCGCCGCTGCTGGTGCGCTTCACCGATATCCTTCATGACCGGGTGGACACCTTGTGCGGCGCGTTCACCCGCGCCATGGCCGCCGAGGACTACCGCGGCGGCTACACCGCGGTCTATCCCATCAAGGTCAACCAGCAACATCGGGTCGTGCAGGAGATCCTGCGCCACGGCCGGGGCCGAGTCGGCCTGGAAGCCGGGAGCAAGCCCGAGCTGATGGCCGTGCTTGCCATGGCCTCCCGGGACCACCCAACGGTAATCTGCAACGGCTACAAGGATCGGGAATATGTCCGGCTCGCCCTCCTGGGCCGCAGCCTGGGTCTGGACGTGCACATCGTGCTGGAGAAGCTCTCGGAGCTGGACCTGGTGCTGGCCGAGAGCCGCGCCATGGGCGTGCAGCCGCTGCTGGGCCTGCGCCTGCGCCTGGCGTCCATCGGCAAGGGCAAGTGGCAGAACACCGGTGGGGAGAAGTCCAAGTTCGGACTGGCCGCCGAGCAGGTGCTGCTGCTGCTGGAACGGCTGAAGAGTCAGGGCCTGCTGAATACCCTGCAGCTCATGCACTTCCATTTGGGCTCCCAGATCGCCAACGTGCGCGACATCCAGGTGGGGATGCGCGAGGCGGCCCGATACTATGCCGAGCTGCGCCGGCACGGCGCCGACATCCGCCGGGTGGACGTGGGCGGCGGCCTGGGCGTGGACTACGAGGGCACATCCTGCCGCAGCTTCTGCTCCATGAATTACTCGGTGCAGGAGTACGCCAACAACGTGGTCTACGCCTTGAGCGAGATCTGCCAGGAGCAGGACCTGCCTCATCCCCACGTCATCACCGAGACCGGGCGGGCCATGACCGCGCACCACGCCATGTTGATCACCGAGGTGGTGGACGTGACCCCGGCGCCCGGCATGACTGCGCCCCAGGCACCGGCCGACGGCGCGCCGCTCGTGATCCAAGACCTGTGGCAGGCCTGGCAGGATCTGTCCCGGCGCTCGGCCGTGGAAACCTATCATGATGCCGGCCACTGGCTCGGCGAGGCCCAGACCATGTTCACCCACGGGGTGCTCACACTGGCCCAGCGCGCTCGCGCCGAGGCGATCTACTTCGCTATCTGCCAGGGGATCAGGAGCCTGCTCACCCCGACCTCGCGCGGTCACCGGGAGATTCTCGACGACTTGAACGAGAAGCTGGCGGACAAGTACATCTGCAATTTCTCCCTGTTCCAGTCCCTGCCCGACGCTTGGGCCATTGACCAGATCTTTCCGGTGGTGCCCCTGCACCGGCTGCAGACGCGCCCCGAGCGGCGGGGGGTAATCCACGATCTGACCTGCGACTCCGACGGCCAGCTGCCCTTCTACGTCGACGCCCACGGGGTGGAGCCCAGCCTGCCGCTGCATCCCCTGGTGCCGGGACAGCCCTACCTCATCGGTATATTTCTGGTGGGGGCCTACCAGGAGATCCTGGGCGACGTGCACAACCTGTTCGGCGATACTCACTCCATCAACGTGGAGATGGCACCCGATGGTGGGCACCGGATCGTCGATCCCGTGTTTGGCGACAAGGTCGCCGACGTGCTGGGCTACGTGCAATTCGGCCGCACCGAGGTGCTGGACGCCTACCGGCGCCTGGGCGAGCAGGCCGCGCTGGAGCCGCAACGGCTGCGGGAGTACCTGGACGAGCTGAGCGCGGGCCTGGATGGCTACACCTACCTCGAGGAGTAAAGTCCCGAGGGTTCCCGCCTCGTGCCGCTCAGGCCTTGGCCAGACACAAATAGCGGACAGCGCGCCTACACGTCTTTCGTGGGCACCGGCGGAGCCTGCTGCAGCAGCGGCAGCACATAGTGGCCGAATGCCGCGTCGTCGATGGGGCCCTGGAGCATCAGGTGCAGGTGACCGTCCCGGCCGATGACGACCGTGTAGGGAAGGACCTGCTGCGGATCGCCCCAGTGAGCCAGAAGTCGCAGGTCCCGGTCGAGATCCCCCAGCAGCACCGGATAGTTCACGCCGTAGGTCCGGACGAAGTTGCGCAGCTTGCGCTCATCATCCAGGCCGATGCTGACCACCTGCAGCCCCTGGCCGGCATAGCGCCGCTGATACTCGATCAGGCGCGGCACCTCTGCCTGGCAGGGCGGGCACCAGGTGGCCCAGAAGTTCAGCACAATCACCTGCCCCTTCCAATCCGAAAGGCGCCGGTCCCTTCCCTCCAGATCCTTGAGCACGAAGGGCGGCATCTCCCATGCGTTGTCCACGGAGCGGGCAACTGCCAGCCAGCCGGCGGGCGCTGCCCGGCCTGCGCCCGGCGCGCCGGCCAACAGCAGGCCGGCCACCAGAGCCGCCCAGAGACCGAGCGATAAACGACTCACCATTATGCAGACTCCGCCGCCCGCCGGGACGGCAAACGTGCGGCGGACCCGTTCCCCCGCCCCGCCTATTCTGGACATACCCCGCCCGCCGGGCAAACCGGCGCGGCTGCCGGCATCCGTGATCGGTTAAGCACATAGGGCCGGGGGACTGACCGGTACGAGCCTCCGGGACACGCCGTAAATACGTCCCTGTAAGCTCGACGGCCGCCATCCCTGCGGCCGGCGGTCCCTCCGCCTCGTGCCGGTCAGCCCCCAGCCGAACACCAATGCGGCTGCCGGTGGTCGCTTACATACTCGGGCGTGGCCGGGCTATACTTCGGCCCTCCGTTCGCCTTCCACTAAGGTACTTGCCTTGCAAGAAGCTCCCGAGAGCCGCCCGGCCGCCGGCACGTCCACCTTCCAGGGTCTCATCCTGGCGCTGCAACAGTATTGGACCGGACGCGGCTGCGTCCTGCTGCAGCCCTACGACATGGAGGTGGGGGCCGGCACGTTTCATCCCGCTACCTTCCTGCGTGCCGTCGGCCCGGAGCCCTGGAGCGCCGCCTACGTGCAGCCTTCGCGCCGTCCCACGGACGGGCGCTACGGGGAGAATCCGAACCGTCTCCAGCACTACTACCAGTTTCAAGTGGTGATCAAACCCTCGCCCCTGGACATCCAGGACCTGTACCTGGACTCCTTGCGGATGCTGGGCCTCGACCCCCTGGAGCATGACATCCGCTTCGTCGAGGACAACTGGGAGTCCCCTACCCTGGGTGCTTGGGGCCTGGGCTGGGAGGTCTGGCTCAACGGCATGGAGGTGACTCAGTTCACGTACTTCCAGCAGGTCGGCGGCCTGGACTGCGCGCCGGTGATGGGCGAAATCACCTATGGCCTGGAGCGCATCGCCATGTACCTGCAAGGCGTGGAGAGCGTGTTCGACCTGCTCTGGGCCGACGGCCCGCTTGGCCGCGTCACCTACGGCGACGTCTTCCACCAGAACGAGGTG
>CAYWTP010000255.1:0-5540 GCA_964461215.1 uncultured Ectothiorhodospiraceae bacterium | reverse complement strand
CTCCCGCACAAGGAGGTGTGCTCAAGGATGTGGGCCACTCCGGTGGAGTTCTGCGGCACGGTAAGAAACGCCACCAGGAAGGCGTTGTTGCGGTCCTCGGCGTCCAGATGAAAGTGACGCGCCCCCGTCGGCCGGTGGAGGTATTCCTCAACCGTCAGGTTCAGGGATTCGATGGCAGCGCTGCGCAGGTGGTCGAAGGGGCTTTGGCTCATGTCTGAGGCACTTGTGAGGGATCGGCATCCAAGGGATAAATCCCTTGATAATTCATAGGGTTTTGTTGGCGTGATTGTTCATTGTACCGCGCCTGCACAAAAAGGCACAGAGTGCCCGCGCCAGGGGAATTGCAGTGCGGCTGCGCTGCGGCGCAGGGCGTCGCCGGATGCCGGACGCATGGGGGAAATCCGGATACTGTGATCCGATCGTTGATCTATGCTTGTCAGCAAACAAGGAGGAGCCGGAGCATGCGCGCGGCCGTCAACATACCCGCTATAATCCCGGCGATGGACATTCCTGGCTATAAGATCCAGAGGGAGATTGGCAAGGGCGGGATGGCCACCGTCTATCTCGCCATTCAGGAATCTCTGGGAAGGCCGGTAGTACTCAAGGTCATGAGCGCCAGCCTGGATACGACCCCCGAGTTCAACAAGCGATTCCTGAACGAAGGCCACATCCTGGCCTCCGTCACCCACCCCAACATCATCACCATCTATGACATCGGCATTGCCGAAGATTGCTTGTACATCTCCATGGAATACCTGGGTGGAGGTGATCTAGGCCAAAAGATCGCGCTCGGGATGAGCCCCGAGGAAGCCCTGGACGTCTTGAGCCGGGTCGCCACGGCCCTATCGGTGGCTCACGCCAAGAACATCGTTCACCGCGACGTCAAGCCCGCCAACATTCTGTACCGCGAAGGCGGTACTCCGGTCCTCACCGACTTCGGCATCGCCAAGCTGCTGGGCGACAACGAGCTCACCTCCACCGGTACGATCCTGGGCAGCCCATACTACATGAGCCCGGAGCAGGCGGAAGGCCGGCTGGCGCTAGACGGGCGCTCCGACATCTACTCTCTGGGCATCATCCTGCACGAGATGCTCACGGGAAGCCGGCCCTATGACGGAGATTCGGCCATACACATCGTGCTGCAGCACCTGCAGGCTCCCGTGCCGACCCTGCCCAGGAATCTGAGCGGCTTCCAGCCCCTGCTCGATCTGATGCTGGCAAAGAAGCGCGACGACCGCTTCCGCGACGCCGCCGCACTGGTCGCCTACGTGAGCGCGATAATGGCTCCCGAAGCCCCTGAGAGCGCCAAGGTCCTGAAGCGCCACGCCCCGCGCCCCCTGCCGGCCTCCGCGCCCCGTCCCTACGCTCAAGGCCAAATGACCCAGCGGATGGCGGCGGTCAAGCGGCGCCGGGTGCGCAACTGGACCATCTTCGGCATGGGAGTCCTGGCCCTGGCCGGCATCATGGCGTGGTACTTCATCACCCAGATCAGTCAATACCGCCGGATTGCGGTGGCCCCCGCCCATAAGCCGCGCCCTGCAATCGAGCAGAGCGTGCAGCCGGCACCGGGCGGGGTTCCCGGCAACGCACAGCCGGCCCCGCGGCATCCGCCTCAGGCTGTTGTCGCGACGGAGCCCGACGCCTTCCAGCGCCAGGTGCTCACGGCCTTGAAATGGCTGGGCCGAAAGAGTCTGGAGGATCAGCGTCTGACCGTTCCGCCGCAGGACAATGCTTATTACTACTTCAACCGGCTGCTGGAAATTGAGCCGCACAATCCCGAGGCCCTGGAGGGCATAGCCGAGATTGCGCACCGCTATGCGAACATGGCTGAGGACCAGATCCGCAAGAAGAACTACCATCTTGCCGAGAGCTACGTCACCGAGGGCCTGAAGGTAGACCCGGACAACAAGCAGCTTCAAGTGCTGCGATCCAGCGTTCAGCTACGCGAGCGCTCCTTCTTCGACGACCTCATCAGCTTGTTTCGCAGCCACGGCTGACGCGCCCGCCGGGCGGCCACCCGTCATGTCATGCAAGCGAAACCGGCCGTTAACCCGCCTGCAACGACGCTTCCATAGGATTGGCGCCAACACCCAATAGGGAGTTGGCATCCCATGCATGCGGGCAAGAGACCCGAGCTGCAGGACCGTTATGTGCGGCATTTTCTGGACCGGGTGGGCGTGCCATCCGAATCGGGATATGCGGAGGCTTCCTGAGTCCGCATGTCCCACCAGGTCGGCGTTGGGCGGACGCGTCTTGCGGGGCTGGCTGTGGTTGCTTTCCGTCCTCCCGCGGGAGCGGCGTAGGGATGCGGCTTATGGGCCGGCCGTGGCAGGCTCGGCAGGTGCAGTGGCGCCCTGGGTCCCGCCACCCGCAGCCTGGGCCTTACCCTTGCGCCTGTCCCATTCCGAGATGATGGCCCTGAAGATGGCGATGGCGTCGTCTTCCTTCGTGACGCCCTCGTCCGCGGCGGTTTCGTCGCCACCGGCTGGCTGCGCTTCCTCCACCTTGCTGCGCTCGGCCTCCTCCTTCCTGGCCGCAAGCTCCCGCAGCGCCCGCTCGCGCAGCGCGGCCTCCTTCTCCTGAGTCGCCTGACGCTGGGTATCGTCTACCAGCTTGCCGTCCTCGTAGACCAGCACCCGTGGCCCCCCCGCGGGCGTCCTGTACCAGGAGGGCGGGTTGCCGGAGAAATAGGTGGTGCCCGTGTCCGGATTGGTCCATTGGTACATTCGCGCCGCAACCGGGTAGGCACAGGCCAGCAGGGCCAGGAACAGATACCAGCGCATACTCTGAGCTTCCTCCACTTGCAGCCGGGTAGACCACCAGGCTTATTGTAGGCCCGCGCGGGCTCGGATTTCCAAACCGGGCTCACATTGGACGGCTTCTCTAGTAGACTCCGGTGCGGGAATCCCGTGCGCCGATGGGGTGCATTAGGCTCCCCCGCAAGCCACGAGACCGCCATGCCGCCAGAGCCACCTCAGGACCCGCTGTTCCAACGCAAGACACGCCGTGGTCAAACAAGGCAGCGGACCACCGCGCCGCCACGCGGTCCTGGCCGCGCCTGACGCGACGCGAGCAGGGTAGCCCGGATACAGCGCAAGCGGAATCCGGGGCTCAAGATGAAAACAGGCAAACAGCTTGGAGCAAGTCCCGCGATGCATAGTAAGAAGCTCCTCGAATTCGTCGACAGCCAGTGGGAGAAGTCCATTCTCCCGGAGCTGGTTGAGTACATCCGTATTCCCAACAAGTCACCACACTTCGATCCGGACTGGCAAGCACACGGCCATATGGATCGCGCGGTGACACTGGCGGAGTCCTGGTGCCGGCGCCAGCCCGTGTCCGGAATGCGCCTGGAGATCGTTCGACTCGCGGGCCGCACGCCGGTGCTGCTGGCCGAGATCCCAGGGGCTTCGCAGCGCACCGTGCTGCTCTATGGGCACCTGGACAAGCAGCCGGAGATGTCCGGGTGGCGGGAAGGCCTGGGGCCATGGACCCCCGTCCTGCAGGACGAGCGCCTCTACGGTCGCGGCGGGGCCGACGACGGCTATGCCGTCTTCGCCTCGCTCACGGCCGTCCGGGCGCTGCAGGAGCAGTCCTTGCCCCATGCCCGCTGCGTGGTGCTCATCGAATGCTGCGAGGAAAGCGGCAGCTTCGACTTGCCCCATTACATGGAAGCCCTGGCCGATCGCATTGGCAGCCCCGATCTGGTGGTCTGCTTGGACTCGGGCTGCGGCAATTACGAGCAGCTCTGGTGCACCACATCGCTGCGCGGATTGGTGGGCGGCCACCTGACGGTCCAGATCCTGGACGAAGGCGTGCACGCGGGCGATGCCAGCGGCATCGTCCCCTCGAGCTTCCGGATTCTGCGTCAGCTTCTGGGCCGGTTGGAGGATGCGGGCACGGGCGAGATCCTGGTCGAGGCCTGCCGCGCGGAAGTCCCGCCGCAGCGTGCGGAGCAGGCGGCTTACGCGGCCGAGGTGCTGGGAACCCTGGTCTACAGCAAGTTCCCGTTCACCGCCAACGCCCGGCCGTGCGACCCGCAGGGCCGGGAGCTGGTCCTGAATCGCACCTGGCGTCCCGCCCTGGAGATCATCGGCGCGGCCGGGCTGCCGGCCCCGGCCGACGCGGGCAACGTGCTGCGCCCAGCGACGACCCTGAAGCTATCTCTGCGCCTGCCGCCAACGGTCGATGCCCAAGCCGCCGGAGCCCGGCTCAAGGAGGTGCTGGAGGCGGACCCTCCTTACGGCGCCCGGGTGATATTCGAGCCCGACCAAGCCATGGGAGGATGGGACGCACCGCCCCTGGCGCCCTGGCTGGCCAAGTCCTTGGACGCCGCCTCCCGCACCCACTTCGGCAAGCCCGCGGCATACATGGGCGAAGGCGGCTCCATTCCGTTCATCGGCATGCTGGGAAGACGCTTTCCCCGCGCTCAGTTTCTCATCACCGGCGTGCTGGGCCCTCACTCCAACGCCCACGGCCCCAACGAGTTCCTGCACGTCCCCACCGCCAAGCGGCTCACCGCCTGCGTGGCCCAGGTGCTATACGACCACGGTCGGGAGACGCGAGACGAGCGGGGCGAAAACCGCAGGAGCTAGCCACAGCGACACAAAGGCACAATAGACGTATCATTTCGCCCCTCACCAAGTCCGGTACTCGGACACGCAACCGGACTGCATCAGGTAACTTTCGAGGTTCTCCCATGAGCGAAATCCAGAAGGTCGTCCTGGCCTATTCCGGCGGGCTGGACACCTCAATCATTCTGAAGTGGCTGCACGACACCTACGGCTGCGAGGTGGTCACGTTTACTGCCGACATCGGGCAGGGCGAGGAGGTGGAGCCGGCCCGGGCCAAGGCAAAGGCCATGGGAGTGAAGGAGATCTACATCGAGGACCTGCGCGAGGAGTTCGTCCGGGACTTCGTCTATCCCATGTTCCGGGCCAACACCGTCTATGAGGGCGAGTACCTCCTGGGCACCTCCATCGCCCGCCCCCTGATTGCCAAGCGCCTGGTGGAAATTGCCAACCAGACCGGCGCCGACGCCATCGCCCACGGGGCCACCGGGAAGGGCAACGACCAGGTGCGTTTCGAGCTGGGCGCGTATGCCCTGAAGCCGGACGTCAAGGTCATCGCACCCTGGCGCGAATGGGATCTGAACTCCCGGGAAAAGCTCATGGACTACGCGGCCCGCCACGGTATTCCCGTAGACTTCAATAAGGGCAAGAAGTCCCCTTACTCCATGGATGCCAACCTGCTGCATATCTCCTACGAGGGCGGTGTGCTGGAGGATCCCTGGACCGAAGCCGAGGAGGACATGTGGCGCTGGACCGTGTCGCCGGAGAAGGCATCCGATGCGCCACGCTACGTGGAACTGAGCTACGAGCGCGGCGACATCGTGGCCGTGGACGGCGAAGCCATGAGCCCGGCGCGCGTGCTGGAGACCTTGAACCGCCTGGCCGGCGGCGACGGCATCGGCCGCCTGGACATCGTGGAGAACCGCTACGTGGGGATGAAATCCCGCGGATGCTACGAGACCCCCGGCGGCA
>CAYWTP010000254.1:0-5570 GCA_964461215.1 uncultured Ectothiorhodospiraceae bacterium | reverse complement strand
CGCCGACCACACAGACACAACGATCACGAAGGCAATGCCTACGGAAGCAAGTGCCTCGTGAGGCCATGCCGTGACTCATACGTGGGATCTTTAGGCCGTGCCGTCCATGTGCGGCCCGCAGGACACGCCGTGAACACGTCCGTGTGGGCTCGGTCGCAGCATCCTTGCTGCTCGCGGTCCTGCAAACCCCACATGGACACCGCGTACTTGGCTCAAGAACTAACCTATGTGCCGGGTCTAGAATTCAAGGCGTGACGGATCGATCCCGCGCAGAGACGGTGAGCGAAGAGCCGACGAGCCTGCCCAGGGCGTATACGCTGGTGCATCGCCGGCGCGTGGACAGCGTGCTGGCCGAAGCTGCGCGCCTGGCGGGGGCCGGCGCCCCGGAGGGCACGCTGGTCTGGGCGGACGAGCAGACCGACGCCACCGGGCCGGACGGGGCCCCTTGGCCGTCGCCGCCGGGAAACCTGTACTGCACCGTGCTCGTGCGCCCCGAGTCCAACGACCCAGACCTGCCCGCCGCTCTGCTGTATTCGGCCGTGGTGAGTATGGGCAACGCCTGCGCCGAGCTGGTGCCGCCGATGACCGGCCTGAGCTACCGGTGGCCCGGCGGGATCCTGCTCAATGGCGCCGCGGCCGCCTTGGTGCAGTTGGAAGGAGGACCCGGATACTTGATCGTTAGCTTGTTCGCCAACGTGAATCCCGTACAGGAGGATCCGGCCGTCACCAGCCTCGCCTCAGCCGGGGCCGAACAGCCTTCGGCCGGTGCGCTGCTGGAGCGCTTCGCCCGGCACCTCGCCTCCTGGCTGGACCGCTGGTCGGACGAGGGCCTGGCGCCACTGTTGCGGGCGTGGATGCAGCGGCGCGACACGGGAGAGCCGCTTTCGCAGAGCCACCTTCCTGGGGGCGCGGTCGTGCGCGGACGATTCCTGGCGCTGGAAGACGACGGCAGCCTGACCCTGGACCTGGCCGACGGGGCTCGGCGCACCGTTGCAGTCCGTGCGGCCTATCCCGGGTTGTCCCCTGTCGCGGAGCGGGAGGTGCCGCCAGGTGTGTATCATCGCACCGCCGAGGGCGATGTCGCCGTGCATCGCTACCAGGGCGGTGAATACGGCCTGGAGGACGTCGTGACTCATTTTGGCCTGGGCCGGATTGTGCAGGAGTCGGCAACCGAAGTGGAGCTGGTGCTCACGGCGGACGAGCTGCACAAGCTGCGTCTGGACGCCCACGCCTTCAGCTTCGACTATGAAGAGGCGTTCATCGAGATGTGCCTGGAGCTGGAGCGCTACGCGAGCACGGCACCGGCGGATTCCTACCGCTTCGTGGCCAGCTTCTAATCGAGTCTGACTCGCGCACTCCATTCCGGCGCAGGAGCTTGCGCCGGCAAGATGCGAACCTGGTGAGATGCGTGAACTGCCCTATACTTCAAGAGTTGCGCCCTGCCATCGGGGCCGGAGCCGTCCCCTGGAGATCGTCGCCGTGCAGCGCCTACCCGGGATCTCCCGCCGCACCTTCATCAGGCTGTGCACCGCAGTCGCTGCCGGCGTGGGCGCAGCGCCGCAGGTCCTGGCCGCAGAGAACGCCACCGAGCACGGCTATGCCAGGGTCCGTCTGGTGGATCATTACGACACGCCCTTGCGCGCTGACGATCTGAAGGTCGGCGAGAACTATGTATTCTTCTATCCCTTCCTGGCCACGCCCTGTCTGCTGCTCAACCTGGGTCGGGCGGCCGAGCCCGGACCGATGCTGAGAACCGAGGACGGGCGGCAGTATCGCTGGCCGGGTGGAGCCGGCCCGGACCGAACGATCGTGGCGTTCTCGGCTATCTGTGCGCACCGCATGTCCTATCCGGCGCCATCCGTCAGCTTCATCAATTACCGCCACAAGCCAGTGGACTTCGTGGGAGAGGACGACCAGGTGCACCACCGGGGACAGGTCATCTATTGCTGCTCCGAGAGAAGCGTCTACGATCCTCTCGACGGCGCGCGGGTCCTGGGCGGGCCCGCTCCTCAGCCCCTGGCGGCGATCATCTTGGACTACGTGGCCGCAGAGCACGCCCTTTACGCACGGGGCACCTACGGGGGCGAGATGTTTCACCGCTTCTTCAAGGAGTTCTCCTTCCGCCTGGCTCTGGAGCACGGCACCGACGGCGTGGCGGCACCGGTGACGGGAACGTCCCGGGTAATCCCCCTGGCCGACTACTCCCGCACCGAGATCCTGTGCTGACAAGCCCGTAGAAGGGGGCAACACAGAGAGAGACGCCGAGAAGAAGAGATTCGCCACGGAACCCACGGAAAGCGTTGAAGAGGTGAGGAGTAAGGCGTGAGAGGCAAGAAATTCACCGCAGAGGGGGCAAAGCCCGGATTGCTCAAATACCTCTTCGTGCCTTTGTGGTTAGTCTTGGCGCCTTTGCGTCCCTGCGCGAGACAATTCTCTTTCTGACAGCCTGACGCCACCCCCGCCCGGGCCAGATCTCGCTCCGCTTCTTCCAAGTCAGCTCAGTTCGTGGCCCTCGCGCGCCGCAGCAAGGCTGCCAGGGCCTCATGGCCGGACGCCGCGGCTATCTGGGCAGGGGTGAGACCTTCGGCATCACGCAAGGCGGGATCGGCACCGTAGCGCAGGAGCAGCCGTATGCTGTCGAGGTCACCGCGTTCGGCCGCCCGGTGCAGGGCGGTGTCGCCATGCTCATCGCGAGCATTGACCTCGGCGCGCCGCGATTCGAGCAGCAGCCGTACCACGTCCGCATGGCCGGCGTACACCGCGCGCATGAGCGGGGTCCAGCCGTAGATGTCAGGTATCGCCGGTCGGGCGCCGTGCCGCAGTAGGACCCTGGCTACGGTGGCATATCCCTTGGCGGCGGCAATCATCAGCGCGGTCCAGCCGTTGCGGCTCACCACGTTGACCTCGGCGCCACGGGAAAGCAGCAAGCGCACCATCTCCGGCTCGGCCGTAAGCACGGCGTACATCAGCGCCGTGCCGCCGTTGTGGTTGGTCCGGTTGATGGCGGCCCCCGCCGCCAACAGCTTGCTCACCATGGCGGCATTGCCGGCGCGCGCCGCCCGCATGAGGGCGGTCCTGCCGTCCGGACCCGCGGCATCCACGTCGGAAACCCTGGGTATGAGCCCCCGCAGTGCCGCCAGATCTCCGGCCGAGAGCGCGTCCAGCCAGGCCTGCTCGGGCGCAGGACGCGCTTGCGTCTGTGCCCCGAGCGCCAGGATCCCCAGGAGCAGGCAGATCCTTAGGGCTAGCCGATGGCGGAAGCGCATTGGTGGTCGATTTGGACCTGACCGGCACGAGCCGGAGGAACCGTCCGCCGCAAGGGTGAGGCGGGTTTCGCCACGGTCCGATGTGAGCAGCGGCGCCGCCGAACGGGCAGTCCACGGACGGCGTGTCCGAGAGGCTCGTGCCGGTCAAGCCGCCGGCGCCACGACCCTCAGCCGCTGGGCTGCTCCTTCAGCGGTCGTTGAGGAGGGGGAACGGCCGTCTCCTTCGCGCCGGCTCCGGCAGTGGCGCCGCGGCGCTGTAGCTCCGCGTACCACAGGTCGTGGTGCTGGATCATCCATTCCTTACTCACGTCGCCCTTCACCATGCCTTCAAACGCTCCTTGTATGCCCAGGGACCCCAGGTAGATGTGGCCGAAGGAGATCGCAATCCAGATGATCGCCAAGCTGGCGTGCACGATGTTCGCGATCTGCATGGTCTCACGGGTCTGGCCGAAGTTGGGGAAGTCGAGCACCAGGCCCGAGACACACACGCCAACCAAGCCCACGGTGGCGATGATCCAGAACCACACCTTCTCCCCACCATTGGCACGTCCCGCGTGCAGGTGGCGGCCCTTGCTGAACATTCCGCCCGCCCTGGCCAGCCATTGCATGTCGGCCTTGGTAAAGAGGTTGTAGCGTACCCAGGTCACCACCTCCAGAACCACCCCCACCATGAACAGCGGCCCCAGGTAGTTGTGCAGGGTCTTGGCGATCTCGGCATAGGCTGCGAATCCCTGCAGCCCCAGAACGGGAATCAGGACGGCGCGGCCAAAGAGCAGGCTAAGGCCGGTAATTGCCAGCAGGATGAACAGGATGGCCGTATACCAGTGCATCAGCCGTTCGCCGCCGGACCAACGCTCCACGCGCTGCCCGGATAGGGGCTGATCCACGCGCACGCGACCGCGGATGATGAAGTACAAGGCAATCAGTCCCAGGACGGTCGCCAGGATCCACGGCCCGATATTGGCTACCGGACCGTTGCGCAGCAGACGCCAGTTCTCGCCCCCATTCTGAATCAACACGCCGGCGCCCTCGCCCGACGCGGTGGTGTGCCCCATGTCCCCCTGGCGCACGGCCCGCCAGAAGTTGGCGCGGGGATTGGTCGTTTCAGCCGAAGCCGCCTGGGCCTGGCTCAGACCCACATAGAGATAGCCGGCCACGGGAAACGACAGTGTCCCCAGAAGCAGCGCCATCAGCCCCCACCAGGTGATCCGGCGGCGGCGGTCTTGCGCACCGGACCGACTGTTGTGTGTGACTCTGAGCATCGCCCGCCTCCTTCCGCCTCTAGCGATCGATCTGGGTGTACTCCAGCCGGTGGCGCAGGATCTGACCCTGTTCGGGTAAGCGTTCCCGTGCCGACTGGAACTGATTGCCGGTGACCCACGGCTCTTCCACCTGGCGGGTGCAGCTAGTCAGCCAAGGCACCGCCAGACTGACCACAAAGGCGCCAATGATTGCGATGTTTCGCATAGTCACTCCTTGTGCCGATGCCAGCCGTGGCCCGCCGCCCGCGGGTACAGCCGCTATGATCAACGGTCGGTCTGTACCAGGGTGAACCGCTCCTTCAGCCGCTCCTGCTGCTCGGGAGTACGTTCCTTGGCCAGCAACGGGTCCCTGCCGCCCTTGTACTCGCCGGGCTCGTGCAGGGTCGCGTCCGGCGACTCGTAGCAAGCACTCAAGCCCACTACGCACAAGGTTGCAACGAGCACTCTCTGCCATCTGCCGGACATACGCTGTCTCCTGGCTACGGACAGACCACAGGCCCGTCCTCAGTTGCACATTTGGCCTCACCATTCACAGAGCCACATTGTTGCTCCGTTGAACCTGGCCGGATGAGCCGGAGGGACCGTCGGCCGCAGGGATAGCGGCCGTCGACCTGCATGGACGTATTCACGGCGTGTCCTGGAGGCTCATGCCTGCCAGGCCACCCTCGCAAGGATCGTTACCGAACAAAGATGCCATGGACGCCACCCTCAGCTCTGTCCATACGCCCGCTCCCAGCCCCAGGTCTTGGGCCGGCCGCCGCGCTTGAGCACCCGCTGGCGGTAGATATCCGCAACCACGTCCCCATCGCCGGCGATGAGGGCCTTGGTCGCACACATCTCGGCGCACAGAGGCAGCTTGCCCTCGGCGATGCGGTTGCTGCCGTACTTGGCGTACTCCGCGTCCGAGTTGTCGGGCGCCGGACCGCCGGCGCAGAAGGTGCACTTGTCCATCTTGCCGCGCACGCCGAAAGCCTCCTTCTGGGGATACTGGGGCGCGCCGAAGGGGCAGGCGTAGAAGCAGTAGCCGCAGCCGATGCACAGA
>CAYWTP010000253.1:0-5570 GCA_964461215.1 uncultured Ectothiorhodospiraceae bacterium | reverse complement strand
AGGGTGGCCGGAGAGTAGGCTGCGTTCATGGAAATCCGCATCCTTGGTAACGATTGCGTAGCCGTTCTCGCTGGCGTGGCGCCATACCTCGGCGTCTGAGGAACGGTCCAGGCCAAGATCCCGAACATGGGATGAGCCTGGGAAAAGCGGTTCCAGTGATTCTACGAGGGGCGGTGACAGATTCTGGTCAAGCAGCAGCTTCACGCAGTCACTGCCATCGATTGACGTTCCCGGTCGGCGGCGTAGCTCAGACAGGCCTGGATATCTTCGGCGGTGAGATCGGGGAAATCCTTGAGGATCTCATCCTGGCTCATCCCTGAGGCAAGGTAATCAAGCACATCATAGACGGTGATACGCATGCCCCGGATGCAGGGCTTGCCGCCTCGCTTGCCGGGCTCGATGGTAAGGATCGTACGGTAGTCCATCACAGCCTCACATATCAGTCGTGGCCCCAGGCCTTGCCAGGCAAGGACATATCTTCAAGTATACAACCCAGGTGGCGGCGTTTGAGGACCGCACGCCGTGCCTTGCAGCCCCGTCCCAGCTCAGAACAGCTTCACCAGGTACGAGGTCACCGCCAGAGCGTACCGAACATAGAGGCATCCGCTGTGCCATGGCTTCCACTCCGCTGCCTTCTTTGACAGCGCGTCGATCACGACGCGCCTGCGATCTCGACGTTGTGGGCGCGCATCGCCACCGCCAGCTTCTGGCTGATGACACCAAAATCATAGAGCCGGGAACTTGCTCTCAGCCACCGCGGGCTGCAAGCTGCTCGGCGGTCGGCGCGGGACTTGAGACAGCCTCTTGACATGAGCCCGGCTCCCAATCGGGCAGCATGCCGTACGGGCTCCGAACGATTGCAGACAAGTACCAATTTCGGCCGGGACCGAGTCAAGACGCCGATTGGCTCCGGCAGCTCCGGGTCCCCGTCACCCGGACCAGGCAAAGAAGTCGCACCGGGGGTAGCCCGTGCAGCCCAGGAAGGCCTTGCCCGCGTTGTGTCCCTGCTGGAGGTGGCGCTGCACCAGCTTGCCCTCCCCGCACTTGGGACAGGCGCTGCCGGCCCGGTAGCCGCCGGTGTCCTTGCTCGCGCGCTTCGCCCGTGGCGCTGATCTGTGCGGCGTGGCTGCTGTTTCGCGTGACGCGCGCTTGCCCGGCCTGCCACGCGCGTCGGGCAGGGTGGTGGTGCACTCCGGGTAGCCCGTGCAGCCCCAGAACCAGCCATTCTTCCCCTTGCGCCGGCGCAGCGGCTTGCCGCAGGCCGGGCAGGCATGGGTGGCCTGCCCGGGGCTTGCGGCCAGGACCGGTGCGGTGCGCCTCGCCGTATCCACCATCGCCCGCACCCACTCGGCCTGGCGGGCCACGAAGGCCTCCAGCTCCGCATTGCCCTGGGCGATCTCGTCCAGTGCCTGCTCCCACAGGGCGGTCGTGGCCGGATCCGTGACGGGCTCCGGGAGCGTGTGGATGAGGCCGCGCCCGGCGGGGGTGCTGATCACCTGCTTGCGTCCGGCCTTCTCCAGGAACCCCCGCTTGAACAGCGTCTGGATGATGCCGGCGCGGGTTGCCTCGGTGCCGATCCCTGCGGTGTCCTTGAGGACCTTCCTCAGGACCGGGTCCGAGACCGCCTTGCCCACCGTCTTCATGGCCTGGATCAAGGTGCCCTCGGTGAAGCGCTCCGGAGGCTGGGTCTGCTTGTCCTCGACCGTGATCGTCTCGGCCTCGGCCGGCTCGCCGGGCTGCACGGGGGGAAGCGTGGCCTGCGCCTCATCACCGCCCGGCGCCGGCTCAGCGCCAAGCACCGCCCGCCAGCCCGCGGCGACCGGGGTGCGGCCCGTTGCCCGGAAGATCGCCTGCGCCACCTCCACCTCGATGAGGGTCTTGTCGTACTGGTGCTCGGGGTAGAGCTGGGCGAGGTAGCGGCGGCGGATGAGATCGTAGAGGCGTCGCTCGCCCTCGGACAGGCGTCCGATGTCCACCACCGCTGCAGTGGGGATGATGGCGTGGTGGGCGGTGATCTTGCGGTCGTCCCAGGCGCGTGTGCGCAGGCGCGGATCGGCGCCCTCGATTGCAGCAGTCAGCGCTGGGTCGGATTGGCGCAGGGCGGCGAGGATCCGGGGTACCTCCCGGTGCTGGTCCCGGGGCAGATACTGACAGTCGGTGCGCGGATAGGTGGTCGCCTTGTGGGTCTCGTACAGCGCCTGTGCCAGATCCAGAACCTGCTGGGCGCCCATGCCCCAGCGCTTGGAGGCCACCTGCTGCAGGGTCGAGAGGTCGAAGGGCAACGGTGGCGGCTCGTTGATGCGCCTGGTCTCGGCCTTGGCGATCCGGCCGGTCTGGCCTTCGACCTTCTGCGCCACCGCGAGGGCCGCAGTCCGGCTGGTGCAGCGGCCCTGGGCATCGGCCAGGGCCTCGGGCGGCAGCCAGCGGGCCCGGAACTGGCCCTTGGCAGTGGCGAACAGGGCGACGACCTCGTAGTAGGGCACGGGCTGGAAGTGCTCGATCTGCCGGTCGCGCTCCACCACCAGGGCCAGGGTGGGCGTCTGCACCCGGCCCACCGACAGCACGCCATCGAGTCCGGCGCGCTGCCCGGCCACCGTGAACGCCCGGGTCAGGTTCATTCCCACCAGCCAGTCCGCGCGGGCACGGCCGAGGCCCGCGAAGTACAGCGGCTCGGTCTGCGCGCCGGGCAGCAGCCTGTCCAGGGCCTTGCGGATGCTGGCCTCGTCCAGGGCCGAGAGCCACAGGCGGCTGACCGGCCCGCGCCAGCGGCAGGTTTCCAGGACCTCGCGGGCGATGGTCTCGCCCTCGCGGTCCGCGTCGGTGGCGACCACGACCGAGGCGGCCTGTCCCAGGAGGCGCTTTACCACGGCGAGCTGCTTGCGGGCATCCTTGCGCGGGGCAACCCGCCAGTGCGCCGGGATGATGGGGAGCTGCTCCAGCGACCAGCGCTTGAGGGCCGGGTCATACGCGTCCGGGGGCACCATCTCCAGCAGGTGCCCGAAGCACCAGGTGACGGTGATTCCGTCACCGGCGAGACAGCCCTCCTGCCGGCGCGAGGCCCCGAGCACCCGGGCGATGTCCCGGGCCTGGGAGGGCTTCTCGCACAGGAACAGGCGGGTCATGCCCGGCGGATCAGTGCGCGGCTTGCCAGAGTCGGATCAGGCCACCGCCGCAATCCATGGCGCCTGCGCTGCCCGTGTGGACCAGGCGCTGACCGCGCCCTTCAGGGCCTTGGCGGGGACGAAGCGCACGGCCCGCCGGGCCGGGATTGCGATAGGCTCGCCGGTCCGGGGATTGCGCCCGCTGCGGGCGGTCCGCGTGGTGGTGGAGAAGGTGCCGAAGCCCGCGACGCGGACCTCGCCGCCACGGGCAAGCTCCTGCGTGATGGCCTGCTCGATGAGCTGGATGCAGCGCAGTGCGAGACGCGTACTGCAATCGATCTCGGTGGCGATGCAGTCGGCAAGCTCCTGCTTGTTCATGGCGGCTTTCCTGGCGTGCAGCAGAGGGGACACTGACCGGGCCAGTGTGCAGCAGCCCGCGCCGGGTGTCCACTCAGCCCGCCTCCCTCGTTCGCACCCTGATCCCCTCCACCCGTCCGAGGTCCAGGCTCACGTAATCGGCGCTCAGCTCCAGGCGTTCGCGGGGCGCGCCGGTGTCCTTGTCCTGCCAGGTGTCCTGGACCAGGGTGCCGGTGACGTAGACCCGGGCTCCCTTGGGCAGCACTGCCGCGGCCTGCTCGGCGCGCTCGCCCCACAGGCTGGCGTTGAGCCGGAAGCCGCCGCGGTTCTCGAACCCGTCCGCGCCGTCGGGCACCTGGCGGTCGAAGTAGATCCGCATCTCGGCCACGCTGCGCGGCTCGCCGTCCACCACCACCTGCTAGAGCATCGGTGCGGCGGCGAGGTTGCCGCGGCCCTCGAATCGGTTTGCCATGGGAATGTCCTCTCGCTGTGGGTCCATCCCCAAGCATGGCCCGATGCACAAGGCAAATGCCAGCGGAAATCCAAACTGCGACTGGCCCAGTTCTGCGGCTGGTGCCGGAGCACGATTGTGAGAGTCTCACAATTGTCCGGCGCTCGAGCGGGCTCGGCAGCGTTTGCCTCAGATTGTGAGACTCTCACAATGGCTCGCCGGTGGCGGCCCGGTCCTTCGCAGTCGTGGGGCCATCGGCTGCGGCCCCGCGCTCGGCTTGCTGCCGCGCGGCCTGCATCGCCCGCACCCGCTGCACCGGGCACTTGCTGCCGTTAGCGGCCATGGATGGTGCCTGGTCCCGCGGCGGCGGTGCCTGCATGGCGCGCTGTCTGCGCTCGCGCTCACGGCGCACGGGCACGCCGAGGTTCGGCCTGAATCGGCCGGCGTTC
Organism: uncultured Ectothiorhodospiraceae bacterium; assembly: GCA_964461215.1. GTDB lineage: Bacteria > Pseudomonadota > Gammaproteobacteria > JAABTG01 > JAABTG01 > CAYWTP01. The sequence goes on along the minus strand of CAYWTP010000253.1, from coordinate 1,212 downwards.
ACCATGTCGCAGAGCTTCTTGAGGAAGCTGCTGGGGTCCCACACCGGCGGGGCGCCTGCTGCGGCTGGCGAACTCGGCCTTCTACGGGCCGCGGCGGGTGAGCGAGGTGCGCGATGCGATCGTGCGGGTGGGAACCCTGGATGTGGCGGGGCTGATCCTGTCCACCGAGGTCATGCGGATCTTCTATGGGGTTCCCGAGAATCAGCTTGATCTCACGTCGTTCTGGGCCCACGTCCTGTGGACGGCCTGCTACAGCCGCCTGCTGGCCATGGGAGGTGGGGTCAATACCCCGGCGGAGCTGTGGGTGGGCGGGCTGCTGCATGACATGGGCAAGCTACTGGTCGTGCGCCAGGCGCCGGTGGAGTATGGCGAGATAATAACAAGAGCGGCGGCCGGCATGCCTCTGCTGGAGGCCGAGACCGAGCGGCTGGGCTTTACCCACGCGCAGGCCGGTGCCGCGCTCCTTGAGCGATGGCGTCTGCCCGCGGTCCTGGTCGAATGCGCGTCCGGGCATCACGAAGAATATGCCGACCTGGCCACGCCCCAGGCGGTAGTGGCAGCGGCCAATGCGCTGGCCAACGCAGAGATGGACGCCGACACACTGCCGGGCATGACGGCAGCGGAAGGGGAAGGGATGAGGGGCAAGGCGGAGCGACTGTATGAGAGCTACCGCCGCAGGTTTGCGGAGTATGTCGGATGATCGAGATTGTGATTGCGGACGATCAAGGGATGATGCGGACCCTGCTCACGGAGGTGTGCAGCGCGGGGCAGGACATGACCGTGGTGGGCGCGGTCGCGACCGGCGAGGAGGCCATTGAGCTGGTGCAGGCCACGAGGCCCGACGTGGCGGTGATCGACGTCAAGCTGCCCGGGATCTCGGGCCTGGAGGTGACCCGGCGGCTCAGCCGCCAGCTTCCGGAAGTCCGCGTCATCGTCCTGACGGCCCTGGACGATTCGGGCTTTGCGGCCCGCGCGCTGCTGGCCGGCGCCAGGGGCTTCGTCACCAAGCAGGCGGTGGCCAAGGAGCTGGTGGCCGCCATTCGCGCGGTGCATGCAAGGCGCGAGTACCTGGACTCGGCCGTGGCCCAGAAGGTGGCCCTGGGACACCTGCGCCAGGAAGGCTCGCCCATCGACAAGCTGAGAGACCGGGAGGTGGATGTCCTGCTGCTGATGCTGCGGGGCCAGATCGCCGCCGAGATCTCGGCGACCCTC
>CAYWTP010000252.1:0-5581 GCA_964461215.1 uncultured Ectothiorhodospiraceae bacterium | reverse complement strand
CCAGGACCTGGAATTCCACGTGGCGGGGATTCTCCAGAAACTTCTCCATGTACACAGCATCGTTGCCGAAGGCGGCGCCGGCCTCGGCCCGGGTCAGCGAGATCGCATTGAGCAGAGTCGCCTCGCTGTGCACCACGCGCATGCCCCTGCCACCGCCACCCCCGGAGGCCTTGATGATGACGGGGAAGCCGATGCCGCGGGCGACGCGCAGGAGGTCTTCCGGATTGTCACCCAGCGCTCCGTCCGAGCCGGGCACACAAGGCACGCCGGCCGCCTTCATGGCAGCAATCGCCGAGACCTTGTCGCCCATCAGGCGAATGGTGTCCGGACGCGGACCAATGAAGATGAATCCACTCTGCTCGACCCGCTCGGCGAAGTCCGCGTTCTCGGCCAGGAAGCCGTAGCCGGGGTGGATGGCCACGGCGTCGGTGACCTCGGCCGCACTCACTACGGCAGGAATGTTCAGATAGCTATCGGCCGAAGCCGGGGGACCGATGCACACGGACTCGTCGGCGAGGCGCACGTGCTTGAGATCGCGGTCGGCGGAGGAATGCACGGCGACGGTGCGAATACCCAGCGCCCGGCAGGCCCTGAGAATGCGCAGGGCAATCTCGCCCCGGTTGGCTATGACCACCTTTTCTAACATGGGCTGCTGCGGTTGGCGGTTGAAAGGGGTTTCCTGGGCGGTGAGGTACGGGCTACTCGACAATCAGCAAGGGCTGGCCGTACTCGACCGGCTGGCCGTTCTCGACCAGGACAGCCGTGACCACGCCGGCACGGTCCGCTTCGATCTGATTCAGGATCTTCATAGCCTCGATGATGCACAGCACGTCGCCCTCCTTCACGCGCTGCCCGACCTCCACGAAGGGTTTGGTTCCGGGCGAAGAGGCCCGATAGAACGTTCCGACCATGGGAGAGGTCACGGCGGAGCCCGCGGCAGGAGATTCGGGCTCCGGCGGCACCACCGCTGCCGGCGCGGCCGTGGACGGCGCCACCAACGAGACGGGCGCGGGCACGGCCGCCGGAGTGTAGCGGCTGATGCGCACGGACTCTTCACCCTCGTGGATCTCGATCTCGGTGATCCCGGATTCGTCGAAGAGCTCGATTAGCTTCTTTATCTTACGAATGTCCATTTTGTACCATTGTTATTCTGTATCGGCACCTGCCGCGATCCGCCGCATGGCGGCCTCAAGGGCCAGCTCATAGCCGTCGGCACCCAGCCCCGTGATCACGCCGACGGCGATGTCGGAAAAGTAGGATGTGTGGCGGAAGCTTTCCCGCCGGTACACGTTGGACAGATGCACTTCGATGAAGGGGATCCCGACGGCGAGCAATGCGTCGCGCAGGGCGACGCTGGTATGCGTAAAGGCTGCCGGATTGAAGACAATGAAGTCCACGCCCTCGCCCATGGCCGTGTGCACCCGTTCAACCAGCACATGCTCGGCATTGCTCTGGAAGATGGCCACCTCGTGGCCTCCCTGGCCGGCACGCCGGGCAATCCGGTCGTTGATGGCGTCGAGGGAGAGCTTCCCATAGTGGTCGGGCTCTCGCGTGCCCAACATGTTGAGATTGGGGCCGTGCAGGACAAGGAACTTTGCCATGGCACACCACAGCTCCGACGGGTTCGACGAGATCCGGAATGTTACGGACAGGTTGGCGCAGGATAGCAGAGTTTACCCGCACTTTCGATAGGACGGGTGCACCTGCCCCGGGCGCAAAAGCAGCTTAGAGCAGGCCCTGAATGATGGCTTCGGCCCGGTCGGCGTGTAGCTCTCCCCGCTTGAAGAAGCTCAGGCGCCCGGACCGATCCACGATCACGGTGAAGGGCAGAGCACCAAGACGATTGCCGTACCGCGTGCTCACGTCCGCTGTCTCCGAGTCCCCCACCAGAACCGGATAGTTTACCCCCTCGGCCTTGACGAACTGGGCCACGCGTGCGGGATCGTCCACGGCTACGCCCAGGAGCTGCAGGCCGCGGTCGCCGTAACGCTTCTGCAGATCGATGAAGGTCGGAATCTCCGCGCGGCAGGGCGGACACCAGGTGGCCCAGAAGTTGACCACCAGTACCTTGCCGTCCCACTCGCTTACTCTATGCGGGACACCCTGGAGATCGGGCAGCGTAAAATCGGGGCGCCGGTCTCCGAGCTTCACCGGCGCAGCGGCAGCCAGCGGGTCATGACTTGGAGCGAGCACCAGGCGCCAGGCCAGAACACCTGCGCCGGCCGCCGCGGCCAGCAGCAGGACCAGTAGAAAGGGTCGCATCAGGATCATCTCCCCGGGAGACGGCGTGGCGGCACGCGCCCCCTGGCCGCCATCACCTAACGCAAGGCCTCGGTCGCGTGGGCCTTGAACCGATCGGCATCCAGGAATCCGACCAGCCGGTACCCCCGGCGTTCCCTGCCATCAGGTCCGAAGAACAGGACCGCGGGGGGGCCGATGAGCTCGTAACGCCGGAGCAAGGCCTGGTCCCTCTCGTCGTTCGCCGTCACGTCGGCCCGAAGCAGGGTCGCCGCGGACACGGCCTGCTGCACCCCCGGATCGGAAAATGTGAACTTCTCCAACTCCTTGCAGGACACACACCAGTCGGCATAGTAATCCAGCATCACGGGCTGGCCGCGGGCGGCAGCGGCGGCCAGGTCGGCCTCCAGCTCATCCGGCCCCTTGACCGGGCGGAACGGCAATCCGTGGCCCTCGTCGGTGGACACGGCTCCGGCCAGGGCGGTGCCCCGCAGCGGCTGCAGCATGTCCCCGCCGCCGCTGGCCGCACCGATCATCAGCAGCACCCCGTATACCAGCAGAACCAGACCTAGACCTTTCCACAGCTTGCGGAAGCCACCGGCATCCTTGCCCAGGGGCTCAAGAGCGCCCATGTAGATGGCCGAGACCATGAACAGCCCGGCCCAGAGCAGCAGAATCAGCCAGGCGGGCAGCACCCGATCCAGCAGAAAGATCGCCACTCCCAGCAGAGCCACCCCGAATACCCCCTTGACCGCGTTCATCCAACCGCCGGCACGGGGCAGGTATCTGCCCTCCAGGGTCCCCATGATCACCAGTGGCGCACCCATGCCCAGGCTCAGGGAGAACAAGGCCACGCCCCCTAGCCAGGGATCGCCGGTCTGGCCGATATAGATGAGCGCCCCGGCCAGCGGCGGGGCAACGCAGGGGCCGACAATGAGGGCCGACAGCAGACCCATAATCGCCACCCCAATCAAGGTGCCGCCCCGCTGGCGGTTGCTCAGCTCCGTGAGGCGCGATTGCCAGGTGCTGGGAAGCTGAAGATCGTAGAAACCGAACATCGATAAGGCCAGGAGGACGAAGATCCCCGCGAAGGTCCCCAGCACCCAGGGGTTCTGCAGGGCCGCCTGGAGGTTGTGGCCGAACTTGCCGGCGATGATTCCGGCAACCGTATAGGTCACCGACATGGCGAGCACGTACGTCAGAGACAGGACGAATGCCCGGCGGGCGGTGATCTGGCTGCCCTGACCCACGATGATACCGGACAGGATTGGTATCATGGGGAACACGCACGGCGTGAAGGCGAGCAGCAGACCAAAGCCGAAGAACGCCAGGATGGCCATCCAGCGATCCTGGCCCAGCAGCGCCGCCAAGCGGTCCTGCTCGGACTGCGGCTGGCCGGCTGCGGGAGCCGGGCTCGTGGGAGCCGCCTGGGCCGCGGCGGGAGCGGGAGCCGGGAGGGTCAGACTGACGGTCTGCGTCATCGGCGGGTAGCAGATCCCCGCCTCGGCACAGCCCTGGTAGCCTACCGACACCTCGGCCTTGCCCGCAGCCGTCCAGTGTACGGGCACCCTGGCCTGGACCCGATCGTGATAAACCTCGACGTGGCCTAGCTGCGGATCGTCCTTTGCTTGTCCGGCGGGCAGCTCCGGTGTCCCCAGGCTAACGCCGGCGCCTGTAATCAAGCTGAACTTGAACCTGCTTTTATATAAGTAGTATCCGGGGGCAATCTCCCAGGTCGCCACCAGAGAGCCCTCCGGGGATAGCTCGCCGTAAAAGTGGAAGGCCTGGTCGGCGGGAAGGAACGCGTTGGCCTCGCCGCCGAATCCGAGGCTGCTGGCCAGATCCGCCGCCGGGCCGGGGCCGCCGCTGCCGTCGGCGGTGGCCTCCGACGGCGCGGGCAGGTCCACGGTCAGGGTCTGGGTGTACGGCGGATAGCAGACTCCCAAATCGGCGCAGCCCTGACTGGTGGCCTTCAGGGTCAGCCCGGGGACGGCAGCCGCGTGCGTCACCGGGAGGTCTACGGCCATCTGGTGGCGGTAGATCTCCATGGGGCCGAAGAACTCATCCTGCTTGACCTTGCCGGCCGGAAAGGCAGGTGTGCCGAGGGTGACGCGTCCGTCGTCGGTCGTGAAGCGGAACTTGGAACGGTAGAGATAGTAGCCATCGGCAATGGTCCACTCAAGCCTCAGTCCCTGCGCGGTAGGCACGGCGTTGACGCGAAACGCCTGCTCGGGCGACAGCAGGTCATCTTCCGCCGCGGCCCGGGCACCGAGGGCAGCCAGCCCAGTACAGGCGAGCGCCAGTATCAGCAGAAGACGCTTCATTTTGGTTCACCCACGGCTTCGTCTATCCAGGCCAGGTAGGCGGGCAGACCCGCCAGGAGGGGGACACTCAGGATCTCGGGAAGTTCATATGGGTGCAGCTCCCGAATCGCCGATTCCACGGCCGCGTAGCGCTCGGCCCGGGTTTTCACCAGCAGGAGGCGTTCATGGGCCTCTTCCACTCGTCCCTGCCACCGGTACACTGAGCGCAGGCCCGGCAGGACATTGACGCAAGCCGCCGCACGGGTTTCCACCACATGGCGGGCAATGGCCAGGGCGCTTTCTTCATCCGGGCACGTGGACAGCACCAGGCAGTAGGGATTGGTTTCCTGCATCACGGCCCCCAAGTAGTCATTGTGGGCGGGCATTTTCCAGGATTCCGTGCACTTATCAAGAAACCGAGAGGGCGAGGGCCGGCGGGATGACTGACCGGCCGGGCGCACAATGCCTCCGCCGTGAACCTTCCTGGCCCCGGGTCCCTTGACTCTGTCGCGATTGGCCCTATTATTAGCACTCACACGAGGCGAGCGCTAACAGCGTTCGGCCCCGACTTCGACTAAAGAAAAGTGCACAAACCAAGCTTTAGGAGACTACTCAATGAAACTGCGTCCATTGCACGACCGTGTAATCGTAAAGCGCACCGAGGAGGAGCGGACTTCTCCCGGCGGAATCGTGATACCCGATACGGCCGCCGAGAAGCCTATCCGCGGCGAGATCGTCGCCGCCGGCAACGGCAAGCTGCTGGATAACGGCGAGGTGCGCCCTCTGGATGTGAAGGTCGGCGACAAGATTCTGTTCGGCAAGTACTCGGGCACCGAGGTGAAGGTCGACGGAGAGGAGCTGCTGGTGATGCGTGAAGACGACATCATGGCAGTCATCGAGAGCTGATCGGTCCGGGTCATACGCCTGCGAGCAAACCGCTCCATACACTTTACAGCACGATATAGAGGATTTCTGCAATGGCAGCAAAAGACGTACGTTTCGGTGAGGACGCCCGCCACCGCATGGTCAAGGGTGTGAAC
>CAYWTP010000251.1:0-5586 GCA_964461215.1 uncultured Ectothiorhodospiraceae bacterium | reverse complement strand
AGTCCACCGCCATCCTCTTTGCCGGCGCCGACCGGGCCATGATCGCCGCCGTTCAGGCAGGACTGATGCTGGTGCTGGTGGTGGTCGGCGATAGGCTGGCGCTCGGGCCGTACTACTATCTGGGGCTCGCGGCAGCCGCTGGCCTGACGGCCTACCAGCAATACTTGATCCGCAACCGCGAGCCGGCTGCCTGCTTCCGGGCGTTTCTCAACAACAACTGGTTCGGAGCAGCGGTGTTCGCTGGGATATGGCTGCACTACCTGACGTCAGCCGATGCGGGTTAGCCCACAGCGCTCGCCAGAAGCGACGGGATCTGTCCCAGCCCATCACCCGCCGCAGCCGCGCGACGGCCCCGATCGGCTCACAGCCCCGTGGCACGGGGCCTCGCGGCATAGCGCAGGAGCAGGTAGCCCGCGGCGGCCGAGAGGAAAGACCCCATCAGGATCCCGAGACGGTCGTCCACCGCATAGTCCGGGCCCCCCTGCTCGAAGGCCAGGGAGCCAATGAACAAGCTCATGGTAAAGCCTACGCCGCAGAGCACCGACAGCCCGACCATATGCCGCCAGGCGACCCCCTCGGGCAACCTGCCTAGGCTCAGCTTGACGGCCACCCAGGTGAAGCCAAGCACCCCCAGCGGCTTGCCAAGAAAGAGGCCGGTGGCGATGCCCAGCGGTACCGACTCCAGCAGCGCGGTCGGCGACATACCCGCGAGGCTCACCCCGGCATTGGCAAAGGCGAATGCCGGGAGAATTCCGTAGGCTACCGGCGGGTGCAGATCGTGCTCCAGCCTCACGAGGGGAGCCACTTCCCCTGTCTCGTTGCGGCCCCGGCGCGGAATGAACAGCGCCAGGGCCACGCCGGCGAGCGTCGCGTGCACACCCGACTTGAGCACGCAGATCCAAAGCACCCCCCCCAGCACCAGGTAGGCGGCCACGCTGACCACCCCGAGCCGATTCAGGGCGAACAAGGCCACCAGGGTTCCGGCCGCAAGCAGCAGCGACAGCGTCGACAGATCTTCGGTGTAGAACAGCGCGATGATGACCACCGCCCCCAGGTCGTCCAGGATCGCCAGAGTCAGTAGAAAGACCTTCAGGCCGGCAGGCGCCCGGTCGCCTAGCAGACCCAGAATTCCCAGCGCAAAGGCGATATCGGTGGCCGTGGGAATGGCCCAGCCCTTGATGGCAGCCGCGTCGCCATAGTTGAAAGCCACGTAGATCAGCGCGGGCACCAGCATGCCGCCCACGGCGGCCACTGCGGGCAGGACCACCTGGGCCGGCCGGGAAAGGCTGCCTTCCAGCACCTCGCGCTTGACCTCCAGGCCAATCAGAAAGAAGAACACGGCCATCAGGCCATCGTTGATCCACAGCAGCAGCGGCTTGGCGATGTGCAAGGCACCGATCTGGACCGCGACCGGGACCTGGAGCAGCATTTCGTAGAGCCAGGCCAGGGGTGAGTTCGCGATCGCCAGCGCCAGCAAGGCCGCCCCCAGCAGAATCAGGCCGCTGGCCCCTTCCAGTCGCAGAAACTGCTTTACGGCGTCGACTATCATGCCGGCTCCAGGCCTTGGTGATCGGCTCGGCACGTCGGGGGCTCGGCGTGCCACAGCCCGCGGATGGCAGCAATACCTTGTGCCCCATGGTGCCAGGCCAGATCCAGATGAGCGCCCTGCATGCCCCCCAGTGCATAGACCGGAACCGTAGCGGCCTCGGTGAGCAAGTGCACCCCATCCCAGCCCATTGCGTCCGCACCAGGGTGGCTCCGTGTCGGAAGCACGGGAGAAGCGACGATGAAGTCCACGCCGATGCGGCACGCGTGTTCCACCTCCGCTGCCGTGTGGCAGGAGGCGCCCACCCACAGGTTCTGCGGCAGAGGGCGCCGGTCTGCCGCCATGAGCCGGCTGGCCGGCAGGTGCACGCCGTCCGCTCCCAACCCCTGCACCAGGTCGGGCGGGCCATTGAGGATGAGCGCCGCTCCCCTGGCCCGGCAAGCCGCCAGAGCCCGCGTCGCCAGCCGCTCGAAGCGCCCCGGCGGCAAGCTTCTGGCCCGAAGCTGCACCAGAGTAATGCCACCCGTTAGGCTGCGATCAAGCTGGCGGAGAAACAGCTCGCCGTCCTCGCCCGGCTCCGGGGTGATCAGATAGCGCTCGGGCAAGCGTACCGCACTCACGATGGGCCGATTGGCCGCCGGGAAGGGGCGCGATAGCAGATCCCGGGGCTCGACCCAGGCCACCGGCTGCCCCTCCCTGCCATGGGGCTCTCCACGCCAGCCCTCCACCCGCCATACATCCAGAAGCACCGAGCAGTCGGGATAGTCGTGATGGACGCGGATGAGGGGGCGATAGCGTGTGGCGGTGATCCCAAGCTCCTCTTGCAGCTCCCGCACCAGCCCGTCGCGCACGTCCTCTCCGGGCTCCAGCTTGCCGCCTGGAAACTCCCAAAGTCCGCCCTGGTGCAGATGCTCCGGGCGCCTCGCCAGCAACACCTGTCCGGCCGGGTTGACGATGGCGGCGGCGGCAACGTGAATGCGCTGGGAGTTCACCATTGTGGCGGCCCGGGAATGGAAGTAGCGAACAACACAAGAAGCTTCACCACGGGGGACACAGGGTCTATTGCTCCCAGGTATACGGCAAAAGCTCACTTTGCTGTTGTGCCGGATGCAGACGCTGCCGATGGCCCGGAGCAGATACAGGTTCCGGAACGACCCTGGTCACGCGTGTTGCTGCCGCCAACGGTGCTCCACACGCGGCGCGCACGCCGCAAACTTACAAATATTTCTCATCAGTACGCCTTCCCCGTGGTGAACTTCTTTCTCTTCAGGTCCGGTACTCGGCGTTGATGCGCACGTAGTCGTAGGACAAATCCGTGGTCCACACGGTGGCCGCATGGCGGCCGCGTCCGAGCTGGACCCGCACGGTGATCTCGGGCTGCCTCATCACCGCTTGCCCCCGCGCCTCGGTATAGCTGCGCGATCGGCCTCCCTGCTCCACGATACAGACATCGTCGAGGTAGATGCGCAGGCTCCCGATATCCAGATCGGGCAGTCCGGCCCTGCCTACCGCTGCCAGAATACGCCCCCAATTGGGGTCTCCGGCGAAGAAGGCGGTCTTGACCAGCGGCGAGTGAGCAATAGTGTAGGCCACCGCCAGGCACTCGGCCTCGCTGTGCCCCTCCTCAACGTCCAGGGTGATGAGCTTGGTCGCGCCCTCACCGTCGCGCACGATCGCCTGTGCCAGTTCGCGGCACACCCGGGTCACGGCGGCCTCCAGGGCGGCGTAGGCTTCGCCGTCGGCGCTGGCTATCTCAGGCAGATCCGCCGCGCCGGTGGCAATCAGCACGCAGGCGTCATTGGTGGAGGTGTCGCCGTCCACGGTAATGCGGTTGAAAGAGCGCTGCACAGCGTGCTCCAGGCAGCGTTCCAGGACGGAGGGCGCCACCGGCGCATCGGTCGCGATGAAGGCCAGCATCGTCGCCATGTCCGGCCGGATCATTCCGGCACCTTTGGCGATGCCGGTCACGGTAAGAGTCCCGCCCAGACACTCGATCCGCTGCGAGACTCCCTTGAGCACAGTGTCCGTGGTCATCATGGCGCGACAAGCGTCGAGCCAGCCGTCGGCGCGCAGATCCGCGAGGGCCTGAGGCACCGCCTCCACGATGCGTGCCACGGGCAGGGGCTCGCCGATGACCCCGGTGGAAAAGGGCAGTATCGACCTGAGGCCACTGCCCGTCGCGGCAGCTACCGCCTTGCAGCAGGCCACGGCGTCCGCCAGACCATGCTCCCCGGTGCCGGCATTGGCATTGCCCGAGTTGATGAGCAGGTAGCGCGGCACCGCCTCCGACAAATGCTGGCGGGCCAGCGTTACGGGCGCCGCGCAGAACGCATTGCGGGTAAACACGGCGGCACAGTGGGAGCCTTCGGCGATCTCCACCACCGCCAGATCCAGTCCGTCGGCATGCTTGATACCGGCCCGTGCCGCGCCCAGGCGCAGCCCTGGAATCGGCAGCAGAGACGAGGGAGCGGTGAGGCCGACGGACATTGTCTAGACCGGAGGCTGTGGACTGTAGGCTGTAGGAAGAAGAGCCGGGCGCGGCGCATGGACCTCAAGGCCTCGCAGTACCAGCAAAGCCTTCCAACCTCTTGCCAACGGCCTACAGCCTATAGCCTGCCTGCTCATTCCAATCTGCCGTGGCACTGCTTGTACTTCTTGCCCGAGCCGCAGGGGCAAGGGTCGTTGCGGCCGATCTTGCGGCCCTGGCGCACAAAGGGCTCGTGGTGGGCTGCGGCGGCACCATCGTCCGGCAGCGGTGGTGCTGACGCCCCCATGGCCCCGTCCATGGCGCCGGGTGCCGCCGCGTAGGTGCCGGCCTGAGGATGGGAGAAGCTCATCGGTGCGCGGCTCCGGCGCTGGCTCTCGATAGCCTCCACATCCTCCTCGGCCCGCACCTGAACACGGCAGAGGATTCCTACGACGTCGTGCTTGATGCGCTCGAGCAGATCGCTGAACATCTCGAACGCTTCCCGCTTGTACTCCTGCTTGGGGTCCTTCTGAGCGTAGCCCCGCAGATGTATGCCCTGGCGCAGGTAGTCCATGGCGGCCAGATGCTCCTTCCACAGGGCGTCGAGCACCTGCAGGAAAATCGCCTTCTCGAAGTGGCGCAGGACGGCGCTTCCGACCGCCTGCTCCTTGTCGGCATAGGTCTGCTTGACGGCGTCCAGAATCCTCTCGCGCAAGATCTCGTCGTGCATGCTGTGGTCCTGCTCAAGCCAGCCGGCGATGTCCAGCTTCACGGAGAATTCCCGCTCCAGGGCTTCCCGCAGCCCGGCGACATCCCACTGCTCCTCCAGGCTGTTGGGCGGCACGAAGCCGTCGATGATCCCGCCCACCACGTCCTCGCGAATGGCCTGAATGGTCGGGGAGACGTCTTCGGCGGCCATCAGCTCGTTGCGCTGCTCGTAGATGACCTTGCGCTGGTCGTTGGCTACATTGTCGAACTCAAGTAGCTGCTTGCGAATGTCGAAGTTGCGTCCTTCCACCTTGCGCTGGGCATTCTCGATGGCCTTGTTGACCCACGGGTGCTCGATGGCCTCGCCCTTCTGCATGCCCAGCTTCTGCATCAGCCCGGCAACCCGATCCGAGGCAAAGATGCGCATGAGGTTGTCCTCAAGGGACAAATAGAATCGACTCGATCCCGGATCACCCTGGCGTCCCGAACGCCCGCGTAGCTGGTTGTCGATGCGTCTGGACTCGTGCCGTTCGGTCCCGATGATGTGCAGGCCGCCGGCGTTGACGACCTTCTGGTGGCGATCCTGCCACTCGTTCTCCAGCCGGCGCAGAGTCACCTCATCGGGATCATCCAGGGTTGCAATCTCGGACTGCAGGCTCCCGCCCAGCACGATGTCGGTGCCCCGGCCGGCCATGTTGGTGGCGATGGTCACCGCTCCCGGACGTCCGGCCTGGGCGACGATATTCGCTTCCTGCTCGTGGTGCTTGGCGTTTAGCACCTGGTGGGCAATCTTCTCCTTATCCAGCAATTCGGCGAGATACTCGGAGGTCTCGATGGAGGCGGTTCCCACCAGCACCGGCTGCTC
>CAYWTP010000250.1:0-5612 GCA_964461215.1 uncultured Ectothiorhodospiraceae bacterium | reverse complement strand
GCGCGAGGAGCTGGCCCCGGTCCTGGCCGAGGTCTGGCAGACCTCATAGGGCCCAGCGCCAAAGGCCGTTCCGCCGCTTGCGGCGAGTCATTGCTGTCGCCATGGCAGTTCCTCCATTGCAGTGTGCGGGTGCCATCAGCCGCCGAATCCGCCTCAGCCTTGCGTCGGGGAAACGACTTCGACCGCACGTGCAGGGGCTTCGGCGGCGAGGCGGTTGTGCGGGTTAAACATTTGTGACGAGTTGCCGCCATAGTCCACACCCGACTGGTGGGCTCATCACGATCTGCAGTTAGGAGGCAGCATGTCCTGGAAACTCATTTGTGCCGCGGCTCTTAGTCTTGCCATGATGCCGGCGTTTGCGGAAGACGCTCCGCAGTCCGTGAAGGATCTCGTGCCGAGCCTTCAACAATGGGGAAAGGATCAGGTGTTGGTCCAGGCCGTAGAGGCGCAGAATGCCAGAAAGATGACCCTCAAGGAGATTCAGGACCGCGACAAGGTGTGGATGGCCACCGAAGGGGTTGACGACTTCATGCGAGGCCTGATGGAAAGCCCTGCCGCCAAGGAGCTGACCAAGCTTGCAGGGTCCAAGCCCTATTGCGTGGAGGTCTTCCTGATGGACAACCAGGGTGCCAACGTCGCCATGACCAACAAGACTTCCGACTACTGGCAGGGAGACGAGGCGAAGTTCACCAACGCATACAACGCTGGCAAGGGTGCGGTGGACATTGGAAAGGTGAAGTTCGATGACAGCGCCCAAGCCTATCTGGTTCAGGTCTCCGTGCCCGTGGTAGACGGCGAGTCCGTTGTCGGAGCCCTCACCGTAGGTATCAACGTCGACATGGTGGAGGGGACGAAGTAGCCACTTGTTCTCCCCCCCCCAAGTGGAGAGTCAGCCTCCTTCCAGAGGAGAGTTCAGCATGAACTGGTCAAGAAACATCGGTATTCGCACCAAGCTGGTGGTTCCCATTATTCTGATCGGCTTGGCGCTCCTGGGTCTGGCCGCGACCGGACTGGTGAGCATCGGGCGTATCCGAGCCATCAATGACGAGGTGTTCCACCGCTCACTGCCGGGCGTGGACTACATCCTCGAGGCCGATCGCGACCTGCACCAGGCGCTGGTGGCCGAGCGCAGCATGATGTTCATGAACGTTCAATCACCCGAATTTTCTACGCAGATGAAGGAGCACCGGGAGAACGTGGAGCAGGCGCAGGAGCGGGTCGCGAAGTTCGCGGCGCTGAACCCGGATCCCCGCGCCAAGGCGCTGCTGGAGCGCTACGAGACATTGCAGGCCACATGGCAGAAGACCACCGACGAGATCGTGTCGCAGCGGGCCGCGGACACCCGCATCGGCCGTAGCACGGCCATCGATCTGACACTGGGGAGGGGTGCCGAGGAGTTCCAGGCGATGCGCAGCGTGCTCGACCAGCTCTCCGCACTAATCCTCAAGACGTCCGCCGAGGCCACCGAGAACGCCGAAGCCGCGGCAGCGCACGGCAGATTCATGGTGCTTGCCATCTCCATCGCCGGCCTGGCTGTCTGTGGACTGCTGGCGCTGCTGTTTCCGCCCGCGATCACACGACCCCTGCATGAGCTAATCGTTCGCATGGAAGACGTGGCCGCCGGGGAAGGGGATTTGACCAAGCGGCTGGAGGAGGGCGGCCGGGACGAGTTCGCGCGGCTCGGGCGCACATTCAACCGCTTCGTAGAGAGGCTGCAGACGCTGATGCAGCGGATCACGAGCGCCACAGGGCAGCTTTCTTCGTCCAGCGAGCAGTTGTCATCGGCCGCTGTTCAGACCAGAAATGCTATTCGGGAGCAGCAGTCCGGTACGGATCAGGTAGCGACCGCAATGAATGAGATGTCGGCGACGGTTCAGGAGGTTGCCCGCAACGCGGCCGAGGCGGCCCGTGCCACCCAGGAGGCCGAGTCCAAGGCCGGGGATGCGCGCACGACCGTCAATGCGGCCATCGACCGGGTCGACAAGCTGGCGGCGGAAGTCGAGAGAGCGGCGGGCGTCATTCAGACGGTGGAGAGCGAAAGCCAGAACATCGGGACCATTCTGGATGTCATTCGCGGGATTGCCGAGCAGACCAACCTGCTTGCTCTGAATGCGGCCATCGAGGCGGCCCGTGCGGGAGAGCAGGGGCGCGGGTTTGCTGTGGTTGCGGATGAAGTACGGACCCTGGCGAGGCGTTCTCAGGAATCCACGCACCAGATCCAGGAGATGATCGAGCGCCTGCAAACCGGTGCCAGGGAAGCGGCCGACGTCATGCAGGAAGGGCGCAATGAGGCCCACGCGACCGTACAGGAAGCGGGCAACACGCGACTCGCTCTGAACGGGATCGCCGAGGCGGTCTCATCCATCTCCTCCATGAACATTCAGATTGCGAGTGCTGCGGAAGAGCAGAATGCAGTCGCCGAGGACATAAGCCGGAATATCACCAACATCAGCCAGATAGCGGAGCGGACCGCAACCCAGGCAGATGGGACTTCGTCGGCGAGCAGTCAGCTCTCACAGCTAGCGACTCAGCTGCAAGGGCTTGTGGGACAGTTCCGCGTATGAGCACCTGCTCCAGCCCTGGGAGTGGGGCACGTCGGCAGCGGAGGTATCGTTTGAAAGCAGCTCTTTGATGTTGCTGTCGGGCGGCCAGCGATCACCGGTAAGCTCGGTGCGTGGCCAAGGTGACGAATACCCCGGTCGCCACGAGGCTACCAAAGGCCGTCAGCCCGCAGGCCGACACTGAGACTGGATGCTGTTGCGTGGATGCGCGGGTTGCCGCGGCGGCAACGGAGGGGGGCTGAGACGTGTCTTTCAGAATCCGTACGCCGGCCGCGGTGAATACCACTGTACTGCCGACAGATGCCGGGGTCCACGACGCCGTTCTCCTCGACGCCCAGGTCCGCACCCTCTACGAGCAGGCGCCATCGAGCCTGTCTTTCCACGTCGTACTTGCAGCGTTCCTCGCACTGACCCTGCGGAATGCGGTGCCCGCCCCGCTGGGGGTAGGTTGGGTGACGCTGGTTTCCCTCATTGCCGCCTTCCGCTGGCTGACCGTGCGGAGGTTCCTGGCCTCGGCTGCGGTCGGTCGCAGCAGGTACTGGCTACGCTTGTTCGTTCTCGGCGCGGCCTGCGCGGGTGCTGCCTGGAGCCTGCCCGTCGTCGTGGCCACGCCGCCTGATTCTATTGCCTACGCCGGCGTCGCCGTGCTGTTGACGGCGGGCATGGCCTCTGGTGCCGTGGTGACGCTGGCGGTCTCCCGAACGGCATTCTTAGCGTTTGCCGCTCCCGCGCTGCTGCCGGGGGGGGTCCACCTCCTCACCGCCCACACGGGCGCTCTGGCTGATTTTGGAGTTGGCCTGCTGGCCTACTTCGCGTTTCTGGCCGTCAGCATGTCGCGCGTACACAGGACGTTGATGGACAACTTGATCCTCCAGCACCGCAACGCCAGGCTGGTCGAGGATGTGCGTGCCGAGAAGGCAACGGTCGAACGCCTCAACCGGGACCTGGAGGACCGTGTGGCGGAGCGTACCGCTGAGCTAGCCAGGAGTGAAACGAAGTTCCGTGCGCTGTTCGAGAGCGCCAGCGACGCTATCCTCATCCTCGGTGCCGATGGCTGTGTCGATTGCAATGCCAAGGCGGCCGAGATGTTCCAGGTTTCCCGCGAACAGCTACACGGGAAGTCCCTGATGGAGCTTTCCTCTCAGCTCCCGACTGGAGATGGGAGAGACATGAATCGGTTGGCGAGGCAACTGGCCGACGCGCGTAGCGGGGCGCCGCAGTTCTTCGAGTGGACAGCCCGGCGCGAGGACGGCTCTGTGTTCGAGGCCGAGGTGAGCCTGAGCCGCGCCGCGCTGGGCGCCGACGATTATCTTCAGGCGCTGGTGCGCGACATTACGTGGCGCAAGAAGAACCAGGAGAAGATCCGGCTGCTTGCCTACTACGATGCGCTCACGGGACTGCCGAATTTGACCCTCTTGATGGAGCGGTTCGAGCTGATGACGGCTGGGAGACCGGCAGGAAGTGGCATGGGTCTGCTCGTCTTCGATATCGAACGTTTCGCAGACATCAACGATGCCCTTGGCCATGACCGTGGGGACCAGCTTCTGAGGGAGGTCGCGCGGAGGCTCGACGCAGCCGTGACCCATCCGGACATGGCGGTGCGGTTCGGCGCCAGTGTCTTCGGTGTATTGCTCGCGGAGGTGGGCAGCACCAACGTCGCTTGTACCAAGGCCGACGCGGTGATGTCGGCTGTCGGCGGGCTCGCGGTGATAGGCGAAGTCCAGGTCGACATCGAGATCCGCGGCGGCATCGCGCTGTGGCCAGCCCAGGCTCAGACCTTCCAGGCCCTGCTGCGGCGTGCCAGCGTCGCCAAGCGAGCCAGCTTCGACACCTGGCCCCAGTGTCTGGTGTATCAGCCCGAGCACGAAGTGAACCCCCGCACCGTGACGCTGGTTGCGGAGCTTCGCGCCGCCCTCGGTACCGATCAGCTTCGGCTGCACTACCAGCCCAAGCTGGACCTGGTCACCGGCCGCGTTACCTCGGCGGAGGCCCTCCTGCGCTGGAAGCATCCCGATCACGGCTTCGTGCCGCCCGGAGAGTTCATCGCGCTCGCGGAGCAGACCGGCTTGATCACATCGGTCACGGCCTGGGTGGTAGACCGCGTGCTGGCACAGATCCAGGCGTGGCGGCTGGCCGGCGTTGATATTGACATCAGCCTCAATATCTCGGCCCGCGACCTGCGCAGCCCTGGATTCGTGGAACTCGTTCGCACGCTGCGGGATGCGTACGACACCGAGCCCGGTAGCGTGACGCTGGAGCTGACGGAAAGCACCGTAATGAAAGAGCCCGAGCGCGGTATCCAGGTGCTCGGACAGCTCAAGGAGCAGGGGTTCCGCCTGTCCCTGGATGACTTCGGCACGGGCTACTCGTCTCTGGCCTACCTTAAGCGGCTCGACTTTCATGAGCTCAAGATTGACCGCGCCTTCGTCACCGACATGCTCTCTGACCGGGAGGACGCCTATATCGTGCGTTCGATCGTCGCGTTGGGCCACGAGCTGGGCATGAGCGTTACCGCCGAAGGGGTCGAAGAGGACGCCACACTCGCAGAGCTCAAGCGCTTGGGCTGCGATCTTGCCCAGGGCTTCGGCATCAGCCGGCCCTTGGATGCCGATACCTTTGTCGCCTGGCTGCGCGACGCGGACGGATGGCATGTACCTGCCGTACCGGCACCCAATGTCCCGCGCCCGCCGCAACCAGCCCGAGCCTCGCGGTAGCCGACCAAGAAAGGCCTTTCGGCTCACCGGGGCGCACGCTCGCCAATCACGGCGACGTGCTGCGGAATGCGGCGACGGTGACCTCGGCCACGATCCCAGCGGTCACCGAGCTTCAATGAGGCCGCAGCGATGTGCTGCGGAAAACCGTTCACCAGCAGACACCCCCTGGGGTCCTCGCCCCGCTTCAATGAGGCCGCAGCGATGTGCTGCGGAAAACCACGTAGGCAATGAAGTCCTTGATGTAGCTGGTGGAGCTTCAATGAGGCCGCAGCGATGTGCTGCGGAAAACGCATAGATGACGGGGAACAGGATGCAGACAGAGCAAGCTTCAATGAGG